>JBBRRW010000249.1:0-4815 GCA_038245975.1 Burkholderiales bacterium
CCCGCGACGCGCGCGACGCTGCAGACCTATTTTCCCGCGACGATCCGCTCGGCCAGCTATCCGAACTGGCTCGACCAGGACGTTCCGGGGCTGGCGATCAAGGCGTTGCTCGTCACCTACGACTACACCTACAAGCCGACGGTCGACCACATGGCGCGCCTGGCGCGTTCGCTGTGCCAGAACTTCCCGATCCTGCAGACCGAGGGGCATCCGAAATGGCGCGACGTCGAACTGACGATGCCGGACCTTGGAGCGGGCTGGCTCTACTACGGCCCGACGGAGCGGGTGCTGCGATCGTGCAATGCGGCGATGCCGAAGCAACCCGCAGGAGCACAGCCGACCGCGCGCCCCAATCCCGCATCGTGTTCGCAAAGCGAAAAGATCCTCGGCCTGTGCCAGGGCCAGTGAATACGGAGTTTCATCGAGTGGTCCAGAAGGCGAGCTGAAGATTTCGGCGAATCGCCGTCATTGTTCGGGATGACCGTTGTAAATGCGGCGAGCGATTCGCAGATGTGCGGCAATCGCTTGCCGCTCATAAAGCCATCGAGGAAAATCGATCGCAGAAGAGACGCCGCCAAATAGGCGAACCAGTATTGGTCGGACTGGTGACTCGTCGATCGTCAGGCATCGAACACGGAGACACGATGAAACATCAAAGACTGCGCGCGAGGTCGATTGGGGTTGCCATTGCATGTGCTTTCGGGGCTGGCGCGGCGCAATGCGCGGATCCGGCCGATGATGCCGGAGCCAGGATCGAATCGCTCAAGCAGCAGATCGTCGAACAGACGCGGCGCATGGAGGCGCTGAAGCGTTCGATCGCCGAAGAGGAAGCCAATCTCAACGACGTCCGGCGCGCGCTGGGCCTCGAAGCCCTGGCCCAGAGACGCGGGACCGGCACCAGCACTGCGCCGAATGTCGTCCCGGCCGCGGCCAGCACCGGGATCAATTCGAATCCGCCCGAGCAGATCGCGCAGGCATCACCTCCGCAGCCGGTCGGTCAGGCGCCGCAGCAGGACAGTCGCACGCTCGCCTTGGCCCCGATCTTCGAGCAAACGGGCGTGTTGACGCCGCGAGGCAAGATCGGCCTCGAGCCGGCGGTGCAGTATTCGTATTCGTCGACCAACCGGGTCGCGCTGGTCGGCTACACGATCATCCCGGCCATCCTGATCGGCCTGATCGATGTCCGCGAGGTCAAGCGCAACACCTTCACGGGGACCCTGACGGCTCGCTACGGCGTGACCAACCGCTTCGAGTTGGAAACGCGCGTCCCTTACGTCTATCGCTCCGACACCGGTGTCGGCAACGCCTTCCTGCAGGGCGCCGCGAGCGCGACCACCGTGTTCAATTCATCCGGTCACGGGATCGGCGACGTCGAGGCCACTGCCCGCTATCAGTTCAACGACGGCGGCTCCGACAACCCCTACTTCATCGGCAGCCTTCGCTTCAAGTCGCGCACCGGCAAGGATCCGTTCGAAGTCACAACCTCGCAATCGGTCGCGGGCTTCCAGAATGCCGGCGTGCAGACCAGCCTTCCGACGGGTTCTGGTTTTTACGGGCTGCAGCCGGCGTTGACGGTACTTTATCCATCCGATCCGGCGGTGTTCTTCGGCACACTCAGCTACCTGTACAGCTTCCGGCGCAGCGACGTCGTCCGCAACACGGACACCGGACCGGAGGACCTCGGCAGCGTTCATCCGGGCGGCATCTTCGGCTTCAACTTCGGCATGGGCTTCGCGCTGAACGAGAAGTCGTCGTTCAGCATCGGCTACGACCATGCCTCGGTCGGCAAGACGCGAATCGCCAACCAGATCGCACCCGGATCGGTCCGCGTGCAGCTCGGCACGCTGCTGCTCGGCTACTCGCTGCGGCTGAGTCCGCAACGGACGGTCAGCCTGTCGCTGGGTGCGGGTCTGACCCGCGACACGCCGGACGTGACGCTCACGCTGAGAATGCCGATGTCGCTGTGAACCATCGTCTAGAGGTCCGATCCCGGATCTCGAGGCGACACGACCGGTCGCGTCTTTCGACCCACGTGACGATCAGCGTCGCAACGAATCGGTCAGCGCGCTCTGGATCGATGACTGCACGTTCGTGCGCCTGATGACGTCCAGGCTGTTCACCGTGGCGTTGATCAGCGTGACGCCCTGGATCTTCTGGTCGTTGAGCGAGTTCTGGATCACCGTCGCGACGCTCGACGACGACAGGTTCCCGGGCGCGAAGTTGTTGTTCGGCCCGTTCTGGATCAGCCCGAGCGTCGCGCGATCGAGTCCAGCCGCCTGTGCCTGACCGGCGCTGATCTTGCCGAGATCGGCCACGTTCAGGCTGGTCGTCGTCACGAGATTTCCATTGATGAAGACGGCGCGCTCGATGCCGAAGGAAATCCTCAGACCGCTATCGCCTTCGAAGCCGCCGCGCATGCCGTCGAGCTTTGCCTCGCTGACGGCCACCCGCATGCCTTCCAGCGGATCGATGCGATCGTAGGATGCGGCCGTACCGAGCGGGTCTGGCGCGGCCGGACCGCTGGCAGCCACCCCGCTGTCGTTGCGATCCATGGAGGGTGTCGGGGCACTGCCGCGCTTGCGTTCCATTGCTTCGATCACGGTCGTCGTGCGTGCCGTCGACGCAAGCGTCTTCGTCGGTTCCGCGGCGCGAGGGACTTCGATGACCACGTCGGCCGGAGTGGCCGGCGCATCGTTCATGACCCGCTTGCTCGATGAAGAAGCGCGGGCACGGGGCTTCTTCAGATCGAGGTCGACGAACTGCGTCAATGCCGTATCGAAGACCGGCAGCAACGTCGACTTGCCGACTGGCACGAGCGGTGGGATCGCAGCATTCGAAGCCTTGAGGGCGCTCGCCACGACGCCGATGCGCGAGGCCGGCAACGCCGGATCGAAGATGTCGAACCAGTCCGGTGAGATGCGCATCGCAATCGCATGGATGCGCGACGAAGCCGGCTCCGGCTCCGCGAAGATGTCCCACGCCGCCACGTCCTGTGGGGCGAGCGACGCGGGCTCGCCCTGCGTCGATTGCGGCGGAGCGCTGTCCGCTGTGACGATCGACGATGGAACGGAAGGCGTCATCGACGCAGGTGCCGTGAACGTGGGCGCCACGGGCAACGCGGCGACCAGCGATGAATGCTTCGGTTGCACCGCGAACGGCGACGGTTCGTCGATCGTCGCCGGTACGACGATCACGGGCAGCAGCAGGTGATCCACGGCGCCCGCGAATTCGGAAAGAGGCACGCGGGGAAGCAGGGGCTGCAGCTGACGGTCTTCGAACCGCGGGACATCGACGAGCGACGCGATCGGCGGCCGATCGACGACGGCCGTGATCGGCAGCGTGATCGCCTGCATCTGCGCCGGCGCGATCTCATCCGGTGCGTCGATCCTCGCGAGCAACGGCTGACGATCGAACACGGGCAACGCTTCCCTATCCACGAGCATCGGCGCGTGAGACAACCATTGCATGTCGGCGGCGACGCGATCGAACACCTGCGCGCTCGTCGCTTCGCTGGATGCGCTGCGAGCCGTCATCGAACCGAGCGGCACGAGCACCAGATCGTTCAGCACATCCCTAGCCGCCAACGCGCGAAGGAAAGGCTGCAGCGGGTCTTCGTCTTCGCGTGCGTCGACCCCTTTACGCGCCGCTTCGCCGGAATCGAATCCGCGCACGCGCTGCGCCTGCATTTGTAGATCGAGCAGCCTGCCGAGTTCGGGCATCGGCACGATCAACGCCTGCGAAGCCGGTCCTTCTTCCCGGCGCGCGGGTGAAGGCGTCGTCTCGACGAACATTGGCAGCGGCTCGTCGTGCTTGCGCTGCGGGCGTCGCTTCTGGGACAACAACGATTCGACGCCGAACGCCTGAAGCGGAATCCCGGAAGATGCCTGCCGATCCACGAACGCGAGTTGCGGTTCGATCGAGTCGGCCGCCGCTTCGATCGAGTCGACCCGATCGGCCGATGCGCCAGTCGACGCGACGATCGCGTCCGCGACGAGCGGCGCGACCGGCGTCGTCAACAACGCCTCCGTCGCCCGATGGCTCGCATGCGCGATGGCGATCCGTTGCGCACTGGGCGCGATGTCAAAGCCGAGCACCACCCTGATCCGATCCGCTTCGTCGGATTGCGACGACGCCGTCGCGATCCCGGAACCCGGTTGCGGGGTCGGTGCCTTGCCTGCCGCGTTGCGCAGGCCGAGGACCGCAGGATCCCAGTTCACGCCGGGGCGCAGTCGCGCATCGCGCGCCTTCACCGCGGACGCTGCGGGCCTCGGCCTCGAAACAGCCATCTCCGACAGCGAGACTGGCGGCGGCGCCGGCACCGCCGCTTCGTCGGGTCGCTTCGCGGGCCCGCCTTCCAGGCCGAGCGCTTTGCGGACAGCCGACTCCGCGTCCTGCGAACGCGCTTCCGACACCCCGGCCGGGGCGGCGGCCCAACATGCGCACGGCAAGCCGAGGCCCATCAGCGAGATGAGGACGGTGAGGACTTTCGGAGCGGGCTTCAATGGAGTCCCCGGGTCAGAAGTCCGACGGGCCCATCTTGAACAGCAGCGTTCCGGCGATGCCGTCGCGATTGACGCCGGATGCCAGCGGCGAAAGCGGCGCGACGTTCCAGTCGACGGACGCGTTGAAGCGGGCCAGCTCGCGCTTGTTGCTGATGACGAACAGGATCTGGTTCATCCAGAGCGATTCGAAGTGCGCGCGACTCATCACGCGCGTGCCGCCCGCCGGGTCGCCGATGAGCACCCGTCCGTCACGAACGCCCTTCACGACGACGAAATGGCTGTACCCGTTTTCCTTCAGGAGAACGACGGCCGG
>JBBRRW010000250.1:0-4789 GCA_038245975.1 Burkholderiales bacterium
GCACTGCTCCGCGCCGATGGCTTGGTTTATCAGATCAAAGTAGGTAATTACATCGGCCAGAATTTCGGGATCGTCACGCGGATCGACGAAAACGAAGTGGCCCTCAAGGAAGTCGTTCAGGACGCCGCCGGCGAGTGGGTCGAACGCGCGACGACACTGCAATTGCAGGAGAACAAGCGATGAAGCAACTCCATCGGCGCGATGCTCCGGCATCCGTCATGTCCCTGCAAAGCCGTGTGCGCGAGTGGTTGCTCGCAGCGTCCGCGCTTTTCCTCTCGCTGGCCTGCGTCCTGTCTCCGGCAAGCGCCGCGGCCGAGGACAATTCGATCCAGGAGGTGACTACCACGCAGCAGGGCGGCAACCTGGTCGTGCGGATCGGCCTGAAGACGGCCCCCACCGCCATCCCCCCTTCGTTCTCGGTCGCGACGCCCGCGCGCATCGCGTTCGACTTCATGCAAACCACCAACGCGTCGGGCAAGAACGCCATCGACGCCAACCAGGGCGACCTGCGGTCGATCAACCTGGTCCAGGCCGGCGACCGCACGCGGCTGGTGATGAACCTCAAGCGCAGCGTGGCCTTCACGTCGGTGATCGAAGGCAACGCCGTCGTGGTCACGCTGACCCCGCAGATCGCGGACAGCGGCGCCGGCAACGCCAGCGCCGTGCACGCCCCGACCACGCGATTCGCAGAATCCACGCCGGCCGTCGCGGCGCACAGCATCCGCGACATCGACTTCCGTCGCGGACCCGACGGCACGGGCCGCGTCATCATCGACCTGTCGGACAGCCAGACCGGCGTCGACATCCGCACGCAGGGCCAGTCGATCGTGATCGACTTCGCCAAGTCGGCCTTGCCGGACAGCCTCCGGCGTCGCCTCGACGTCACCGATTTCGCAACGCCGGTGCAGACCATCAACACCTTCACGCAGGGCGACAACGTGCGGATGGTGATCGAGCCGCGCGGCCTGTGGGAGCACAACGCCTACCAGACCGACAATCGCCTGGTGGTCGAGGTCAAGCCGCTGAAGGAAGACCCGAACAAGCTGTTCCAGACCAGTCGCGCCGGCTACAAGGGTGAGCGACTGTCGCTGAACTTCCAGAACGTCGACGTGCGCTCGCTGCTGCAGGTCATCGCCGACTTCACGAACCTGAACATCATCACCAGCGACTCGGTCAACGGCAACCTTACGTTGCGTCTCAAGGACGTCCCCTGGGACCAGGCGCTCGACATCATCCTGCAGGCCAAGGGCCTGGACATGCGGAAGAACGGCAACGTGATTCTGGTGGCGCCCAAGGACGAACTCGCGACGAAGGAAAAGCTCGACCTCGAGGCGCGTTCGCAGATCGCCGATCTCGAACCGCTGCGCAGCGAGACCTTCCAGCTCAACTACCAGAAGGCGCAGGACCTGGTCGAGTTCCTCAACGGGACGGGCTCGGCGGGCGGGACCAGCGCGGGTGGAGGCACGGCGAACCGCATCCTGTCCAAGCGCGGCGCCGCTTCGGCGGACCTCAGGACGAATCAGGTGTTCATCGTCGAGACCGGATCGAAGCTCGAGCAGATCCGCGGCGTCATCGCCAAACTCGACATCCCGAGTCGCCAGGTGATCATCGAGGG
This sequence comes from Burkholderiales bacterium, assembly GCA_038245975.1. Classification (GTDB taxonomy): domain Bacteria; phylum Pseudomonadota; class Gammaproteobacteria; order Burkholderiales; family Burkholderiaceae_D; genus CAHJXF01. The sequence goes on from JBBRRW010000250.1 coordinate 1,616, forward strand.
ACGCATCGTCGAAGCCAACGACCAGTTCAGCAAGAACCTCGGCGTCAAGCTCGGCTTCAACAATGCGACCACCGTCGTTCCGGGCCAGACGGGCCAGGGCAGCTACCGGGTCACCGGCAACTACCTGGGCGCCGGCGAACAGTCGGGCCAGGCCGCGATCACCGGCGGCAGCTTCATCCCCGACTCGCAGTTCTTCAGCCTCCCTGCCGCCGGCATCAGCGGGCTGAACCCCGCGTCGATCGGTGTCAGCCTGTTCAACAAGGCCGCCACCAAGTTTCTCAACCTGGAGTTGTCGGCCCTCGAAGCGGACGGCACGGGCAAGATCGTGTCGAGTCCTCGCGTGGTGACGGCCGATTCGGTGAAGGCACTGATCGAACAGGGTACTGAACTGCCATACCAGATCGCGACCAGCAGCGGTGCGACCAGCATCCAGTTCCGCAAGGCCAACCTGAAGCTCGAGGTCACGCCGCAGATCACGCCGGAAGGCAACATCATCCTCGACGTGGACGTGACCAAGGACAGCGTGGGTCAGGTGACCACGGCCGGTTTCGCCATCGATACCAAGCACGTCAACACGAAGGTGCTGGTCGAGAACGGCGGCACCGTGGTGCTCGGCGGCATCTTCCAGCTGACCGACAACAACACGGTGACGAAGGTGCCCTTGCTCGGCGACATCCCGGTGCTGGGTTATCTGTTCCGCAATACGTCCAAGACCACCAACAAGAGCGAACTGTTGATCTTCATCACGCCGACGCAGGTCAACGGCTCGATTTCGGTCCGCTAGGTCGACAGGCACGGGAGTCGGTCCACGACCGGCATCCGGACCGGCATGCCGCCTTCGGGCGGCATTTTCGTTTTCGCGCACGCACGGAATAGAATCGGCCGGTGAGTCACAAGAACCGCAACCTCTTCCTCGTCGGCATGATGGGTGCCGGCAAGAGCGCGGTCGGCCGGCAGCTGGCGATGCGACTGGACCGGACGTTCATCGACACCGACCACGAGATCCAGGCGCGCACCGGCGTGTCGGTACCCGTGATATTCGAGTTCGAAGGCGAGGCGGGCTTCCGCAAGCGTGAGGAGCAGATCATCGACGAGTTGTCCCTCCGCGAAGGCATCGTGCTCGCGACCGGCGGCGGCGCGGTGCTGTCGCCGCTGACGCGGGCGCGGCTGAAGCAGCGCGGACTGACGATCTACCTCCAGGCCAAGGCCCACGATCTGTGGCTGCGCACGCGTAACGACCGCAACCGTCCGCTGCTCGATTGCGCGGACCCCAAAGCACGGCTCGAAGAACTGCTGGCCGCTCGCGATCCGCTGTACCGCGAAGTCGCGGACCTGGTGATCGAGACCGGCAAGCCCAGCGTCTCGCGGCTGGTCGATGCCCTCGCGATCCAGCTCGCGAGCGTCGTCGACGATGCCCGCGCCGGCGTGCCGCTCGACGAAGAATCGTCTGCATCGATGGGTCGGGCGTGAGCGCGAGGCCGGTAGTCCACGACACCGGGGCACCGCTGGTCGTCGCGCTCGGCGATCGCAGCTATCCGATCCACATCGTCGACGGGCCGGTCGCGCAGCCCGATGCGCACGCCGCGTTCTGGTCCGACTTCCTCGCGCGGTGCGGCGTGCATGGCGACCTCGCCGTCGTCACCAACGACGCACTCGCGCCCCGCTACGGCGAAGCCTTGTGCGCGCGATTGCAGGACGGTGGACGCCGTGTCGTCGCGATCGTCGTGCCGGACGGCGAGCGCTTCAAGAATGCCGCGATGCTCGAGACCATCCACGATGCGATGCTCGCGGCCCGCCTGGACCGCAGTGCGACGGTCGTGGCGCTGGGCGGGGGCGTGGTCGGCGACGTGGCGGGCTTCGCGGCCGCCACCTATCAGCGCGGTGTGCGCTTCGTGCAGGTGCCGACCACGCTGCTGTCGCAGGTCGATTCGTCGGTCGGCGGCAAGACGGGCATCAATCATCGACTCGGCAAGAACATGATCGGCGCATTCCACCAGCCGGTCGGCGTCGTCATCGACCTTGCGACGCTGGACACGTTGCCGCCGCGCGAATACGCGGCCGGCCTCGCGGAGGTCGTCAAGTACGGGGCGAGCCTCGACGCCGCGTTCTTCGCGTGGCTCGAAGACGCGATGCCCCGCCTGCTGACACGCGATCGTGCGTCGCTGACGCATGCGATCCGTCGCTCGTGCGAACTCAAGGCCGGGATCGTCGGAGCCGACGAGCGCGAGGCCGGCCAGCGCGCGCTGCTGAACTTCGGGCACACCTTCGGTCACGCCATCGAAGGCGCGAGCGGCTACGGCAACTGGCTGCACGGCGAGGCGGTCGCCGCCGGCATGGTGATGGCGGCGGCGCTGTCGTCTCGGCTCGGGCTCATCGACGAACGCGTCCGCCGTCGCCTGACCGATCTGTTGCGCGCCGCGGGTCTGCCGGTCGATCCCCCCGCGCTGTCGGTCGACGACTGGCGACGCTGGATGTCGAGCGACAAGAAGGCCGAACACGGTCGGCTGCGCTTCGTGTTGATGGACGGCCTCGGCAGCGCGCGGGTCTCGCAGGTCGACGATGCCGATCTCGACCGGGTTCTCGCGGAAAGCCGACCGCCCCGGACCGCAGAGTTGGCGGCGCGCCCTTGAGCAGCGCGGACATCCGCACGCTCGCGCCGTATGCCGCCCGCTCCGATGCGACGCGCGGACGCCAGCACGCCGAGCCGTCGTCGAGCACCCGCAGCGAGTTCCAGCGCGACCGCGACCGCATCGTCCACTCGAGCGCGTTCCGCCGCCTCGAGTACAAGACCCAGGTCTTCGTCAATCACGAGGGCGACCTGTTTCGTACGCGGCTCACGCATTCTCTCGAAGTCGCGCAGATCGCCCGATCGATCGCGCGCAACCTCGGGCTGAACGAGGACCTGACCGAAGCGATCTCGCTCGCGCACGACCTCGGCCACACGCCGTTCGGCCATGCCGGGCAGGACGCGCTCGACGACTGCATGAAGGCCCACGGCGGCTTCGAGCACAACCTGCAGTCGTTGCGGGTCGTCGACGTGCTCGAGGAGCGTTACGGCGGGTTCGACGGACTCAACCTGTGCTTCGAGACCCGCGAAGGCATCCTCAAGCATTGCTCGATCGAGAACGCGAAGACGCTCGGCGATGTCGGGCTGCGCTTCATCGAGCGCAAGCA
>JBBRRW010000251.1:0-4742 GCA_038245975.1 Burkholderiales bacterium
CGAACTGGTCTGGCGCGACGAATGGCTCGTCCACGACAACGGCCTGCGGACGCTCGATCATCTGACCATCGAGAGCATCGAGGCCGAACCTGTGGCCCGGCGTTATGCCGCGGCGACCGGTGCCGAGGCGGTGCGCACCGACGGTGGTTGGTGCATCACGCTCGCGGACGGGTTCCGGTTGCTCGTCGAGCCCGCACCGCGGAACCGCTTCACGCGGATCGGACTCGGGTTCGACGGGCTCGAACGACTCGCGGGGCGCACCGCGCGGCGGGACGACCTGCAGTGGCGAGCCGAGGATCCGGATCACGCGTCGCTGACGATTCCGTCGCTCGACCTCGTGCTCGATTGCCGATCGCTGTCATGACGTCCGCCGACGTCGTCAACCTCGGGTCGGTGAACCGGACTCACCGCGAGTCGGACGCGGTGGCGTTCATCAACGTGGCGTTGGACGGGGTTGCGCAGGCGGTCTCGCACGCGGCATTCGACCGCCTCGCCGACGCGCTCGCGCGTGGTCTGGTCGGGTGGGGGCTCGTCCGCGGCGACCGTATCGCGATCCTGGCCTCGAATCGATACGAGTCCGTCGCGCTGATGCTCGGCGCGATGCGCGCGGGCATCGTGCCGGTGCCGGTCAACCACCGCTTCCCGGCGGAGCTGATCGCCACCGTGATCGCCGACTGCGGCGCGCGGCTCGTCGTCTGCGACGCCGACCATCGCGGCGTCTGTCCCCCCGGCCTGCCGGTGCTCGAGTTCGATCGGGGAGGCATCGATGGCTTCGACACGCTCGTCGATCCGGGCGCGTTCGAGCCCATCGTCCCGCGGCCGAACGAGCCGGCCCTGTTCCTCTACACGTCCGGTTCCACCGCTCGTCCGAAAGGCGTGATGCTGTCGCACGCCGCGCACCTCTGGGTCGTCCGCGTGCGCATGCGCGGCGTCGACCTGTCGCGCGAGCGCTATCTGATCGCCGCGCCGCTGTATCACATGAACGCGCTGGCGCTGTCATTGCTCGCGCTGGGCGCCGGAGCCAGCGCCGCGCTATTGCCGCAATTCCAGGCCCGCGCCTATATCGAGACGATCGGCCGCCAGCGTTGCACGTGGCTCACCGCAGTCCCGCCGATGATCGCGATGATGCTGCGCGAGAAGGAGGCGCTGGCCACGGCCGATCTGCATTCGGTGAATGCGGTGCGTATGGGCTCGGCGCCGGTCAGCCACCGACTCGCGATGCAGATCCGCGAACTGCTGCCCGAAGCCGCCGTGGTCAACTCGTACGGCACGACGGAGGGGGGACCGGTGGTGTTCGGACCGCATCCCGACGGCTTGCCGATCCCGATCGAATCTGTCGGCTATCCGCATCCGGACGTCGACGTGCGGCTGACATCGCTGGGCGAGGGTCCCGATCACGGCCTGCTCGAGATGCGCAGCCCGGCGGTCATGCTCGGCTATCACAACCGGCCCGACGTCGACCGCCCGGTCACCGCGGACGGCTTCTACCGCACCGGCGACGTGTTCCGCCGCGATGCGCAGGGTTTCTACACGTTCGTTGGCCGCACCGACGACATGTTCGTGTCGGGCGGCGAGAACATCTTCCCGAGCCAGGTCGAGACCGTGATCGAGTCGCACCCCGACGTGCAGCAAGCCTGCGTCGTCCCGGTCGACGACGACATCAAGGGCACGAAGCCGGTCGCGTTCGTGGTGTTGCGGGCCGGCGCGTCGACCACCGCGGAGCTGCTGCGGCAGTACACGCTCGCGAAGGCCCCGGCCTACCAGCATCCGCGCCGCATCTGGCTCGTCGATGCGCTGCCGGTCGCCTCGACCAACAAGGTCGACCGCGCGGCGCTGCGCCGTCGGGCGCAGGCCGCGCTGCGGTCCGAGGCCACCGCATGATCCGCAGCGCGCAGCGCGAGTGGCTGTCGAACGCCATCCGCTGCATCGAAGCGGACTTCAACCGGTCGGCCGACACGCATCTGATCCGTGTGCAACTGCCACCCAGGACCGGGGTCACGCTGTACCTGAAGGACGAATCGAGCCATCCGAGCGGGAGCCTCAAGCATCGGCTCGCGCGATCCCTGTTCCTCTACGCACTGTGCAACGGGCGGATAGCCGCGGGCACCACGATCGTCGAGGCCTCGAGCGGATCGACCGCGGTGTCCGAGGCCTATTTCGCGAAGCTCCTCGGCCTGCCGTTCGTGGCCGTGGTGCCGAAGACCACGTCGACCGAGAAGATCGCCGCCATCGAATCCTACGGCGGTCGTTGCCACCTCGTGGCAGATGCGAAACAGGTCCATGGGGAGTCGATGCGACTCGCACGCGAGGTCGGGGGCCACTTCATGGACCAGTTCACGCTCGCGGAGCGCGCGACCGACTGGCGCGGCAACAACAACATCGCCGAATCGATCTTCGCGCAGATGCACCGGGAGCCCCATCCGATACCGGCTTGGATCGTCTGCGGCGCGGGGACGGGCGGTACCTCGGCGACCCTCGGACGCTACATCCGCTATCAATGCCACGACACCGGTCTGTGCGTGGCCGATCCGACGGGGTCGATCTTCCATCGACACTTCGACGATCCCACTTTGACGGAGATCGACGACTGCGAGTCGCTGATCCAGGGCATCGGCCGCCCGCGGGTCGAGGCGTCTTTCCTCCCCGAGACCATCGATCGCATGCTCGCCATCCCCGATACCGCAAGCATCGCCGCGATGCGGGTCATCAGCGAGATCCTCGGGAAGCCGTGCGGCGGGTCCACGGGCACCAACATCTGGGCGTGCGCACAACTCGTCGGCGAAATGATGCAGACCAGCCTGCAGGCGTCGATCGTCACGCTGCTGTGCGACTCGGGTGACCGCTACCGCAGCACGCTGTTCGACGACCGGTGGCTCGTCGCACAGGGTGTCGACATCGAACCGCATCGCGACCGTCTCCGGCGGTTCTTCGAGGACGGCACGCCGCTCGCGTGATTGCACCGGAAGCTGGTTCCTGCTGAATCCGGCAGGATGCACCCGATCGCCGCATGCTTTCCCGCCCGGCCGAAACGCTCGACCTACTATGCCCGCACGCATGGGCCATGGCCGATTCCCGAAGGCGGGTGAAGGTGCCCACGGGTTATGCCGCGATTCCACGCGAAATCCTTCGTCCGCCACGGTCGATGGCCGAGAAGATGGACACCGACATCCGGGAGCATGCATCTCGTCGGCGCTTTGCGGCCAGGAGCCGACCACAGCAGGCGTCAGCGCCTGGTCCGCATCGCACGGTCATACTGCAACTTCTGCGGCCGTACGATGGCGACGGTCGCAGTTCGAGACGAAACTGGGCAGTGGCTTGCCTCACCAAAAAATGACGACCACCAGACTCGACGGCAGGCGAGTGTTGCTCACCCAATCGAATGAATTCATGGGCCCGGCGCTTTGTGACGTTTTCGAGCGCTTGGGAGCCGACGTCATCGCCGATGATCGGGCGCTGGCTCACGACCCCGCGCTGCCCAGCGCGATCGTTCATGGCGCCGGGAGAGTCGATGTGTTGCTGGTTCACCTGGCGCTGCCCGCGCCGAGCACACCGGCTGCAGAGATAGGCGACGCCGAGTGGCGCAACGTGTTCGCCCACTTGGTGGACCCGCTGCCGCGACTGGTGGCCGCGGTTCTGCCGCAGATGATCGAGCGGCGCAGCGGCCGGATTCTAGTGATGGGCAGCGCCGCGGCGCTTCGTGGCCAGAAGCGGACCGGCAGCTACAGCGCTGCGCGTGGCGCACAACTGGCCTATGTTCAGTCGGTTGCACTCGAGCTGGCGCCGCACGGCATACAACTCAATGCAATCGCGCAGAATTTCGTTGCCAACCCCACTTACTATGGCCCGGAGGTGCAGGCCAACCCGCGCTTCCAAGAGCGTCTCAAGCGAGAGGTGCCGCTCGGACGCCTCGTCAGCGCCGAAGAGGACGCGCTGTTCGCCGCCTACCTCTGCAGCGACGCTGCCGCCTGCTTCATCGGCCAGATATTCCCAGTCAGCGGCGGTTGGGCCAACCGCTGAGCCGAGTTCGAAACGGCCATCGGGTCGTCGTCTCCCCGGTTTGCCGGGATCCACCTGGCAGACTGGCCAAGGAAGGCGGAACTCAAGGACCGCTTTCGTGTGCAACCGGCCGACCTCGAGTCCCACGTCTCTTGCCGCATCACCGACAACCGGCTCGAACTGACCGTGCGTTTGGTCTTGAGCACCGACGCATTCCGGCAGATCGTAGAAGCGTCCACGGACGACCGATCCATTGCGATGGTTCGAGTTGTCGCCATACGTGCTATAGAACGTGCTGCACCCGGCTGCCGGTTGATTGCGGCCCGCTCGCAACGCCTGATCTTCTCTTCGCGAGTCGGTTTGAGCTTTCTTTCACGCGCAGCTTCGCAGCGTGCGTTCAGCGCATCGGTTTTATCGACCGCTTGTTGAGCCGATGCCGCGCAGCAGAACAACGACGTAACGATAAGCAAGGGGCTCTTCATCGGAACTCCCCGGGAGGGGGACAGATGGGTCGCCTACGGACGCTGCCGGCACCATGACCGCGACCTTCGCTGAACGCGGCGCTTGCAGGTCACCGCCCGCCCAGCCGACACAGGTCACGGACATGAGCCTTGCTCTGCTCACGAACCGACGCGCCTGACGTCGCCCGCCGGTTGCCCGTCACGCTACTGCCTGCGTGCGGACTCAGGATTTCGTCCGCGCAACCGCCGATTGCACTTCACCGACGCGTTCGTCGGTCGGCCCAC
>JBBRRW010000252.1:0-4725 GCA_038245975.1 Burkholderiales bacterium
AGCAGCGCATCCGTTTCGGGATGGCTGGCGATCTCGCTGTCGTCGTCGACGGTGTCGCGAACTTCGGATGTCATGTCGGCTGCAGCGCCTTGGTCGTCATACCGGAAGTGAAGTCGGCGCGTGCGCCGGAGCGGGGAAGCCACTCATTATAATGACGGCCTTGCGACGGACGCACCGGCCAGCCGCACCGATGCGTCACATTCCGCCGCGCCTTTCCAGCACGCGCCGCCCGCAGCGCCCGCCCCACGAATCCACGCATTGTCGAGCCCACCTCCGATCGTCGCGCGTCGTCGCAGACGCACCCCCAGACCCGCGGTCCCGCAAGACGCTATCGCCGCCGACACCGCGCATCGCCCGGTTGCGCGCCGGACGCGCATCGAGCGGCCACGCGTCGTGCCGAATCCGGTGGGGACCATCGTGTTTCCCGAAGAGCTGCCGGTCTCCGCGCGGCGAGACGAGATCGCCGAGGCCATCCGCGGCCATCAAGTCGTCATCGTCAGCGGCGAGACCGGCTCGGGCAAGACGACGCAGCTGCCGAAGATCTGCCTGACGCTCGGGCGCGGCATCGGCGCCGGTGGCCGCGGGCTGATCGGACACACGCAGCCGCGACGCCTCGCGGCGACCGCCACCGCGCGGCGCATCGCCGACGAACTGCATTCGCCGCTCGGCGAACACGTCGGCTTCAAGATCCGTTTCCACGACCGGCTGTCGCCCGGCGCGTCGATCAAGCTGATGACGGACGGCATCCTGCTCGCCGAGACGCAGGGCGATCCGCTGCTGTCGGCCTACGACACGATCATCATCGACGAGGCCCACGAACGCAGCCTCAACATCGACTTCCTGCTGGGCTACCTGAAGCAGCTGCTGCCGAGGCGGCCCGACCTGAAGCTGATTGTCACGTCGGCGACCATCGACGCGCAGCGCTTCGCACGGCACTTCGGTAGCGAAGAGCACCCTGCGCCGGTGATCGAAGTCTCCGGCCGGCTCTACCCGGTCGAACTGCGGTATCGGCCCGTGCAGGATGCCGAGGCGCGGCCGCCGGCCAAGCCCGGCGAAGCGCCGCGTCGCGACACGGCGGCCGACGAGCGCGGTGTCGTCGAGGCGGTCGTCGACGCGGTCGATGAACTCGCGCGCATCGGTCCGGGCGACGTGCTGGTGTTCTTCCCCGGCGAGCGCGAGATCCGCGAAGCCGCGGCGGTGCTGCGCGGCCACCATCCACCGCACACCGAGATCCTGCCGCTGTTCGCGCGCCTGTCCGCCGAAGAGCAGGAGCGCGTGTTCAAGCCGTCGAACGTGCGCCGCATCGTGCTGGCCACCAACGTCGCCGAGACGTCGCTGACCGTGCCTGGCATCCGCTACGTGGTCGACACCGGCTACGCGCGCGTCAAGCGCTACAGCTATCGCAACAAGGTGGAGCAGCTGCGCACCGAGGCGATCAGCCGCGCGGCCGCCAACCAGCGGGCAGGGCGCTGCGGCCGCGTCGCGGCCGGCGTCTGCATCCGGCTCTACGACGAGCCCGACTTCACGACGCGCCCCGCGTTCACCGATCCGGAGATCCTGCGCTCGTCGCTCGCGGCCGTGATCCTGCGCATGAAGACGCTGGCCCTCGGCGAGATCGAGGACTTCCCGTTCATCGAGCCGCCGCTGCCGCGCGCCATCACCGACGGCTGTCAGCTGCTCAACGAACTCGGCGCGCTCGACGACGCCAACGTGCTGACGCCGATCGGCCACGAGCTCGGCAAGCTGCCGCTCGATCCGCGCATCGCGCGGATGATCGTCGCGGCCCGCGAGCACGACTGCATGGCCGAGATGCTGGTGCTCGCGAGCGCGCTGTCGATCCAGGACCCGCGCGACCGTCCGATCGACCAGCGCGAGGCGGCCGACGAAGCGCACAAGGCCTTCGTCGACGAACGATCGGACTTCCTGTCGGACCTGAAGCTGTGGGACTGGTACGGAGCCGCGATCGGTGGCGACGGCTCGGCGGAGCACAGGAAGTCACAGCGCCAGTTGCGCGACGTCTGTCGGGCCAGGTTCGTCTCGCCGATGCGCATGCGCGAGTGGCGCGATGTCCATCATCAGCTGGCCACGACCGTCGCCGAGCATCACTGGCGCCTCAATGCGAAGCCCGCGACCTACGAGCAGATCCACAAGGCGCTGCTCGCAGGCCTGCTCGGCAACATCGGAACGAAGTCCGACGACGACGCGCAATACCTCGGCGCGCGCGGAATCCGCTTCAGCCTCTGGCCGGGCTCGGCGCTGGCGCGGAAGAATCCGTCGCAGGGCAACACCTCTGCCGGCAAGGCGCGCTGGGTGATGGCCGCCGAACTGATCGAGACGCAGAAGCTCTTCGCGCGGAAGGTCGCCCGGATCGAGCCCGAGTGGATCGAAGCGGTGGGCGCGCATCTGTTGAAGACCTCGCATGGCGATCCACACTGGGAGAAGAAGCCGGCCGCGGTGATCGTGCTCGAGCGCGGCACCGTGTACGGGCTGCCGGTGTACGGGCAGCGCCGGGTCGACTACGCAGTGCTCGATCCGCGGCATGCACGCGAGATCTTCCTCCGCGAAGGCCTGGTCGAGGCGATGCTTCATCGCGACAGCACGCAGACCTCGCCGTTCGAGGCGCGCGACGGCGCGACGGTGCGGATGCTGGCGCACAACCGCAAGCAGATCGCGGCCGTCGAGGAGCTGGAGCACAAGACGCGACGACCGGATGTGCTGGTCGATGCGGACCTGCTGGTGCGCTTCTGCGACGAGCGGGTGCCGCAGGAGGTGGCCGGCGGCGCCGCGTTCGAGGCGTGGTATCGCGTCGCAGCCCGCGACGAAGCGCGTCTGCTGTACCTCGACCGCGACGAATTGATGCGCCACGAAGCCGCCGGCGCCGGCAGCGATGCCTTCCCGAAGACGCTGTCGTCGGGCGGCATCGTGTTCGCGCTCGACTACCTGTTCGACCCGGGCACCCCGCGCGACGGCGTGACGATGACGGTGCCGCTGTACGCGCTCAACGTCGTCGACGCGGCCCGCTGCGAGTGGCTGGTCGCGGGCATGCTGAAGGACAAGGTGCAGATGCTGCTGAAGTCGCTGCCGCAGAAGCTGCGGCGACACGTCGTGCCGCTGCCCGACTACGCCGAGCGCTTCGTTGAGCGCGCCGAGCCGCAGGGTGCGCTGGTCGACGCGCTGATCGAGGACCTGCGCGACCAGAAGGGCGTCGTGGCCGGGCCGACCGACTTCCGCGACGAGGTCGTGCCGCCGCATCTGCTGATGAACTTCCGCATCGTCGACGAGCACGGTCGCCAGCTCGGCCTGGGGCGCAGTCTCGCAACGCTGCGGACCGAGTTCGGGCAGCAGGCACGCCACCAGTTCAAGGAGGCGTTCGCGCGGGTCGGTCCGGTGGCCGCCAAGGCCGACGACGCGCGTCCGCAGGCGGCCCCCTCGACGCGACCCGACGCAGGCGACCCGTCGGCCGCCACCGCCGTGGAGCAGGCCGCGAACGAGCCGCTCGTCGACTGGTCGTTCGGCGTCCTGCCCGAACTGCTCGAGGTGCGGCGCAAGGGCCAGGTGCTGATCGGCTATCCGGCATTGGTCGACCGCAAGATCCACGCGGTGCTGGAGGTGTTCGACGATCCGCAGGAGGCGGCGCGCGCCCACCGCCACGGCCTCGCACGGCTGTTCCGCCTGCAGTTGCAGGAGCAGTTGCGCTACCTCGAGAAGAACCTGCCCGACCTGACCCGCATGGCGATGCAGTACATGACGCTCGGCACGACCGAGGAACTGCGCGACCAGATCGTCGGCGCGGCGATCGAACGGGCCTGCCTGGTCGAACCGCTGCCCATGGACGCGGCCGGCTTCGCGGCGCGCAAGGCCGACGCGCGCGCCCGCATCGTGCTGCTCGCGAACGAGACCGCGCGGACGGTCGGCACGATCCTCGACCAGTACCAGCTGGTGCTGAAGAAGATGGCCCAGCTCAAGGCGAGCCCGATCGCCGTCGCCGACATCGAAGGCCAGCTCGCCGCGTTGATCAATCCCCGCTTCGTGGCGACGACGCCGGCCGCGCAGTTGGCGCATCTGCCGCGCTACCTGAAGGCGATCGTGCTGCGCATCGACAAGCGGGTCGCCGATCCGCGACGTGACGACGAGCGCATGGCCGAGTTCGCGCCGCTGCTGAAGAGCTGGCAGCGCGCCGAAGCGCAGCGCAAGGGCGCCGTCGACGAGCGGCTGGCGACCTTTCGCTGGCTGCTGGAGGAACTGCGGGTCGCGCTGTTCGCACAGGAATTGCGGACGCCGATGCCCGTTTCGGTCAAGCGGCTGCACAAGGTCTGGGACAGCCTGCAGCATTGACCCGTCATCGGAAACCACCGGTCGCGCGTTGAAAGCGGGCGCATGCGCCCGGCCGCGGTCTTTCGTGACCGCTGCCGCGCCGGGCAGGCGGGTTTTCCTGCTCTCCCGTCCCGTCTCCAACGCGATCGTTCCGCCCCAACCCGTAAAATCCGTCGATGACCTTTCCGGCTGTTCTTTCTTCCTTGCGCCGCTTTTTGCGCTACTCCTTGCGCGCGTTCACCGTCGCGCTCCCGCTGTCGCTAGCCGGCCTGCCGACGCTGGCCATCGCCGCCGACGACCGCGTGCTGGTCGTCCTCAACAGCGGCGATGCGTCGATCTCGATCGTCGATCCGGTCACGCTGAAGACGCTGCGCACGATCGATACCGGCAAGGAGCCGCATCACCTGATGG
>JBBRRW010000253.1:0-4691 GCA_038245975.1 Burkholderiales bacterium
ATGTGCGGGGCGGTTCGCGAGCGGAATGCCTGCAAGTCGCTGAATTATAGGCCGTGGTCCGTATGCGATCATGAGCGCTGCCCGCGTCAAACCACGGAAGTCCGCTTGGATATCGTCCTCTCCCTCGTCCAGTTCGTCCTGCATCTGGACGTCCACCTCGCCGACCTCGTCGCGCGTTACGGCGTGCTGATCTACGCCATCCTGTTCGCCATCGTCTTCTGCGAGACCGGCCTCGTCGTCACGCCGTTCCTGCCGGGCGACTCGCTGCTGTTCGCGGCCGGCGCGCTGGCCGCGATCGGCAGCATGGACCCGTGGATTCTCGGCATCGTGCTGATCGCCGCGGCCATCCTCGGCAACACGTCGAACTACTGGATCGGCCGCTATATCGGGCCGCGCGTATTCCAGTGGGAAGGCTCGCGCTGGTTCAATCGCGGCGCGCTCGACCAGGCCCATGCGTTCTACGAGAAATACGGACCGGCCGCATTGACGATCTCGCGCTTCATGCCGCTGCTGCGCACGTTCGCGCCGTTCGTGGCCGGCGTCGGCGCCATGCCGCATGCGACCTTCCAGCTCTACAGCATCCTCGGTGGCGTGTTGTGGGTGGTCAGCTTCGTCGCGCTGGGTTTCTTCTTTGGCAACATCCCGGTAATCAAGTCCAACCTCGGGCTGGTGATGGTCGGCGTGATCGTGGTGTCGCTGCTGCCAATCGCGTGGGCCGCGCTGTCGAAGAAGCGCGCCGGCAACGTCGCGCAGTGACCGGCGCGCGGGTGTGTCATCCGTGACCTACGCCGTCAAGGAGGTCTTCTACACGCTGCAGGGCGAGGGCGCCAACGCCGGTCGGCCTGCGGTGTTCTGCCGCTTCGCGGGCTGCAACCTGTGGAGCGGCCGCGAGGTCGATCGGGCGACGGCCGTCTGCACGTTCTGCGACACGGACTTCGTCGGTGTCGACGGGCTCGGCGGCGGCAAGTTCGCCGACGCGGATGCGCTGGCCGATGCGGTCGCCTCGTACTGGCCCGAAGGTCACGCCGAGGGTCGCTTCGTGGTTTGCACGGGCGGTGAACCGGCGCTGCAGCTCGACGACGCGCTGGTCGCCGCGCTGCACGCGCGCGGCTTCGCGATCGCGATCGAGACCAACGGCACGCTGCCGTTGCCCGACGGCATCGACTGGATCTGCGTGAGCCCCAAGTCCGATGCGCCGATCGTCGTCACGACCGGCCACGAGCTCAAGCTGGTCTACCCCCAGCAGCGGGCGATGCCGGAGCGTTTCGCCGATCTCGCGTTCGACCATTTCCTGATCCAGCCGATGGACGGTCTGCCCGGCGATCCCACGGCGCGGGCGCGTCACACCGGACGCGCCGTAGAATATTGCCTTTCGCACCCGCAATGGCGCCTGTCGATGCAGACGCACAAGCTGCTCGGCATTCGTTGACCCACGCCGGCAACGCGCCGTCACCGTCGTCGGCTCGACGCGCATCCGTCAACGACGGCGGCTCTGCACCACTCTTCTCCTTCGCCCGCGCGCAACGCGTCGGGCGATCACGTCCATGATCGAGATCACCTACGAATTCTGGTTCGATGCCGCGCATCAGTTCCTGCACATGCCGATCGGCCACAAGTACCACGGGCTCCACGGCCACTCGTTCCGCGCCGAGATCGCGGTGAGCGGCACGCCGGACCCGGACAGCGGCTTCATCGTCGACTTCGCGCAGCTCGAGGCGGCTGGCGAAGCCGTCCGCGAACGGCTCGATCATCGCTTCCTCAACGAGATCGTCGGTCTGGAGAGCCCGAGCCTGGAGCACATTGCGCGCTTCGTGTGGAACGAGCTGAAGCCGCGCTTCGCCGGCCTGTCGCGCGTCGTGATCCGCCGCGACTCGCATCGTCACGGCTGCGTCTACACCGGCGAGCCGGTCGTGGTGTCGACGACGCAGCAGACCGTGACCGATCGCGTGGCGCACGCATGAACGACGCGCTGCCAGCGGTCCCGGAAGCCGACGCCGACGCCCGCCTCACACCCGGCGCGGCGCCGCCCGAAGCGCCGTGGTCGATCGCCACGCTGGTCGCGCGACTGGTCGAAGCCCGACGTGGCGGTGCTGGCGTGACCGCCGAGCGCGTGCTGAGCGCGGTCCGGACGTCGGACCAGGCGTACCAGGTTCAGGGCCGCGTCGACGCGACGTTGTGGCCCGCTGCACGGCCGACAGTGTGGAAGGCCGGCGCCGACTCGCGCGACAGCCTGCCGACCGCGGCGCCGATCGTGCCGTCGCTGGTCCATGCCAGCGGCGCGTCGCTGTCGGCCGCTTCGTTTCCGGTGCGCATCGTCGAGGCCGAGATCGCGTATCGCTTCGCCAGCGACTTGCCGCCGCGCGCGATCCCGTACACCACCGAAGAGGTGGCCGAGGCCATCGCCGGCATGCACGTGGCCATCGAGATCGTGACGCCGCGCATCGTCGACTTCGCGAGCGCGTCGTCGCTCGCGAAGCTGGCGGACCACGGCATCAACGGGGCGTTCGTGCTCGGCGATGGCGTCGAAGGGTCGTGGCGTCGCGTGGACCTGCGCAAGCAGAAGGCCACTCTGGCCATCGACGGCAAGGTGCACGAGGCCGTGCAGGGTTCGCATGCGCTCGGCAACCCCGCGGTGCTGTTGCCGTGGTTCGTCGCCCATCTTGGCCGCCTGCCGACTTACGACGTCGAGGGCAACGCCGGGCCGCCGCGCGGCGTGATGGCGGGCGACGTCGTCACCACGGGCTCGTGGACCAAGGTCGTCGAAGCGCGTGCCAAGCAGCGGGTCGACGTGACGTTCGAGGGAATCGGCTCGGCCAGCGTGTCGTTCATTCCCTGACCGATCCGCCGGGCGAGCGGCTACGCGACGATTTCCCATTCCGCGCCCTTCGGCGGCGCTGCCTTCTGCGTCTGCAGCAAGGTCCTGCACGCGATCTCGTAGCAGTCGTCGATGTGCCGGTTGCCGAGCACCTTCATCGCCCCGAAGCTGATCGACGCCGACACGGCCTGCCCGAGCAGCGGCACGAACTTGACGATGCCCTTGGTCGTCACGCGCACGCCCATCTTCATCAGGATCTTCACGACCAGGTCGCGGGTGACGATGCGTCCGACGAGGGTCGTACCGACGCTGCCGATGAACAGCATCACGATGCGCTTGGTCTCGGCATCGAGCCCGTCGATCTGCTGTGGCGTCAGGCCGAAGCGTGCGTTGATCGTCGGCAGCAGCTTAAGAAGGATGGCGATGTCGGTGCCGACGTCGAGCAGCGGCAGCGGGACGACGGCGACACCGGCCGAGAGCGAGGCACGGCGTGTGACCAGGCTACGGCACTCCGCGCGTATCGCATCCAGGCGCGCGAGGGCTAGGGCGGTCTCGGCCGGTGTGGCCGACGATCCGGCAGGCGGCGCGACCGGTGCATCGGCGGCGCCGCCGGGTCGCGCGCGACGGACGAGGTCCCAGAACACGCGGGCGGGGTGGCGCGGGCCGATCACCGGAAACCCCGGCAGGACGGTCGAACGAAGCGGGCGAGGTCAGCGATGCGAATCTCCTTG
Organism: Burkholderiales bacterium; assembly: GCA_038245975.1. GTDB lineage: Bacteria > Pseudomonadota > Gammaproteobacteria > Burkholderiales > Burkholderiaceae_D > CAHJXF01. Next base: position 3,547 of record JBBRRW010000253.1, read on the forward strand.
GCGCGTGGGCCGCGCATCGCTCGGACCGCCCGACCGCAGCGACGTTCCGCGCCGCGCTTCAACCCGTCGCCTCAACTCGTCAGGCGGGTCTTGGCCAGCGGCGGGTTCTTCGCGAAGTAGCGGCGGATGCCCTTGACGACGGCGTCGGCCAACCGCTCCTGGTAGGCGTCGTCGTTGAGGCGCTTCTCCTCATCGGGGTTGCTGATGAATGCGGTCTCGATCAGGATGCTCGGGATGTCCGGTGCCTTCAGCACCGCGAAGCCGGCCTGCTCCACCTCGCCCTTGTGCAGCCGGTTGATGCCGCCGATCTCGTGCAGCACAGCGTCGCCGAGCTTGAGGCTGTCGTTGATCTGGGCGGTAGTCGACAGGTCGAGCAGCACGCCGGCGAGTTGCCGGTCGCGCGTCGCGATGTTGACGCCGCCGATCAGGTCCGCCGAGTTCTCCTTGTTCGCGAGCCACTTCGCCGCGGTGGACGACGCGCCGCGCTCCGACAAGGCGAACACCGACGAGCCGCGCGCCTCGGGCGATACGAAGGCATCGGCATGGATCGACACGAACAGGTCGGCCTGCACGCGCCGCGCCTTCTGCACGCGCACGTTCAGCGGCACGAAGAAGTCGGCGTCGCGCGTCATCAGGACGCGCATGTTGGGCTCGGCGTCAAGCTTGCGCCGCAGCCGCTTCGCGATCTCGAGCACGACGTCCTTCTCGTGACTGCCGCCGGCGCCGATGGCGCCCGGGTCCTCGCCGCCGTGACCCGGGTCCAGCGCGATCGTGATCAGCCGCGTGACGGCCGGCTTGCGGGCGTACAGGTCGCCGGTGTCGGGACGAACGGCCTTGCCCGCGCCGGCATCGGTTTCGATCGCGGCGTCGTGCGTGTCCGCCGACGGCTTCAAGACCTGCCTGCCCGACTGATCAGTGCGCGTGTCCGGCACGAACTCGGGCGGCGCGTCGCGCTTGACGAGGATCTCGCCCTTGGGCTTCGCGAGGAAGGCCAGCAGCGGATCCTCGACGTGGTCCGGATAAAGATCGAACAGGAGGCGATAGCGGTACTCGCCGACCGGTGCGAGATTGAACACCTGCGGGTTCACGCGGCCCTTTAGGTCGAGCACGATGCGCACGACGTTGGCCCGGTTCTGTCCGACCCG
>JBBRRW010000254.1:0-4666 GCA_038245975.1 Burkholderiales bacterium
CGAGCCGCTTCCTTTCCGCTCTGTCGCGCCGTCTTTCTTCCCTTTCCTCATGCGCCTGGCCTTCGTCGATCTCGAAACCACCGGAGGCTCGCCGGTCGAGGACCGCATCACCGAGGTCGGCATCATCGAGGTCGATCTCGACGACACCGGCTTCGGCCATCCGCCGCGACCGGTGCGCGAGTGGTCGACGCTCGTCAATCCCGACGCGATCATTCCACCCTTCATCGAGACCCTGACCGGCATCACCAACGCGATGGTGGCCGACGCGCCCCGCTTCGAGGAACTGGCCGACGACATCCTGGCTCGCCTCGACGGCCGTCTCTTCATCGCGCACAACGCGCGCTTCGATCACGGCTTCCTCAAGAACGCGTTCCGGCGCATCAATCGTTCGTTCCGGCCGCCGGTGCTGTGCACGGTCCGCCTGTCGCGCAAGCTCTATCCCGGCTACTCGCGTCACAACCTCGACACGCTGATCGAGCGGCATCGACTGGTGGTCGACATGCGGCATCGCGCGCTCGGCGACGCGCGCCTGTTGTGGCAACTGTGGCAGAAGCTCCACGACGCATTGCCGGCCGACCAGATCACCGCGGCCATCGACCAGCTCACGGCACGACCCAGCCTGCCGCGGCATCTCGATCCCGACGTGCTCGACACGCTGCCGAAGACGGCCGGCGTCTATCTCTTCCATGGCGAACCGCCGGACGAAGACCCGGCCACGCAGGAATCATCGCGCGCCGCGGAGCCACGTCCGCTCTACATCGGCAAGGCGAAGAACCTGCGGCAACGGGTGATGGCGCACTTCACCGGCGACCATCTGTCGGTGCGCGAGATGGAGATCTCGCAGCAGATGACGCGCATCGAATGGCTCGAGACCGGCGGCGGCACGCAGCAGGACCTGGGCGCGCTGCTGACCGAGGCCACGCTCGTCAAGCAACGGATGCCGGCCTACAACCGACAGCTTCGCAAGAGCGACGACGTGTGTGCGTGGCGGCTGGTCGTCGATCGATCGAGGAACCGATGGAAGCTCGCCATCGCGCGTCCCGACGACCTCTTCTTCGCCCAGGACCGCGATCTTTACGGACCCTTCCAGACGCCGCGCCAGGCCGGCGTGACGCTGCGCGCCATCGCCGATGCGCACGGGCTTTGTCCTGCGTTGCTGAAGCTCGACAAGGCGCATCCCGGCAAGCCCTGCTTCGCGTATCAGGTCAAGCGTTGCCGCGGTGCGTGCATCGGGCTCGAGACCGTCGCCGAACACACCGAGCGCTTGAAGGCTGCACTGGCCTCGACGGCCATCGAGCCGTGGCCTTTCGAAGGCCCGGTCGCGTTCGCGGAAGGACATGCGTTCCACGTCCTGAACGGCTGGGCCTATCTCGGCATGGCATCGACGCTCGAAGAAGCGAAGGCGCGTGCCGTCACGACCCGGCTGTTCGATCACGACGTGTACCGGTTGCTGGTCAAGCGCATCCCGTGGCTGGCGTCGTGCAGCGTGGTTCTTTGAGATCCATGGCCCGATGAACACGCTGTCTTCGATGTCCTCCCTGTCGCGCTACGCCGAGCTGCACTGCCTGAGCAACTTCAGTTTCCTCAAGGGTGCGTCGCATCCCGAGGAGCTGGTGGTCCGGGCCAGCGAGCTCGGCTACGCCGCGCTCGCCATCACCGACGAATGCTCGCTGGCCGGCGTGGTCCGCGCGCATGCCGAAGCGAAGAACAGCGAAGGCCTGCACCTGATCATCGGCAGCAGCTTCGTGCTCGAGGACGGCCTGCAGCTGGTCGTGCTGGCGACCAACCTCAACGGCTACGGCAACCTCTCCGAGATGATCACGCTCGGCCGCATGCGCTGCAAGAAAGGGGCTTATCGACTGACGCGCGCCGACTTCGACGGCAGCGCGCAATCGCCGGACTTGATTCCCGAAGCGGCGGGCGCGATCGATCATCTGGCCGGCATGCGCGACTGCCTCGTCCTGTGGATTCCGTCGCGCGCGGCGGGCGACGCGGCGCTCGAAGCCGATGCCCGATGGATCGCATCGACCTTTCACGTGCAGATCCCCGGCGTTCAGCCGCGCGCATGGATCGCGATCCAGCGTACCCATCACATGGACGACAAGCTGGTCCGCGATCGCCTGACGAAGCTGGGCCAGCAGAGGGAGATGCCGTGCGTGGCGACCGGCAACGTCCACATGCACGTGCGTTCCCGCAAGCCGCTGCAGGACACGCTGACCGCGATCCGCCTGAACAGGTCGGTGAGCGAATGCGGCAGCGCGCTCGCCCCCAATGCCGAGCGGCATCTGCGGACCCGCTCGCGGCTGTCGAATCTGTTCCCCGAGCCACTGCTCGAGGAGACGATACGAATCGCCGCCCGGTGCACGTTCTCGCTGAAGGAGCTGAAGTACTTCTATCCCAGGGAAGTCGTACCCGAAGGCGAGACCCAGACCAGCTATCTGCGCAAGCTGACCGAGGAAGGTCTGGTGACACGCTTCCCTCGCAGCCTCACCGACGCGCTCCCCGCAGGCAAGATGGACCAGGTGCGGCGGCAGATTGAGCACGAGCTCGCGTTGATCGCCGACCTGCGATACGAAGCCTTCTTCCTCACGGTCCACGACATCGTCCGCTATGCGCGCAGCGTCGGCATCCTGTGTCAGGGTCGCGGATCGGCGGCCAACTCGGCCGTGTGCTTCTGCCTCGGTATCACCGAGGTCAACCCTGCGCTGCAGGAGATGTTGTTCGAACGCTTCCTGACCAAGGAACGCAACGAGCCGCCCGACATCGACGTCGACTTCGAGCACCAGCGCCGCGAAGAGGTCATCCAGTACATCTACGACAAGTACGGCCGGCATCGCACCGCGCTGGCCGCGACCGTCATCGCCTATCGCACGCGATCGGCCATCTGCGACGTCGGCAAGGCGCTCGGACTGGATGGCGAGCGCGTCAATCGCCTGTCGTCGTCCCATGCCTGGTGGGACGACAGTGCACAGCATCGCGACCGGCTGGAAGAAAACGGCTTCGATCCCGACAGCCCGGTGGTGCAGAAACTGATCGAGCTGACCGCCACGCTGCGCAGCTTTCCGAGGCACCTGTCGCAGCACGTCGGCGGCTTCGTCATCAGCAACGAGAAGCTGTCGCGGATGGTCCCGCTCGAGAACGCGGCGATGCAGGCGCCATCGGATTGGGACCAAGTAGCGGGCCGCAGGACGCTCTACTCGGCCGTCGGGACCGACGGCATAGAAGGAAACGACGCAAAGTTCGAATCGAGGATGCCGCAGATCGATCGTGAAAACTCGGGGGGCGATGCGGACGGCGTGAGCGGTTCGCCCGAAGCTGCCGACGAATCGCCGGCGCGACCGATCGCACAACGCCGAGCAGCGCAAGCCCAGTCATCGCTGTTCCCCACCTTCCGCTCGGTCATCCAGTGGGACAAGGACGACCTCGAAGAGCTCGGGCTGTTGAAGGTCGACGTGCTCGCGCTCGGCATGCTGTCCGCCCTCCGGCGCGCGCTGGACCTGGTCGGTCAACGCCGCGGCCGGACCATCCGCATGGTCGATATTCCCCAGGGGGATCCGCAGACGTACGAGATGATCTGCGAGGCCGACACGGTCGGCGTGTTCCAGATCGAGAGCCGGGCGCAGATGAGCATGCTGCCGAGGCTGCTGCCCGTCTGCTACTACGACCTGGTGGTCGAGGTCGCGATCGTGCGACCGGGCCCGATCCAGGGCGGCATGGTGCATCCCTACCTGAAGGCGCGGGAAGCGGTTCGCAACAACCAGGCGATCCATTACCCGCAGCCCGGTGCGAAGAAGGCGCTCGAACGAACCCTGGGCGTGCCGATCTTCCAGGAGCAGGTGATGCAACTGATGATGCTGGCGGCCGATTTCAGCGCCGGCGAAGCCGACAAGTTGCGCCGCGCGATGGCGGCGTGGAAGCGGAAAGGCGGTCTGGGCCCGTTCCAGGACCGGATCGTCGAAGGCATGATCAAGAGCGGTTACGAGCGTGCCTATGCCGAGCGCATCTTCAAGCAGATCGAAGGCTTCGGTGAATACGGCTTCCCCGAATCGCATGCGGCCAGTTTCGCGTTCCTGGTCTACATCTCGTCGTATATCAAGCGGCATGAACCCGCCGCGTTCCTGGCCGCGATGCTCAACAGCCAGCCGCTCGGGTTCTATTCGTCGTCGCAGCTGATCCAGGACGCACAGCGCCACGACGTCGAGGTCAGGGCCATCGACGTGACGATCAGCGCATGGGATGCAGTGCTCGAAGAAAAGGAAGATCGCGCGACGTTCGAGACGCGCTTCGAGCGGGAAGTCGAAGACGCCAAGCCCCGTGTCCAACCGGCGGTCAGACTGGGCTTCAACTGCATCAAGTCGTTCAATCTGCCCGCCGCGATCCGGCTGGTCGCTGCGCGCAAGCAGCAGCCATTCAGCAGCGTGGATGATCTTGGAAGACGGGCAGCGCTATCGGCGATCGAGCTAGACGCCCTGGCCGCCGCCGATGCCCTGACCGCAATCGCCGGTCACCGCAGGCAAGCGCGCTGGGAGGCTGCGTCGCATCGATTGGAGCGCGACCTCATGCAAGTGACGTCGATCGCCGAATCGACACCGGAGCTTCCATTCGCGACGGAGGGTCGGAGCATTGTCGACGACTACGCAAGCGTTGGCTTTACGTTGCGCAGGCA
>JBBRRW010000255.1:0-4653 GCA_038245975.1 Burkholderiales bacterium
AACGTCGCGGCGAAGGGCCACGAGAAGGCGCACGAGAAAGCCCGCGCCGGCATCCGCGACCGCCTCACGCAGCTCGCGCCGGTGTTCCTGAAGAACAAGTTCATGCTCGGCGATGACTTCTCGATGCTCGACGTCGCCATCGCGCCGTTGCTGTGGCGCCTCGGGCACTACGGCATCGAACTCGGCAAGAACGCAGCACCGCTGATGAAGTACGCCGAACGCATCTTCTCGCGCCCTGCCTACATCGAAGCGCTGACGCCTTCCGAAAAGGTCATGCGTCGCTGATCGGGTCTTGCAAACCGTGTCGTTTTCTTCGTAGCATGGATGCCGATTCATCGCCATGTCCGAACCGTCCACCAAGCCGTATCTGATCCGTGCCATCTACGAATGGTGCACGGACAGCGGCTACACGCCCTTCCTGGCCGTGCACGTGGACGCCACGACGCGGGTGCCGCAGGAGTTCGTGAAGAACAACGAGATCGTCCTGAACATCAGCGCGCTGGCCACCAGCAAGCTGCAGATCGGCAACGACCTCGTCGAGTTCCAGGCGCGCTTCGGCGGCAAGGCGCGGACCATTTCGGTGCCGATCGCCAACGTCAGTGCGATCTACGCGCGCGAGAACGGTCACGGGATGGCGTTCGATCTCGCCGATGCGGCCATCGGTCGCGGGCACGAGCCGCCGGCGTTGCCGGCGCCGGGCCATGCGCCATCCCCCGAGGATGCGCAACCCGAACGAGAGTCCAGCAAGGGGCGCGACGTGCTGAAGGTGGTCCAGCCCGAGGACAACCCGCAGCCGCCCACCGACGGACCCAAGGGTCGTCCGCGCCTGACCATCGTCAAGTAGCAACAGGCGCCGCGCATGCGGCTTCCTGCGCGGCGCGCGGTCCGTTACCATCGCACCGTCGCCGGCTTAGCTCATTTGGTAGAGCAGTTGATTTGTAATCATCAGGTGGCAGGTTCGATTCCTGCAGCCGGCACCAGCCACAAAAAAAGCCAGCGAACGCTGGCTTTTTTCCTGGCCCTTCGACGCTCAGGTCGTCGCGAGCATCTTCTTCAGTTCGCCGCTCTCGTGCATCTCGCCGATGATGTCGGAGCCGCCGACGAACTCGCCCTTGATGTAGAGCTGCGGCACCGTCGGCCAGTTCGAGTACGCCTTGACGCCCTGGCGCACGTCGTCGTCCTCGAGGACGTTGACCGTCACCAGGCTCGTCACGCCGTTGGCCTTCAGCAGCTGGATGGCGCGGCCCGAGAAGCCGCACTGCGGAAACTGGGCCGTTCCCTTCATGAACAACACGACCGGGTTCTGGTGCACCGTCTGGTCGATGAACTCGTGCACTGTCTGTGTTTGGCCGCTCATGTTCGATCCTGTTGAATGGCTGCGCCGGGACGTGAAGGGGCGTCGCCCCGACCTTCCGTCACATCAGTTGCTCATCTTGTCCTTGGCCTTCTGCGCCAGTTCCTTGGCCTTGTCCGAGACCTTCTCCGCCGCTTCCTTCACGTCGTCCTTGGCCCTGACCGCCATTTCCTTCGTCTTGTCGCCCACTTCGGCGGCCTTTTCCTGGGTGGCGTCGACCGCGTTGCTGGTCGCGTCTTTGGCCTTTTCCATCGCCGTCTTCGACGAGTCGGTCGTGCTGGCGGTGGCGTCCTTCGTGGCGTCGACAGAATTGCTGGTCGCGGCCTTCGCCTTGTCGGTGGCTGCCTTCGCCGCGTCCTTGGCGGCCTCGGTGGCGTTGCTCACTGCGCTCTTGGCGGAGTCGACGGCCGCGTTGGTGTCGTCCTTGGCCTTGCTCATGGCCGCAGAGTCGTCGGCTTTCTTGCTGCAGGCGCCGAGCGCCGCGATCATGAACAGGCCGGCGAGAAGTCTACGATTCATGGTGGTCTCTGTTGCGGGTCGATGCGTCCGGACCATGGTGCCGGTCCTGTCGACGCACTGCGAACGTGTGAAAAAATCGAAGGTTCGATTATAAGGCAGGCCGACGGGCCTCGCTGTCGGCGGCAGCTACGGGGTGGACGGTGCCGACGGTCACGCGTTCGATGCCCGCCAGGTCACGGAACGACGCCACCTGTCCGCATCCCGCGGCGCCGAGCAGGGCGCGGACCGTGAGCGCCTGATCGTGCCCATGCTCGACCATCAGCGCGCCGCCCGGAGCGAGTCGCGCTCGTGACCCCGCAATGATCTGCCGCAGTGCGCTCAGACCGTCGGCGCCATCGGTCAGCGCCAGTCGCGGTTCGAAGCGCAGGTCGCCTTCGTCCAGATGGGCGTCGTGCGCGGCGACGTACGGCGGATTCGACACGACGAGGTCGAATGTCGCCCCTGCATCGAGGCCTTCGAACCAGTCGCTCTCGACGAACCGCACAGCGGCGCCGAGTCGTGCCGCGTTGTCCCGCGCCACGGCCAGTGCGGGGGTCGACAGGTCGCAGGCCACGATGGCCAGCGCCGCGCATTCCAGCGCCAGCGAAACGGCGATGGCGCCGCTGCCGGTCCCCAGTTCGAGCACGTGGATCGACGGGGCTGCGCCCACGACGGCACGACGCTCCTGGATCCACGCGATCGCCCGTTCGACCAGCAGCTCGGTGTCGGGGCGCGGGATCAGTACGCGCGGGTCGACCCCGAACGATCGACCGAAGAACTCGCGATGACCGGTCAGATAGGCCATCGGTTCGCCGGCGGCACGCGCCCGTGCGAGCGCATTGAAGCGCGCCAGGACGGCGTCGTCTATCGCGCCCCCACTATCCGCGAGGACCCGTTCGCGCGAGCAGCCGGCCGCATGCGCCAGCAGCGTGACGGCTTCGGAGCGCGGGATGCCGCTCGACGCGATCGATGCGGTCAACGGTCCCGAGCGGCTGCGTCCTTCCGGCTGCGGGATCGTCATCGACGACGGCTCGTGATCGGCCGCGGACGCGTCAGTCGGCACCGAGGTCGGCCAGCTGCTCGGCCTGATGCTCGGCGACCAGCGCGCCGGTCAACTCGTCGAGATCGCCGTCGAGGATGAACTCGAGCTTGTAGAGCGTGAGGTTGATGCGGTGGTCGGTGACCCGGCCCTGCGGATAGTTGTAGGTCCGGATGCGCTCGGAGCGATCGCCCGAGCCCACCAGCGTGCGGCGCGTCGCGGCCTCGCTGGCCTGCTGTTCGCGGACCTGCTTGTCCTTGATGCGCGCCGCCAGCACCTTCAGCGCCTGTGCCTTGTTCTTGTGCTGGCTGCGATCGTCCTGGCACTCGACGACGATGCCGGTCGGCAGGTGGGTGATGCGGACGGCCGAGTCGGTCTTGTTGATGTGCTGCCCGCCCGCGCCGGACGCGCGGAACGTATCGATGCGGATCTCGTCGGGCCGGATGTCGACCTCGGCGATGTCGTCGGGCTCGGGCATGACCGCGAGCGTGCACGCCGACGTGTGGATGCGACCCTGGGTCTCGGTCACGGGCACGCGCTGGACGCGGTGTCCGCCCGACTCGAACTTCAGCCGCGCATACGGCGCCAGCGCCTCGGCCGCGCCGCCGCCCGGCGCGATGCGGACGATGACTTCCTTGTAGCCGCCAAGTTCGGCCGGAGACGACGAGACGATCTCCACCTGCCAGCGTTGCCGTTCCGCGTAACGCAGGTACATGCGCAGCAGGTCGCCCGCGAACAGCGCGGACTCGTCGCCGCCGGTCCCGGCGCGGATCTCGAGCAGCATCGGTCGCGCGTCGTCGGGGTCTTTCGGCAGCAGCAGGCGCTGCAGCGTCGCGTCCAGCTCGGTCAGTCGGGCGCGGGCGCTTGCCAGCTCTTCTTCGGCGAAGGCCTTCATCTCCGGATCGCCCTGCAATTCGCCGGCAGCGTTCTCGTCGGCCAGCGCGGCGCGATACAGCGCGTGACTCTCGACCAGAGGCCCGAGCTCCGCATGTTCGCGGGTCAGGCTGCGATAGCGATCGAGATCAGCGGTCGCCAGCGGATCGGACAGGAGGCGTTCGAGTTCGGCGCGGCGGGTGGTCAGCTGATCGAGCTTCGACGCGAGGCTCGGCTTCATGCGGACCGGTTCGACACGGACACCGCCGTGTCATTCATCGCTGCGGGCGCCGAACAGACGCGGCAGGTACTCGAGCAGGTGCGCGCGTACGTCGTCGGGGGCGTCGTGCAGCAACTGCGTGGGGCCGTGGAGGAACTTGTTCGTGATGCCCTGCGCGAGGGCTTCGATGACCACCGCGGGATCGTCGCCCCTTGCGAGTCGGCGCCGCGCGCGGTCGAGTTCGATCGCCCGGAACGCATCGCCACGCTGGTGCAGGTCGCGGATGGCGGGAACCGTGTCGCGGCCGTCGAGCCAGCGCATGAACTGCCCGACCTCGCGATCGATGATGGTCTCGGCTTCGTCGACCGCGGCGCGCCGCTTCTCCATGCCGCTCGTGACGACCTTGCCGAGGTCGTCGACGGTGTAGAGGAAGACGTCATCGAGTTCGCCGACCTCGCGCTCGATGTCGCGCGGCACGCCCAGGTCCACCATGAACATCGGCTTCCGCTTGCGCTGCTTCAACGCGCGCTCGACCATGCCGAGGCCGACCAGCGGCAAGGTCGAGGCCGTCGACGAGATCACGATGTCGAAGCGACCGAGTTCGGCCGGCAGCTCGGACAGCAGCATCGCGTGCGACGGCACGCCGGTCGCCGCCAGGCGCGCCGCGAG
>JBBRRW010000256.1:0-4650 GCA_038245975.1 Burkholderiales bacterium
GAGCGTGCCGGTCTGGATCGCCAGGACGCGACCCGGCAGGTAGAACGGCGTCTTGTTGCTGCCGTTGGGCTCGCTGCGATCCAGGTAGTCGATCCCCAGGCGGCTGATGAACTCCGGCTTGAAACGAAAGCTGTCGACCGAGAAGAGCTGCGTCGCCAACAGGTCGAGCGCCTGCTTCTGCCGCGCCACCTCGACCGGCACGTACAGCGCCGCGCCCGCATCGAACGCCACGCTACGCGGTGTGCCGCCCAGCGGCACGTGGTTGCGGCTGGTGCGCACGCCGCCGACGTACTTGGCGATCAGCGGCGCCGCACGGCCGATCTCGTTGAAGCCGCGCTCCATGTTCCGGCGCACCACGAGATAGCTCTCGTCCGAAATCATCGGCCGGTTCTGCAGCCGGTCCCACAACTCGCGCGACAGTGCGAAGCGCTTGCGGTAGTAGGCCAGAGGATCGCTGCCGAGGTCGAAGCGATTGATCTCGGGGTCCATGCCGTCGGGACCCGCATCGGCGTCCTCGTCGGTGGCGAAGGCCAGCGCCGGATCGGTGCTGCGGGCCGCGATGCGCGCGAGTTCCGGACGTTCGGCATCGGCCGACGGCGCGTCGATGGGCTTGTAGGCGTACTCGATCGCCCAGTAGTCGTAAGGACCGAGGCCGCTCATCACGTACTCGCCCTGGCGCTCGTCGCGCGTCGCGATGTTGAACGGCGTGTAGTCCATCACCGAGCCGGTCAGGCCGTTGGCGCGGGTGAATGCCGCGTCCTGCAGCTGCACGGTGGTGCGGATCGTCGATGCATGGAAGTTGTGGCGCATGCCGAGCGTGTGGCCGACCTCGTGCGTGACCACGCCGCGCAGATAGTCGCGCGCGAAGCGGTCCGCCTCGGCACTGTCGGCCATCACCTCGCCACGGGCATCGAGCAGGCCGAGCGCGAACGCCGCCTCGCCGATCGCCTCCGCGGCGAAGTCGCACTGCAGCGCCTGCTCGTCCGATCCGTTGATCGGGCCCTCGTGCGACTTCGGCTGCGGCAGCGCCTCGCTGATCAGCGTCTTGGCGTTACGCGTGAAGATGTCCGGGATCGCGATGTCGGCGTCGAGGATCTCGCCGGTGCGCGGGTCGGTATGCGACGGACCGATGGCGAAGCCCGCGTCGGCGCCGAGGAACCAGCGCACCGAGGCATGACGCGCGTCGAGCGTATCGAAGTCGGCGTCGTCGGGCTGGATCTTCGCGACGATCGCATTCGAGAAGCCGATGCGCTCGAAGGCCTTGTTCCACGCGAGGATGCCTTCGACGATCGTGTCGCGATAGTTCACCGGGACGTTGCGATCGACCCAGAACACGATCGGCTCCTTCGGGTCCGACAGCGGCGCCGCGGGATCTTTCTTCTCGAGGCGCCAGCGGTTGACCAGGAAGGTGCGGGCGTTGGGCACGCTGTCGCCGGTGTAGTCGGCGACGTTGGTCGTGAAGAAGCCGACCCGGTCGTCCGCATAGCGCGGCCGCATCGGCTCGGGCAATGCGGCAAAGTTGTAGACGAAGCCGATGAACACGCTGCGCGGGTCCGGCGGCGTATGGGGTGGCGCGATCGGCGGCGTGGGCGAGAACGGAGTGGGCGCGACGAATCCCGGCAGACGCGCCGTGGAGAAGTGGTCGCGGACCGAGAAGCTCGCGCTGCGATCGTCGGCGCGCACCTTGACGAAGCTGGAATTGGCGCGGTCGAGCGTGTAGTTGATGCGGAACGCCGACTCGAGGGTGGTCGAGTAGCCGGGGATGTCGGTCATCAGCAGCGCGCTGGCGTCGATCAGGACCGACTTGTTGTCCCCGTTGGGCTGCGACAGCACCGGGGCGCTGCCGATCAGGCTGTCCGAGAAGCTCTGGCGCACCGCGCGCTCCGTGGGCGATCCGGCAGCGGCGATGAAGCGTGCGTTCCTGGCAATCAGCTGCATCGCGTTGCCGACGCGATGGAACACGACCATGTGGCGGCGGCCCATCTGGCTCGCGTACGCGCCGCGCTCACCGACCGAGTCGCTGATGTTGTACGAAAAGAAGAAAGGCTTGTCGAGCTGTGCGGCAGGGATCTCGATCCACACCTTGTCGTCCTTCTGCCACAGCGGGAACAGCCCCTTCATCTCGGCGGCGCCGGCAATCACTTCCCTGAACGGCTTGAGCGTCGAGCTGTCGGGCCGGCTGCCCGACGCGGCGCCCGGCGTCGCGCCGGCGGTCGCGGCCGCCGGCGCACCGGGACCCGCACCTGGTGGCGCGCCGACCGGTGCACCCGAGGCGGCGGTGGCGGCGGGACGCGACGCGGTCGGGCTTCTCGCCGACGATCCCGGCGCAGCGCAACCAACCAGACCGATCGTCATGGCGATCGTCGCGAGGCCCACGACCGTCCGCACGACGAGGGCGTCCGCCCGCGCATTCACAGCTCTTTTCATCCCGCCCTCCACCAATCCGATTCGACCCACCGCGCAAGGCGCGCCACACTTCGTTGCGCTCGAGACGGGCACTTCGAAGCTTCTCCATTAAAATTGCCGGTTGCCAGTCTGCCAGAGAACGAGCCGTCGATGCCTTCGAATTCCCAGAACACCCTTCCTGTAACCCCCGCCGTCGATGACCCGGCCGCCGCACCCGCCCCGGCGCTGGCGAAGAGCTTCGAGCCGCATGCGATCGAAGCGCACTGGTATCCGCTCTGGGAGCAACGCGGTTATTTTCGGCAGCGTGCCGGCGAACACGACCCGTCGAACGCGTACTGCATCCAGTTGCCGCCCCCGAACGTCACCGGCACGCTGCACATGGGCCATGCGTTCCAGCAGACGCTGATGGACGTGCTGGTGCGCTATCACCGCATGCGCGGCTTCAACACCAACTGGATCGTCGGCACCGACCACGCGGGCATCGCGACGCAGATCGTCGTCGAGCGCCAGCTCGAGGCGCAGGGAACCAGCCGTGCGGCGCTGGGCCGCGAAGCCTTCATCGACAAGGTCAGGGAGTGGAAGCAGCTGTCGGGCGCCACGATCACGCGGCAGATGCGCCGGCTCGGCGACTCGGCGAACTGGCAGTACGCCGATGCCGAGGGCCAGCAGGCCGGCTACTACACGATGGACGCGCACATGAACCGCGCCGTCGTCGAGGCCTTCGTGCGCATGCACGACGACGGACTGATCTACCGCGGCAAGCGGCTGGTCAACTGGGACCCGGTGATGATGACCGCCGTCTCGGATCTCGAGGTCGAGAACGACGAAGTCCAGGGGACGCTGTGGTACATCGTCTATCCGTTCGTCGACGGGCCGCAGGAGATCGTCGACGCCGACGGACAGAAGACCGTGCTGCGCGGCCTGACGATCGCGACGACGCGACCCGAGACGATGCTGGCCGACGGCGCGGTCGCCGTGCATCCGGAGGACCCACGCTACCGGCATCTCGTCGGTCGCCAGGTGATCCTGCCGCTGTGCGACCGGACCATTCCCGTCGTCGCCGACACGATGGTCGACATGGCCTTCGGTTCGGGCTGCGTCAAGATCACCGGCGCCCACGACTTCAACGACTATGCAGCGGCGCAGCGGCACCAGCTGCCGCTGATCGTGATCTTCACGCTCGACGCGAAGATCAACGACAACGGACCGGTCGAGTTCCGCGGCATGGACCGTTACGTGGCGCGCAAGGCCGTGGTGGCGCAGCTCGAACGCGACGGCTTCCTGGTCGCAGCCAAGCCGCACACGATGGCGCAGCCCAAGTCCGGCCGCACCGGCGTGGTGGTCGAGCCGATGCTGACCGACCAGTGGTTCCTGCAGATGGAAGGTCTCGCGGCACGCGGCCTCGCGGCCGTCGCCGACGGCGACGTGAAGTTCTATCCGGACCACTGGAAGGCGACCTACGACCACTGGCTGTCGAACATCCAGGACTGGTGTCTGTCGCGTCAGCTGTGGTGGGGCCATCAGATCCCGGCCTGGCACACCGACGGCACGCCGGTCGACGGCAAGACTTTCGTGGTCGCGCGCAACGCCGACGACGCCCGCACGATCGCGACCGCAGCCGGCTACAGCGGGTCGCTGACGCAGGACCAGGACGTCCTCGACACCTGGTTCTCGTCGCAGCTCGTACCTTTCGCATCGCTCGGCTGGCCCGACGCGTCGGACGACCTGAAGACCTTCCTGCCGTCCGACGTGCTGGTGACCGGCAACGACATCATCTTCTTCTGGGTCGCGCGGATGATCATGATGTCGCTGTACTTCACCGACGAGGTGCCGTTCCGCGACGTCTACATCAACGCGATGGTCCGCGATGCCGACGGCAACAAGATGTCGAAGTCGAAGGGCAACACGCTCGACCCGCTCGACCTGATCGACGGCATCGACCTCGAGGCGCTGGTCCGGAAGTCGACGCAGGGGCTGATGCTCGCCGCGCACAAGGAGCGCGCCGCGCAGTACGTGCGCAAGAACTTCGCGAACGGCATCCCTGCCTTCGGGGCCGATGCGTTGCGCTTCACGTTCGCCGCGCTCGCCCCGCTGTCGATGACACTCAACTTCGACCTGTCGCGGTGCGAGGGCTATCGCAACTTCTGCAACAAGCTGTGGAACGCGACGCGCTTCGTGATGATGAACGTCGAGGGACTCGACGCATCGGCGCGCGGCCTCGATCCGTGCAGCCACGATGGCGGA
>JBBRRW010000257.1:0-4639 GCA_038245975.1 Burkholderiales bacterium
CGCGCCTTCATCGACCGCTTCGGCGCCGACACGGCGCGGGCGTTCTCGATGTTCGCCGGACCGCCGGAGCAGAGCGCGTCGTGGTCGGACAGCGGCGCGCAGGGCGTCTCGCGCTTCCTCAACCGCCTGTGGACCTCGGCGCTGACCGCGCAGCGCGACGGCCGCATCGCGCCGCAGGGCGCGACCGCCGCGCCGACCGCCGCCGACAAGGCCTTGCGCTTCGACATCCACGCGACGCTGAAGCAGGCGCAGTTCGACTACGACCGCGTCCAATACAACACCGTCGTGTCGGCGTGCATGAAGATGCTCAACATGCTGGAGACCGCGAGCGCGGCCGGCAGCGCCGCGGTCACCGAGAGCTTCGGCATCCTGCTCCGCGTGCTGTACCCGGTGACGCCGCACATCACGCATGCGCTGTGGAAGACGCTCGGTTATGCCGACGCGCACGGCCCGCTGATCGACGCCGCGTGGCCGCGGGTCGACGAGGCGGCGCTGCAGCGCGACGAGATCGAGCTGGTCGTGCAGGTCAACGGCAAGCTGCGCGGCACGATCCGCGTGCCGGCCGATGCCGACCGCGCGGCCATCGAGGCGATCGCACTGGCAGATGCAGCGGTGAAGAAGTTCATCACGTCGACGCCGAAAAAGGTCGTCGTGGTGCCGGGGCGGCTGGTGAACGTGGTGGCTTGAATGGACGACACGATGAACGGGACAGCGACCGGGCTTTCTCCTTCCCTGGTCAGGGCAAGGGAACTGCTTCGCTTCATGAGTGCGGCGCTGCTGCTGACCACCGTCGCCGCCTGCGGCTTCCAGTTGCGCGGCTCGACCGAGCTGCCGTTCCGCACGCTGTGGGTCGGCTTCTCCGACGCCTCGCCGCTCGGCACCGAGTTCAAGCGTTATATCCGCAGCGGCACATCGACGCGGCTAGTCGACGACCCGGCCAACGCCGACGCGAAGCTGCAGGTGCTCGGCGAGTCGCGCGACAAGGAGATCCTGAGCCTGAACGCCGACGGCCGCGTGCGCGAATACAACCTGTTCTATACCTTCGTATTCCGCGTCGACGACGGCAAGGGCCGCGACTTCATCACGCCGACCCGCATCACGCTCAGGCGCAACATCTCGGTCAACGAGAACACGCAGCTCGCAAAGGAAGCCGAAGAGAACCTGCTCTACCGCGACATGCAGTCGGACCTCGTGCAGCAGCTGCTGCGCCGCCTGTCGGCGATCAAGACCACCGTCCCGTCCTGATGCAAGTCCGCCTCGACGCCCTCGCGACGCACTTGACGAAGCGGCTCTCGCCGCTCTACGTCGTGCATGGTGACGAGCACCTGCTCGCGATCGAGGCGTCAGACTGCATCCGCGTCGCGGCGCGCAAGGCCGGCTACACCGAACGCGACGTGCTGCAGGTCGATCGCCACTTCAAGTGGAACCGCCTGGTCGAAAGCGGCCAGAGCCTGTCGCTGTTCGGCGACCGCAAGCTGATCGAACTGCGCATCCCCGGCGGCAAGCCCGGCAAGGACGGGTCGGCGGCGCTGCAGGCGTATGCGAAGACGATCGTCGAAGGCGACACGATCACGCTCGTCACGTTGCCGCGGCTGGAGCGCGACCAGAAGAGTTCGGCGTGGTTCGGCGCACTCGAGGCGGCCGGCGTCATGATCGAGGCACCCGTCGTCGACCGCACGCGGCTGCCGGCCTGGATCGTCGATCGCCTGGCGGCACAGGGACAGAGCGCGGACCCCGAGTCGCTGGCCTTCCTCGCCGACCGGGTCGAAGGCAACCTGCTGGCCGCGCATCAGGAAGTCCAGAAGCTCGGCCTGCTGTACCCCACCGGCCGGCTCGGTCACGACGACGTGCGCGAGGCCGTGCTCGACGTGGCGCGCTACGACGTCTTCAAGCTCGGCGAGGCGATGCTCGCCGGCGACGCGACGCGCGTGGTGCGGATGGTCGACGGCCTGCGCGGCGAAGGAGAATCGCCTGTGCTGGTCCATTGGGCGATCACCGAAGAGGTCCGCGCACTGCTGCGCGCCAAGCTCGGCGTCGCCGACGGCCAGCCGCTGTCCACGCTGCTGCGGCAACTGCGCGTGTGGGGCGGTCGCGAGCGGCTGTTCGAGCCCGCGATGCGACGGCTGTCGCTGCCGGTCCTGCGCAACGCGCTCGTCCGCTGCAGCGAGATCGACCGGCTCGTGAAAGGCTTGCGCAATCTCGGCGCCACGCCGATGGGCGACGCCTGGACCGAGCTGTCGCGGCTCGGCGTGCTGATCGCGGGCCGCGGCACGGCGCGCTGAACGGAGCCCGTCGATGAATGCGAACGACCTGATGACCCGCATGCAGCACATCGGCGTCGCCGCGCGTGCGGCATCGCGCGTCATCGCCAGGGCCGACACGCGCCGCAAGAACGACGCGCTGCTGGCCATCGCGACGGCGATCCGCCGCGATGCCGTGCGCCTCAAGGCCGCCAACGCGGAAGACCTCGAAGCCGCCCGCGCCGCGGGCCTCGACGCCGTGATGCTCGATCGCCTGACGCTGTCGGACGCGTCCATCGAAGGCATGGCTGCCGGCCTCGAGCAGATCGTCGCGCTGCCGGACCCGATCGGCGAGATCGGCGAACTGCGCTACCAGCCGTCGGGCATCCAGGTCGGCCGCATGCGCGTGCCGCTCGGCGTGGTCGGCATCATCTACGAAGCGCGGCCGAACGTGACCGTCGACGCGGCGGGTCTCACGATCAAGTCGGGCAACGCGGCCATCCTGCGCGGCGGTTCCGAAGCGATCCGCTGCAACGGCGCGCTGGCCGCACTGATCCGCGAAGGACTTGAGAGCGCCGGACTGCCGTCGGACGTCGTGCAGGTCGTCGACAGCACCGATCGCGCCGCGGTCGGGGCGATGATCACGATGCCCGAGTACATCGACGTGATCGTGCCGCGCGGCGGCAAGGGACTGATCGAGCGCCTGATGCGCGAGTCGCGCGTGCCGATGATCAAGCACCTCGACGGCCTCTGCCACGTCTACGTCGACGACGGCGCGGACCTCGAGCAGGCGGTCCGCATCGCCGACAACGCGAAGACGCAGCGCTACGGCACCTGCAACACGATGGAGACGCTGCTGGTCGCGCGCGCGATCGCCGCCGGCTTCCTGCCGCGCATCGGGCGCGTCTATGCCGACAAGGGCGTCGAGATGCGCGCCTGCGCGGCGAGCCGCGCACTGCTCGCGGACGCCGGCGTCGCGTCGGTCGAAGCGGGGACCGGCGACTTCGATACCGAATGGCTGGCCCCGATCGCCTCGATCCGCATCGTCGACGACCTCGATGCGGCGATCGACCACATCAACACGCACGGCTCGAAGCACACCGACACCATCGTCACCGAACACTACGCGAGAGCGCTGCGCTTCCTGCGCGAGGTCGACTCGGCGTCGGTGATGGTCAACGCGTCGACGCGTTTCGCCGACGGCTTCGAGTTCGGCCTCGGCGCCGAGATCGGCATCTCGAACGACAAGCTGCACGCCCGCGGTCCGGTCGGCCTCGAAGGACTGACGAGCCTGAAATACGTCGTGTTCGGCCATGGCGAGGTGCGTGCATGAGAACCGACTCGAGCGTTGCGGCCGAATCGCTACAATCCGCCGTCATCCATCGCCCGGGCGTGACCGCAACGGTCCGAACATGAATCCCCCCATCGACTACGCAGCGTTGTTCCAGGTCTCACCCAACGCTTACGTGGTGGTGACTTCGGACTATCGGATAGTCGACGTCAACGATGCGTTCCTGCGTCTGACCGGCCGCTCGCGCGACGAGGTCATCGGGCACGGGCTCTTCGACGCGTTCCCCGCGACCCCCGAAGGCTCGCTGCCCAACGACGCGTCCGCGCTACAGCAATCGATCGATCGCGTATTCGCGAGCGGCACTTCCGACGCCGTCCCTTTCTTCCGTTACGCGATTCCGTTCGCCACCGTCGAAGGCGAAGGCTATCGCGACGCGATCTGGTGCGCGTCCCATCATCCGCTCGCCGACGGCGGCGGCCGGGTCGCCTTGGCACTGCAGCATCCGCAGAATCTCTCCGACCTGCGCGACCGCCTGCGCCAGGCTGTCGCCGCGACGGCATCGTCGTCGCGAGGCGATGCGGCGCATCACGCCGACGGACTGAGCGATCTCGGCCACGACGACCTGCTGCGCAAGGCGGCCTCGGTGCAAGCCGAGAACCGTTCGCTCGAGAGTGACCGCCTGCAATTGCTGCGACTGTTCGACCAGTCGCTGTCGTTCACCGTCTTCATGCGCGAGCCCGAGCACGTCATCGAGCTTGCGAATCCCGCTTATCTCAAGATTGTCCGCGAAGAGGATCTCCGCGACTCTCGCTACGGCCTGTCGCACCGTGGCGATCCGCCCGTTCCGGTCAAGCTGCTCGACGCCGTCTACCAGAGCGGCGTACCGATCATCGAACACGGCCTCGCGTTGAGCGTACCCGACGGCGACGGCGGAATGCAAACCATCTACGTCGACGTCGTGATCCAGCAGATCGTCGACGGTGCCGGCAAGGTGATCGGCGTGTTCATGCAGGGCAACGACGTCACGATGGCCAAGGCCACCCAGGGCGAGTTGCAGGCGTACCGCACCCGCCTCGAGGAGATGGTCGCCGAACGCACGCGCGCGCTC
>JBBRRW010000258.1:0-4623 GCA_038245975.1 Burkholderiales bacterium
CCCGGCGCAGCAGCCGCGAGCTTGCCGATACGCTGCTGCAGAAGCTGCAACAGCCGTATGTCGCGCTGCGCGAGCTGATCACCGGCGGTGCCGAAGGCAACCCCTTCTACATGGAGGAGCTGACCAAGATGCTGATCGACGACGGCGTCATCGTCGTCGGCGACGAGACCTGGCAGGTGCTCCCCGAGCGCCTCGCACGCGTGCATGTGCCGCCAACGCTGGTGGGCGTGCTGCAGGCGCGTATCGACGCGTTGCCGCCGGTCTAGAAGCTGGCCCTGCAGATGGCATCGGTCGCGGGGCACGTGTTCTGATCCGACGCGCTGTATTCATCGATCCCACGGTGATCGACGCGCTACCGGCACTGATGGCGCGCGAGCTGATCTACGGCTGCGGGACCACCTCGTTCGAAGGGGTCAGCGAATACGTGTTCAAGCATCACGTGCTGCATCAGGTCACGTACGACAGCGTGCTCAAGCGCGACAAGCGCGAACGCCACGGGCGGGTCGCGGACTGGCCCGTGTCGCAGAGCGGCGAGCGCGTGTCCGAGCACCAGGCCCTGGTCGTGCATCACTACGAGAAGGCCGGCGACCTCGCCAACGCGGCCCGCTACTTCCACCGCGCCGCGGACGGCGCGATCAAGTCGTATGCCAATGCGGCCGCGCTCGATCATCTCGGGCGACGAGCAGCGCGAAGACGCCGAGCAGCTCGCCAGCTACGCGTACCAGAAGGCGGACTACCAGACCGCGGCACGCGAAGGCGAGCGCGGCGTTGTGCTGGCGGCGGCGGCTGGGGTCCCGCTCGCCGGCCTGGATGCGCATGCCTTCTGGGTCGACGCGTTGCGGATGGTCGGCCATCACGTGGAGGCGCTGGCGCAGGCCGAGAAGCTGTTGGAGGCGGCGGTGGCGCTTGAAGACCACGGCGCCTACCTGCGGGTGGTGTCGGGACTGTGCGGTATCGCGTCCGATCGCGGCGAATACGGGGTCGCACTCGGACACTACCGCCGCGGCCTCGCGTTCTCGCGCGAACGGGGAGACCGCGCGCGCGAAGCCTGGGTCCTCGGCTGCATGGGCGACATGCAGCGCTGCCTCGGCAACTTCCAGGAAGCGATCGACCTCGGCAACGAGGCGACGCGTCTCTATCGCGAGATCGGTATGACGATCTACGAAGCGCTGACGCAGCTCAACATCGCCACCGCGATGCGCCTGAACGGCGATGCGAGCGGCGCGCTGGCCCCCGCGATGCGCGGGCTCGAGATGGCCGGACACGCGGACAACCCACACCTGCGCGCCGCCGGTTCGCATGTCGCCGGCGACGTGCGGCAGGCGCTCGGCGACCTGTCCGAAGCGACCGCCGCGTACCAGGAAGCTCTGATGCTCTATCGACGCGTCGGCCGCGAGATGATGGCCGTCGAATGCCTGACGGGCCTCGCCCGCGTCGCGCTGCTGGCGGCGGATCGCGATGCCGCGCTCGCCCACATCCGCGAGGTGGCGGCCTACCTGGATGCGGGCGGAATCGTCGACGGGACCGAAGACCGATCGGCATCTACCTCGCGTGCCACCAGATCCTGCGGGACAGCGGCGACGACGGCGAGGTCTATCTGCAGAACGGACACGCGCTGCTGATGAAGCGCGCCGAGCCGCTCGGCGCCGACGATCGCGAAGGCTTCCTCCGGCGGGGGCCATCCCATCGCGCACTGCTCGATGCCTTCGAGCGCCGCGACCTGCTGGCGACGACGACCGTCTGATGGCGCCGCGTGCGACTTCCCCGGCGACGGCGCTCAGTGCGCCGCGTCGGGCCGCAGGCCGTGCGACGACTCGTCGGCCGCCCAGTTTTCTTCGGGCGTCACCGGCGGGGTCGTCTTCCTGTCCGCGGTGCCCGCCGCCGGCTGCGCGGTCGAGAAGTGGCCGGCGTGCGCGGTCTGGATCGGGTGGATTTGCGCCAGGTCCACGGTCGGGTCGCTCAGCGCGAAGCCGAGCACGCCGATCAGACCGGCGAGAACCACCACTATCAACGCGATCACCCGGGTATCGGTGTTGCGGATCGATGCATCTACTTTCATGGCACACCCCCTCGCTGAGATGGGCCGTCATCGGCCCGTGAATCAGTCTGACGGGATGGCGCCTACGGATCGCCCACACATTCCCCAATCTTATGGACGGATGCCGAAGGATCCTGATCGAGTCCGCCGGCATCGCGCTGTGGATCGCCGGTCAGCGGCCCGCGCTGCAACCGGTCGGTGCCAGCGAGCGTGTACTCGCCTATCGATGGATCGTCTTCCCGTCGCGCGGGGTCGACGGTAACGCGGGACAGGACGCCTGAAGGCGAAGGCGCTGCAACGGCTGAAGTCCGCGGCGTCGATCGGCGTCACCGAAACCGACCCTGTCGTCACGACCGTGTGGGCGCGCAACTTCGGCTGAGAGACCGCAACCCCGCGGCTCAGCGCAGCAGGCGGCGCTGGCGTTCGGGTCGACCGAGCATTCGCTCGAGGACCGGCGCGGACTGCAGACCCTCCTGCGCCGACGCGGTCACCGGACAGGCCCCGCTGCGGCTGTAGGCCAGGCTGGCCGACAGCCGTCCTTCGTTGCGGTCGCCGAGTACGCGGCCGAAATCGTCGGGCACGACGCAGGTCGGCGCGAAGCCGGCCGTGTAGTCGCCGAAGCCGACGTTGTTGACGCCCTGGAACTGGATCGCGAAGTACGCGTTGCCGCAGTTGTTGGTCTGGATGAAGCCGTAGGGCTTGCCGCAGGTCGTGCCGCCGATGCGGATCACCTGCACGAACGGCGTCAGTCCGTTGATCACCGATTCGCTGGCCGAACAGGTGCCGGGTGCCGTGATGACGAAGACGCGCTGCAGGTTCAGCGTCGGCAGTGCCTGGCCGCCCGTCGAGGTCGTGTAGAACGGCACCGTGTTCGCGGGGTTGGCGGTCTTCTCGGGATGCCGGTCGTTGAACAGCAGCTTCTCGAAGGTGGCGTTGGTCGCGATGCGACTGCCGCCGAGCATATAGGCCAGTTCGCTGGCGATGTAGAGATAGCCGCCGCCGTTGTAGCGCAGGTCCAGCACGACGTCGCTGACGCCGCCGGCCTGGAAGCTCGTGATGGCGTTGACGAGTTCGGACTCCGACGTCGCGATGTGATCGTTGAACAGCAGGTAGCCCACCTTCGGCGACGCGGGGTTGGTGCTGTCGGACGGGATCACCTGCGCGAGCGGCACCGGGTTCTCGGTGACGTTGGCCGACGACACGGTCAGCGTCCGCGGGACGGTGGCACCCGCATCGAGCACGGTCAGCGTCAGCGAAACGCCGACGGTGGTGGGGAACAGGTAGCCGTTCGCCGTCGACGTGGACATCGACGAGACCGCGATGCCCTGGATCGTCGTGATCTCTGCACCGCGCGCCACGCTCTGCAGCGCGAGCGGGCCGCCGACGTCGACGAAGCCGACCCTCAGCCGGTTGCTCGTGTCGAACTTGAACACACCGCCGTAGCCGATGTCCTGGCCGGCCACGAAGAATGCGTCGGCCACCGACTGCGGCTCGACGAACGAGAAGCGATCCCTGGACGTGACCAGCAGCGCATTGAAGTAGGCCTCGGGCGTCGCATACGCGGCCGGATCGACCGGCACGATGTCGCGATAGAACAGGTAGACGTCGTTGAGGTGCGCCAGCTCCCACGCCTTCTCGCCGGCCACGGTGCAGATGTTGGCGAGCTGATCGACGGTGGGCGACGCGGTCGACGTCGCCGGAGTGGAGTTGCTCGAGCCACCGCCACCGCCGCCGCCGCATGCCGCGAGCAGCAGGAGAGGTGCCGCGCAGGCGACGATCGAGGCCGAGCAGAAGCGGCGGAAAGGCTTTGTGACGCGGGTCATGAGCATGGATCGCAACGGTGTCGGGGCGGGGGCTACGCGGCAGGATACGCGCGCTTTCGAGCGCCGCTGCCATTCAGTTGAAAGCAGGTTTGCGGTATTGCGCTCTATTGCTCTACGCGCTGGCCGGCCCTAACATCGCCCCCATTCCACAGGGGGGGAACGTCATGAGGATCGTGAAGCGCGGCCTGCTGATCCTGGTCTTGCTGATGATCGCGCTGGTGGCGATCGCCTACGCGTTGCCTTCGCACTATCGCGTCGCGCGGTCGATCGAGATCGACGCGCCGCCGTCGGAGATCTATCCGCTGGTCGCCGAGCCGCGCGCATGGAAGCGCTGGTCGTCATGGAACCAGCGCGATCCCGCGATGACCATCGTGTATGCGGGTCCGCCGGCGGGCGCGGGCGCGCAATGGACATGGCACAGCAAGAGCGAGGGCAACGGCGAGATGACGTTCACGGCGGTCGACCCGGACCGGCGCATCGACTACGACCTGGTCTTCCCCGACTACAACAGCAGCGCGAAGGGCGTGATCACGTTCGAACCGACGTCGCCGACCACGACCCGCGTGACCTGGACCAACGAGGGCGATCTCGGCAACCACCCGATGATACGGTGAATGGGGTTGGCAATGGACCGCATGGTCGGCAACGACTTCGCGACGGGGCTTGCCAACCTGAAGGCGCTCGCCGCGCAGTGATCTCCCGCCGGGCGCGATGAAAAAAGCCTCGCGTCGCGAGGCGTTTCAATGACCGGCAGCCGGGATC
>JBBRRW010000259.1:0-4580 GCA_038245975.1 Burkholderiales bacterium
GAGGCCCGCGAGCGTGGCCGGGAGCAGCACGACCAGCCCGGCCCGGCGCGCGGCGCGGAAGTCCTTGTTGAGTCCGATCAGAGCGATCCACAGGCCGGCCAGCGCGAGCGCCGGCGCAGGCCCGCGCGAGAGCACCAGCCCTACCAGGCCCACGGCGATCCAGCCGGCCCCGACACGCGGCTGCTCGAGGCTGCGCGCCATGCCGTACAGCGCGACCGACAGCATCGCCAGCATCGCCACGTCGGACGAGCTCTCGTGGGCGCGGATCAGCAGGCCGATGGTCGCGAGCAGGATCAGCAGCGCGCCGTCGGCGAGGACGCGACCGTAGTCGCGCGGGTCCGGCTGGCCGCCGAACGCGAGGGCGGCCGGCTGCGCGGCGGCGCGTCGGCCCATCAGGTAGGTGGCGTACCAGATGCCGGTCACCGCGACGAAGAAGAACAGCACGGTCGCCACGCGTCCCGCGAGATCGGCGCCCAGCACGTTGCCGAGGACCGCGATGCTGGCCGCGCCGACCCAGTACATCAGCGGTCCCGACTCGACGACCGGCGCGCCGGCCACGTTCGGCAGCAGCCAGTCGGCGATGCCGCCGTAACCGGCCCCGGTCGCCATCGTCCACATCACGCCGAAGGCCGACGCGTCCTCGCTCTTCCACGGGTCGCGGCCGACGAGGCCCGGCAGGATGTACAGCAGGCACAGCGCGATCAACGCCCAGCGCGGCAGCTTCAGCGTCGCCGACGCCGTCAGGCGGGCCGGCGACGGCTGTGCGACGCGACGAGAAGGGACATGGGACATCGTGTTCACGCTGCGATCATCCATCGTGGGCGGCCACGCGGCCCGTCGACGCCGCACCCCATGCCGGGTCGAGCGTTGACGGATCGCGGCCAACAAAAAAGGCAGCCACGGCTGCCTTTTTCTGTCGTGCCGCGAGTCCGACCAACGCGACCCTCGCGGCGACCGGTGCGGTCCGCCGTATCAGGCGGCAGCCTTGCCCGCACGGGTTCCGAACTTCTGACGGAATTTGTCGATGCGGCCGGCGGTGTCCATGACCTTGTGCTTGCCGGTGTAGAACGGGTGCGACTCGGACGACACTTCGATCTTGACCAGCGGGTACTCGACGCCGTCGATGGTGATCTTCTCGCGCGCGCTCATCGTCGAACGGGTGATGAACTTGAAGTCGTTGGAAAGATCGACGAACGCGACGTCGCGGTAATTCGGGTGAATGTCTTTTTTCATGAGGAACTCGATTTGTCGGTAACCGGTCGGCTTGGCGCGAATGGATGCGGAAGCGGACTACTTGCGCGGTGAAATTGAAAAGTCTAAAAAGCGACGCACGCGATTATGCCAGAGGACGCACGGGAATGCAGCAAAGCCGTTGCATTGCCGCCATCCCGCCGTCGGCCGCACGACTCAGCTGCTGCCGCGCCGCATCAGATCGAAGAACTCGTTGTTGTTCTTCGTCTTCTGCATCTTGTCGAGCATGAATTCCATCGCCTCGATCTCGTCCATGCTGTAGAGCAGCTTCCGCAGCACCCAGATCTTCTGCAGCAGCTCCGGCTTGATCAGCTTTTCCTCTTTCCGCGTACCGGACTTGTTGAGGTTCATCGCCGGGTAGACGCGCTTCTCGGCGAGGCGACGCTCGAGGTGCACTTCCATGTTGCCGGTGCCCTTGAACTCCTCGTAGATCACGTCGTCCATGCGGCTGCCGGTCTCGATCAGTGCGGTCGCGATGATCGTCAGCGAACCGCCTTCCTCGACGTTGCGGGCGGCCCCGAAGAAGCGCTTCGGCCGCTGCAGGGCGTTGGCGTCGACGCCGCCGGTCAATACCTTGCCGGACGCGGGGATCACCGTGTTGTAGGCGCGGCCGAGGCGGGTGATCGAGTCGAGCAGGATCACGACGTCCTTCTTCATCTCGACCAGCCGCTTGGCCTTCTCGATCACCATCTCGGCGACCTGGACGTGGCGCGTGGCCGGCTCGTCGAAGGTCGATGCAACGACTTCGCCGCGCACCGAACGCTGCATCTCGGTCACTTCTTCCGGACGCTCGTCGATCAGCAGGACCAGCAGGACGATGTCGGGGTAGTTGGCGGCGATTGCGTGGGCGATCTGCTGCATCATCACCGTCTTGCCGCTCTTGGGCGACGCGACCAGCAGGCCGCGCTGGCCCTTGCCGATCGGCGCCAGCATGTCGATCACGCGACCGGTGATGTTGCCGTCGCCCTTCATCTCGCGCTCGAGCACGATCGGCTCTTCGGGAAACAGCGGCGTCAGGTTCTCGAACATGATCTTGTGCTTCGACGCCTCGGGCGGGAAGTCGTTGACCTTGTCGACCTTGACCAGCGCGAAGTAGCGCTCGCCGTCCTTCGGTGTCCGCACTTCGCCTTCGATCGAGTCGCCGGTGTGCAGGTTGAAGCGACGGATCTGCGACGGGCTGATGTAGATGTCGTCGGGCGACGCCATGTAGCTCGCCTCGGGCGACCGCAGGAAGCCGAAGCCGTCGGGCAGGACTTCCAGGCAGCCGTCGCCGAAGATCTGTTCGCCGGTCCGCGCCCGCTTCTTCAGGATCGCGAACATCAGCTCCTGCTTGCGCATCCGGTTCGCGTTGTCGATTTCCAGCGTGTTCGCCATCTCGAGAAGGGCGGAGACGTGCTGGGCTTTGAGTTCTGAAAGGTGCATGTGGCTTTCCCTGATGGGAAGGTACGAAGGGTTACGGAGAGGGTTTGGCCGGCGAATGGGCGAGGCGGGAGGGGTACTGCGATGTACGGCCACGGCCCGGTCAGGAAGGGACGGGTGTTGCGGATTCTTCGAGGAGGCGCGGTGCACCTGGAACGGCGCTGCGCAAACACGCGATGGGCGCGCCCGGGAATACCCAGGCTGCGCATTCGGGCCGCGATGTCTCGCAGCCCTCCCACTCGACGACTGGTGGGATTACCGACGGATTGTGCGACCCCCCGCCGACCTTTCACAAGACCTGCGGCGGACTTCCGACCGGAAGTGGCCGCGGGTGTTGCGTGTACGCATCAACCGGTCGCGCCCTTGGCGCGCCGCTGCTTCAGATGTTGCTATCGATGAACTGCGTCAATTGCGACTTCGAGAGCGCGCCGACCTTGGTGCCGACGATCGCGCCGTCCTTGAACAGCATCAGCGTCGGAATGCCGCGGATGCCGTACTTCGCGGGCACCGACTGGTTCTCGTCGACGTTGAGCTTGGCGATGGTCAGCTTGCCCGCGTAGTCCTTCGACACCTCGTCGAGAATGGGCGCCACCATCTTGCAGGGGCCGCACCATTCGGCCCAGTAGTCGACCAGCACCGGTCCACTCGACTTCAGCACATCTGCTTCGAACGATGCGTCCGATACGGTCTTGATGGATTCACTCATGAGGGCCCTCGATTGGATGGAACCGCAGCGGCGATTCGTCGTTCAGTCCGGGTCGCTGGGATTGTTGCATCGGCGCACGCCGCCCGCCACGACTCGCTGGAGATGATGACATAAACGTCGAGTTCAAGAGCGCGGGGTCCGTG
This sequence comes from Burkholderiales bacterium, assembly GCA_038245975.1. Classification (GTDB taxonomy): domain Bacteria; phylum Pseudomonadota; class Gammaproteobacteria; order Burkholderiales; family Burkholderiaceae_D; genus CAHJXF01. Next base: position 3,520 of record JBBRRW010000259.1, read on the forward strand.
GCGTGCCTGCCGCTGCTTCGTCCTGACGGCGGTGTGGGCCGCCGAATCGGACATCGTCGCAAGCCCTGCTAGAATCGGCGGTGGCGGGCCCCCTCGCATTGCGGCGTGGCAAACCTGGTCAGGTCGGGAACGAAGCAGCCATAGTCATCCCCCGCAAGTGCCGAGGACCCGGCTCGCCTACACAAACACTTCAAAAGCGCGGATGGCGGCGTTGCGGCTCCTTGTCGTACCCGTGTGTACTGTCTGCGTCGCCGCGCCTTGCCCTCCACGCTTTTGAAGCGTCCGGCACGAGGGTTCGCGGTTCGCCATACAACCGTTCGAGTGCTCGTTTCGTCACCCGGCTCCAGCGCACACTTTTCCATGTCCTATCAAGTCCTCGCTCGCAAATGGCGGCCTCGAAATTTCGAGACGCTCGTCGGGCAGGAGCACGTCGTTCGCGCGCTGCGTCATGCGCTCGACGCGCAGCGGCTGCATCACGCTTGGCTGTTCACCGGGACGCGCGGCGTCGGCAAGACCACGCTGTCGCGCATCCTCGCCAAGTGCCTCAACTGCGTGGGACCCGATGGGCAAGGCGGCATCACTTCGAAGCCCTGTGGCGTGTGCCGACCCTGCACCGAGATCGACGCGGGTCGCTTCGTCGACTACATCGAGATGGACGCGGCGTCCAATCGCGGCGTCGACGAGATGGCGCAGCTGCTGGAGCAGGCCGTCTACGCGCCGGCCAATGCGCGCTTCAAGGTCTACATGATCGACGAAGTGCATATGCTCACCAGTCACGCGTTCAACGCGATGCTGAAGACGCTCGAAGAGCCGCCTGAGCACGTCAAGTTCATCCTCGCGACCACCGATCCGCAGAAGATTCCGGTGACGGTCCTGTCGCGCTGCCTGCAGTTCAACCTGAAGCAGATGCCCGTGCCCGACATCACCGGGTACCTGGCCGACGTGCTCGGGCACGAGGGCATCGGCTTCGAGAAGGGCGCGCTGCAACTGCTCGCGCGTGCGGCGGCCGGATCGATGCGCGACGCGCTGTCGCTGACCGACCAGGCCATCGCCTACGGCGC
>JBBRRW010000260.1:0-4569 GCA_038245975.1 Burkholderiales bacterium
CGGCGAGGAGTTCCTGCTGGCGATGCTCGGCATCGACCACCAGAGCGCCGTCGACGTGGCGGAATGCCTGCGCGTCTCGGTCGAGACCCATCAATGGTCCGGCATCGCGCCGGACCTCGGCGTCACGATCAGCGTCGGTATCGCAGGGGTCGCCGAGACCGGCAACACCACCGCGCTGCTCACGCTCGCCGACCGCCGTCTGTATGCCGCCAAGCACGGTGGCCGCAATCGGGTGGTCTACAGCAACTGATCGTCGGGCACGAGCGCAGCGAAGATGCGTCGTCCATGCGGGCGATGGTCGATCCGCGGCGGCATCAATCAGACATGCGCCGACGTTCGCGCACTGCAGTGGATGCAGACAATCGCGGCTCGCGGGTTCCTGCCGGCCGTGACCCATGGATGCAGGACCGTCGAAACGTCTCGACGCGCAACCCGCTCCAAGGAGAACCCCATGATCCACTTCCGCTATTCCGCCTTCGCCGCACTCGCCGGCGCCGTGACGCTCGCCGCGTGCGCCGTGCAGGAACCGTCGCCGAACGTCCCGTCGTATGCGCAGCCGACCGGCACCGGTCCTTACAACGCGCCGGTCAGTCGCGGCGAAGTCGTCGAGCCCCGCTACACGTACAGCACCGGCGTGGTCAGTTCGATCGAGCTGGTCCGCGGCGAAAGCAGCCGCGGCATATCGCCAGGAGGCACCATCCTCGGCGCGGTGGTGGGCGGCGTGCTCGGCAACCAGATCGGTGAAGGTCGCGGCCGTACGGCTGCCACGGTGGCCGGTGCCGCGGGCGGTGCGCTGGCCGGCAACGCCATCGGTCAGCGCACGCAGACCACGCCGGATAGCTATCGCGTCGCCATCCAGTTCGATCGCGGCGGCAGCCAGACCATCGACGTGCCGAACCCGGGCGACCTGCGCACCGGCGATCGCGTGCGAGTCGAGGGCGGACAGATCAGTCGTTACTGATCCGTTCAGGAAAGTCCGCAGCAGGACGGCCGGGCAGGGGTCTTCGATGTCGACCCCGGGTTCGTGGAGCCCGGCGCCTGCGGCGGCTGGTTCGATCCCTTTCGAGCCACCCAGCCCCAGGACGTCGCGCATCGAAGCATCCGGCTTGGCGCACGCGGCCCGGGGCAGTGACGTTGCGCATAGCTGCGGCGCCATTGTCGGATTGCTTGACACCTTTGTTCGTATCGCGCAAGTGTAAGGCGGCAAGCCACTGAAAACGAAGAGGAATCGGGGCTGGCACGCGAAGTGCATAGATAACGTCAGACCCCTTCATACAGAGACACAATGAACAGCGCCCTCAAATCACTCCTCGTCGCCACCTTTCTTGGTGCGGCCACTTCCAGTGCGGTCGCCGCGCCCAATCTGATCACCAACGGTAGCTTCGAAAGCGCTCTGGCCGGATGGACGCTGACCGGCAGCCCGCTGATCACATCCCCCACGACCTTTCCGATTGTCGCGATCACCTACGGCTCGGCCAGCGCATACCCCACGGGCGCCTTCGGCGAAGCCGTGCCCGTGCCGAACGACATCACGGTGAGCCCCGACGCTGCCGGTACGCGTGGCGCGTATTTCGTCGATGACGCCGCGGTCAATCAGGGTCTGAGCCAGTCCATCTTCCTGGCCGCAGGCAACTACCGCATCGGCTTCGACGTGTACGCGCCGGCCAACGGATACTCGAACCCCAACGATGCGACGTTCGCCGCGCAGATCGCCGGCGTATCGCTCGCCAACTTCGCGGTGTCGACGCGGCCGTCGACGACGTGGCTGAATTTTTCGGGACTCGCCACCATCGTCAGCTCCGGCTTCTACTCGGCTTCGTTCGTGTTCAACACCCCCGGACGTGGCGCCGCCAAGGACGTCGTGATCGACCGCGTGTTCGTCGTCGCGACCGACGAGACCGGTGGACGCGTGATTCCGGAGCCGGGTTCGCTGTCGCTGATCGGTCTGGCTCTGGTCGGCCTGGCGGTTGTCCGCCGCCGTAAGCAAGCCTGACCCGTATCGCTGTCTAGAAGGCCCGCTTCGGCGGGTCTTTTTTTGTCGACACTTTCATCGGCATCGGTGGGTTCAAAGGCCGATGTGCCGACCGATGCCTGGGTCTGAAGCCTTCGACCGTGGCTGCGCACCGAACAGTGAACGACGCAGCAGCGTCGAGCGCCTCTTCGGGCAGGGCGGTGAGGACGAGGAGGCGCGTCGTCCGACTCCGATGGATCCGCTTTCGCGGTGACGCACCTCGTGCGGGGCGACGAGCGGGCACGAACCCGGTCAGTGGCTCGCGCCGAGATACGCCGCCTTCACGCCCGGATCGTTCTTCAGCTTGCTCGCCTCGCCGTGGGTCGCGATGCGGCCATTCTCGAGCACGTAGCCATAGTCCGCGACCGCGAGCGCCGCCGCGGCGAACTGTTCGACCAGCAGCATCGTGACGCCTTCGCCCTTCAGGCGTTCGATGATGCGGAACACTTCGTCGACCAGGATCGGCGCCAGGCCCATCGATGGTTCGTCGAGCAGCACGACCTCGGGCGCCAGCATCACGGCGCGGGCCATCGCGAGCATCTGCTGTTCGCCCCCCGACAGCGTGCCTGCGAGCTGCAGGCGACGCTCCTTCAGGCGCGGGAACAACTGCATCGCGCGCTCGAGGTCGGCCTCGACGTCGCCGCGCGGTCGTGCGCGGGTCAGGCGCGGGAAGGCGCCGAGGATCAGGTTGTCGGTGACCGTCATCGTCGCGAACACGCGGCGGCCTTCGGGTGAATGCGCGATGCCGTAGCGCGCGATGCGATACGACTCGAGGCCGTCGATGCGCTTGTCGCCCAGCGAGATGCTGCCGGCCGTCGGCTGGATCATCCCCGAGATCGCCCGCATCGCCGTCGTCTTGCCGGCGCCGTTCGAGCCGATCAGCGTGACGACCTTGCCTTTCGGCACCTCCATCGAGATGCCGTGCAGGACCTTGACCTTGCCGTAGCCCGCTTCGAGATTCTGGATCGATAGCATGTCGTTCCTAGTTGGCTTCGGCCACGACGTCGGCGCCGACACTGCCACCCAGATACGCCTCGATGACCTTGGCATCGGCCTGGATCTCGGCGGGCTTGCCTTCAGCGATCTTCTGTCCGAAGTCGAGCACCGAGACCGTCGAGCACACGCCCATCACGACGTCCATGTGATGCTCGATCAGGATCAGGGTCATGCCCGAGTCGCGGATCTTGCGGATGATCGCGATCAGCTCCTTGATGTCTGGCGCGGTCAGTCCGGCGGCGGGCTCGTCGAGCAGCAGCAGCTTCGGATCGAGTGCCAGCGCACGTGCGATCTCCAGCAATCGCTGTTTACCGTACGGCAGATTGCGGGCTTCCTCGTTGGCGGCGTACGCCAGTCCCACGAACTGCAGTAATCCGAACGCGCGTTCACGGGCCGCCATCTCCTCGCGCGTGGCGCGCGACGTCTTGAGCCCGATGTCGACGAGGTTCGCCTTGAAGGTGTGATGCAGCCCGACCAGTACGTTCTCGAGCGCGGTCATCTCGCCGAACAGCTGGACGTTCTGGAAGGTGCGTGCGATGCCCGACAGCGCGATCTGGCTCGGCGCGTGACCGCCGATCTCGCGGCCCTCGTACGAGATGGTGCCCGCCGTCGGCGTGTAGATGCCGGTCAGCACGTTCATCATCGTGCTCTTGCCCGAACCGTTCGGTCCGATCAGGCCGTGGATGGTGCCGCCGCGGACCGCGAGGTCGACGTTGTTGAGCGCCTTGAGGCCGCCGAACTGCATCAGCATGCCCTTGACGTCGAGGATGACGTCACCGGCGCCGGTCGCCGCGGCATGGACGGCGTCGCTCGTCGACGGCTGGTCGCCATGCGACGTGTCGACCGACGCGCTCACGGTACGCTTGCCGAGGTTGAAGAAGGCGCGCACGAAGCCGACGATGCCGTCCTGCAGGTAGTAGACGACGAGCAGGATCATCAGGCCGAAGATCGTCAGTCGCCAGTCGGTGACCGACTTCAGCGAGAACGAGAAGATGGCGAGGCCGATCGTGCCGACGACCGGAATGGACACGCGCTGCACGGTCGTCCTGCCGCGCACGAGCGTGGCTCCGGCGCCGACGGCGACGAGGACCGCGAGTCCGGTCGCGACATAGCGGAATGTCGTGATGTCGTCGAGCATCTTCGGCAGCAGCACGACGATCAATGAACCGATGATCGCCCCCGTGCGGGTCTTGCGACCGCCCATGATGACGGCGAGCAGGAACAGGACCGTGAGTTCGAAGTTGTAGGTGTTGGGCGAGATGTACTGCTCGGAGTACGTGTACAGCGAGCCGGCCAGTCCCGCGAATCCTGCGCTGATGACGAACGCGTAGACCTTGTAGCGATAGACCGAGACGCCCATGCAGTCCGATGCGATCGGGCTGTCGCGGAGCGCCTCGAAGGCGCGACCAAGATGCGATTTCAGGATGCGATGCACGACGATCAGCGAGACGACGAGCACTGCGGCCACCAGCCAGTAGTAGTCGCGTTCGTCGAACTTGTGTCCGAACAGCGTGGGCTTCGCGACCTTCAGGCCGAGCGGGCCGGCGGTCAGGAAGTCCATC
>JBBRRW010000261.1:0-4535 GCA_038245975.1 Burkholderiales bacterium
ACGTTGCGTCAGGTGACGGTGGGCAGTCCGAACCAGTCGGGCGGCGGGCGCCCGGTCATGATGCGGATGGAGGCGGCCGACGTCTCGTCGAAGGCGCTCGCGCCGCTGCCGGTCGAGTCCGGACGCGTCACGCTGTCGCTGACCGTCAACGGTTCGCTGCAGATGCGCAAGTAGCGGCGACGGTCGGGAACCGCTCCCGACCGTCGCCGCATGCGACGCTTGGTCCGTCCGACGCCGCCGCCCATCGATTCGGCCGCGCGGGGCGTCAGCGCGATCGCTACATTGCGCCACGTCCCGTCCACTTCCGGAGTCCGCTGTGAACAGTCCCCGATCGTCTTCCCGCTTTCGCCACGGATCGGCCGCACCCGCCAGGGCCTTGCGGGGTCTGGCGCTGCTGGTCGCGGTCGGCGCCGGCCTGGGCGGCACCGCAACGGCGGCGGCCGACGTCGTGTCCGAGGTCCGGCCGATCGGCGCTTTCCGCACCGTCCGCCTGATCGGCTCGGCTGACCTGGTCCTGACACAGGCCGACACGCCGTCGCTGACGGTCGAGGCCGACAAGGACGTCCTGCCCTACCTGAAGGCCGAGATGCGCGGCGACGAACTGATGCTGAGCTACGAGCCGAGGGGCAACGGCGGCTGGTGGAGCTCGGGCAAGAAGGGCCCGCGATTCCTGCTCAGCACCAAGACGCTGGACCGGCTCAGCACCGCCGGCAGCGGCGACATCCGCGCCGAGTCGTTCACGGTGCCGGGCGATTTCGAGATCTCCATCGCCGGGTCGAGCGACATCAAGTTCGGCGCGCTGGCAGCGCGGAAGCTGCTGGTGCGGATCAGCGGCGCCGGCGACGTGACGCTGGCCGGGGGCGTGCTCGAGCAGAACGTGCGCATCGCCGGCTCCGGCGACTACCACGGCGCGGCGCTGCAGAGCGCGAACGCGACGATCTCGATCGGCGGTTCCGGCGACGCCACCTTATGGGCGCGCGACAACCTGTCCGTAAAAATCGCCGGTAGCGGCGATGTCAAGTATTATGGAAAACCCACAGTTTCCAAATCGATCGCCGGCTCGGGTTCTGTCACAGGACTTGGCGATAAACCCTAGCGGCACGGATCGGCAGTTCGATTGCGGTGTCGTGCCACGACCCGCGGTCACCAATGAGCGCTTTTCGTTGCGCCAGTTCGAGCATCGATCCCCTCCCCACGAGCGGGGAAGCGCCGTCGCCGGCGATGCGGGCCGTCCATCGCGCCTGGCAGCACCAATATAGCGATCTGCGCATCGCGCGCGCAGCGGCCGTCGACGCGGTGACGCTCGCCGAAGCGTCCGACGACCGCCGCGCCCTCGGCCACGGGCTGTTCCAGCGTGCCTACGCGGCGATCCGTCTCGGCGTTCCCGACGAAGCGAGCGACGCCGCGATCCGCTGCCGCACGGTCTTCGACGCGTTGCAGGACGACCGTGGCATCTGGCTCGCCGGCGCCGTGCAGGCGCTCTGCACCCGCCTCGACGGCGAAGCCGACCAGTCGATCCGCATGCTGCAGGACCTCGCGTCGCATCCGCCCCTCGACGCGACGGCCACCGACCTCTTCGTCGTCCACGTCGGGCTGTCGCTCGGTTACCGCTTCATCGGCCTTCTCGAGCCGGCACTGAAGTGGCACTACCAGGCCGTCGACACCGCGCGCGACACGCAGGACTCGCTGCTGCTGGCATCGACGCTGTGCAATCTGGGCGGCTATCACTCCGACCTCTACAACCCCGAGGAAGGCTGCCGGCTGCTCGAGGAAGGCCTCGAACTGGCGTCGGCGTGCAGCGCCGACCGCACCACGGTGATCATCGCGTTGAACCTGAGCCAGGCCTATGCGGCGCTCGGGCGACACGCCGAAGCGCTGGCGCTGGCCGAGAAATTCCTGCCGCTCGAGCGCTACACCCTCACCATCGGCGGCAGCCTGCCGGTGGCGCCGCTCACGCTCGCGCTGGCCTACGCCAACGCCGGACGACCCGACGAAGCGCAGCAGGTGTTCGACGCGGTTCGCGGCGAACTCGTGCGCAGCCGGCACGACGAGGGAACGCCACACGTCTTCTGGACCTATGTCGAAGCCCGCATCGCGCTGGTCGCCAACGAGCCGGCGCGCGCGGCGCAGATCGCGCTGGCGACGCTGAACGAACTCGACGAGACCGCCGTCGATTCGCCGTCCGAGCTGATGCAGCTGCATGCCACGGCGGCAGCGGCCTGCGAGATGATCGGCGACGACCGGCGCGCGCTCCACCACGAGCGCTGTCGCGCCGTCATCCGCGAACGGCTGGCCCGTCTGGCGGCGCACGTCGCCAGTCTCACGCATACGATCCGGCACGAGCTGGACACGACCCGCGCAGAACGCGACCGCATCCTGACGCTGCATTCGGAACTCGAGCGCGAACACGAAAGACTGGCGGCGCTCAACAGCGCGCTGACCGCGCAGATCGCCGAAAACATCCGGCTGCACGACGAGCTGAAGGAACAGAACTATCGCGACGCGCTCACCGGCCTGCACAACCGCCGCTACCTCTACGAGCGCGGTCCTCGGCTACTCGAGTCGACGCTGGTGTCGGGCATTCCGCTGTGTCTCGTGATGCTGGACCTCGACCACTTCAAGCACCTGAACGACCGGCACGGCCACGTGGTCGGCGATCGCGTGCTGGTCGCGCTCGGCAAGCTGCTGCGTGACAGCCTGCGCGAGAACGACGTGATCTGTCGGGTCGGCGGCGAAGAGTTCGCGATGGTGCTGCCGACCAGTACGGCCGCGGTGGCCCGCGAGCGCCTGCAAGGCATGCTGGCGGCGTGCCGCCACATGCCGGCGCCCGAAGGCGAGGACGCGTTGCCCGGCGAACTCACCTTCTCGGCGGGCATCGCCGAAGCGCCGGTGCACGGCACGACCATCGACGCGTTGATGATCGCGGCCGACCGGCTGCTCTACAACGCCAAGCACAACGGCCGCGCGCGCATCGAAGCCGCTGCCGAGATCCCGTGGGCGATGCCCATCCACTCATTCGCCGCGCGCGAGGCGATCGACCAGTAGGCCGGCGGCGACGAAGCCGAACACGGCCGTCACCGAAACCAGCGATCCGAAGCCGGCACAGTTCAGTCCGGTCATTCCTTCGTGGTCGATGATCATCGTGGCTTCGTTGCCGCGCAGCGGCTGGTCCGAATACACGGCCGGGATGCCGAAGATCTTCTTCAGGTCGCGCGGAAAGCCGTGATGGGTCCGCAGGTTCTTGCGCACCTTGGCCAGCATCGGTTCGTGCAGCGTGCGGGCGAGGTCGGCCACCTTGACGCGCGTCGCATCGGTGCGACCGCCGGCGCCGCCGATCGTGATCATCGGCGTGCCGGTCGCGTGGCAATGGACGACGAGGGCCGTCTTCGCGCGGACGTGATCGATCGCATCGACGACGCAGGTGTAGCGTCCTGCGGGGAGCAGCGTCGCGACGTTGTCGGCGTCGACGAAGTCCTCGATCGTTTCCACGACACAGGCCGGATTGATGTCGCGGATGCGCCGGGACAGCACCTCCGCCTTGGCCGCGCCGAGCGTGCTCTCGAGCGCATGCGACTGCCGGTTGATGTTGGACTCGGAGACGTGGTCCAGGTCGATCAGCGTCATATTGCCCACGCCGCTGCGCGCGCAGGCCTCGACCACCCAGGAGCCGACGCCGCCGAGTCCGACGATCGCGACGTGCGCCGCCTTCAGTCGTTCGAGCCCCGCCACGCCGTAGATCCGGGCGACGCCGCCGAAACGACGGTCGTCGACGGATCCGTCCGCTCCGTCGAGCGCAGCGACGGATCCGCCTTCGGACGGAGAATCCGCGTCATCGAAAGGCCTCTGCCCTGCGTTATCCACTTCGGTCATGCGAGCATGATCGCACTGTCGAAATCCTCGTTGCATCCCCTGGAGAACGCGTGGCCCCGGATCGTGCCCATACCCACCTCGGCGACGACGAGCGCGAAGCGTCGCTCGATCGCGTCCTCGCCGACTGGGATCGCAAGGATCCGATCTGGGTCTTCGGCTACGGCTCGCTGATCTGGCGCCCCGAGTTCGAGTTCGACCACAAGGCGCGCGGCCTCGTCTACGGCTACCACCGCAGCCTCTGCCTGTGGTCGCGCCTCTATCGCGGAACCCCCGAGAAGCCCGGGCTGGTCCTCGGGCTCGAACCCGGCGGCAGCGTCCACGGCGTGGCCTTTCGCATCCCCGCGCCCATCGCGCACCCGCATCTGCGCGCGTTGTGGAAGCGCGAGCTCCTGACCGGCGCCTACGTGCCGCGCTGGCTCGAGGTACGCCTGCCCGGCGGGAACGCGGAGCGGATCCGCGCCATCGCATTCATCATGGACCGCAGCGCACCCGGCTACGCCGGCGAGCTCGATCGGAGCACGATGCTGGACACGGTCTGCACCGCGAGCGGCCGCAACGGAAGCTGCGCCGACTACGTGCTGTCCACCGTGCAGAGCCTGGCCGAGCACCAGATCCACGACCGCCACCTCGCCCGGCTCGCCGAGGAAGTGGGGGCGAAGATCGCG
>JBBRRW010000262.1:0-4525 GCA_038245975.1 Burkholderiales bacterium
CTACTCGGCCGCGACCGCTTGCGGTGCCGGCGCATCGGCGCCGACCGCCTTCATCGACAGGCGCAGGCGACCCTTGTCGTCGGCCTCGAGGACCTTGACCTTCACGACCTGGCCTTCCTTCAGGTAATCGGTGACGGCGTTGACGCGCTCGTTGGCGATCTGGCTGATGTGCAGCAGGCCGTCCTTACCCGGCAGGACCTGGACGATCGCGCCGAAGTCCAGCAGCTTCAAAACCGTGCCTTCGTAGACCGTGCCGACCGCGACTTCGGCGGTCAGGTCCTCGATGCGCTTCTTGGCGAGCTGGCCGGCGGCCGCGTCGACCGACGCGATCGTCACGATGCCTTCGTCGTTGATGTCGATCTGCGTCTTGGTCTCTTCGGTCAGCGCACGGATGGTCGCGCCGCCCTTGCCGATCACGTCGCGGATCTTCTCGGGGTTGATCTTGATCGTGATTAGTCGCGGCGCGAAGTCCGACAGCTCGGTCTTGATGTGCGGCATCGCTTCCTGCATCTTGCCGAGGATGTGCATGCGGGCTTCCTGCGCCTGAGCCAATGCGACCTGCATGATCTCCTTCGTGATGCCCTGGATCTTGATGTCCATCTGCAGCGCGGTGATGCCGGCCGTGGTACCCGCGACCTTGAAGTCCATGTCGCCGAGGTGATCCTCGTCGCCGAGGATGTCGGTCAGGACGGCGAACTTGTTGCCTTCCTTGATCAGACCCATCGCGATGCCGGCGACATGCGACTTCATCGGCACGCCGGCGTCCATCAGCGCGAGACAGCCGCCGCAGACCGACGCCATCGATGACGAGCCGTTGGACTCGGTGATCTCCGAAACGAGGCGGATCGAATAGCTGAACTCTTCCACCGGTGGCAGGCACGCGAGCAACGCGCGCTTGGCGAGGCGGCCGTGGCCGATCTCGCGACGCTTCGGCGTGCCGACGCGGCCCGTCTCGCCGGTGGCGAACGGGGGCATGTTGTAGTGGAGCATGAAGCGGTCGGTGAACTCGCCCATCAGCGCGTCGATGCGCTGGGCGTCACGGGCCGTGCCGAGGGTGGCGACGACCAGCGCCTGCGTCTCGCCGCGCGTGAACAGCGCAGAGCCGTGGGTGCGCGGCAGAACGCCGGTGCGGATCTCGATCGGACGTACGGTGCGCGTGTCGCGACCGTCGATGCGCGGCTCGCCGTCGAGGATCTGGCTGCGGACGATCTGCGACTCGAGGTCGAACAGGATGTTGGAGACATCGAGCTTCTCCGGCACTTCGCCGCCGATGCTGGTGGCTTCCTCGGCGAGCTTGCTCATCACCGATGCGGTGATGCGCTTCAACTGCTGGCTGCGGTCCTGCTTCGAGCGCATCTGGTACGCGGCACGCAGATCGACTTCGGCGAAGTGCTTGACGCGGCTGATCAGCGCATCGTTCTTCGCGGCCGGCTGCCAGTCCCACTCGGGCTTGCCGCCTTCCTTGACCAGTTCGTGGATCGCGTCGATCGCCTTCTGCATCTCGTTGTGGCCGAACACGACCGCGCCGAGCATGATCTCTTCGGACAGCTGGTCGGCTTCCGACTCGACCATCAGGACGGCGGCTTCGGTGCCGGCGACGACGAGGTTCATCTTCGAGTCGATCAGAGCCGACTTCGACGGGTTGAGGATGTACTGGCCGTTCATGTAGCCGACGCGCGCGGCACCGATCGGGCTTGCGAACGGAACACCGGAGATCGCGATCGCGGCCGAAGCGCCGATCAGCGCCGGGATGTCCGGATCGATCTCGGGGTTCACCGACAGCACGTGGATGATGACCTGGACCTCGTTGTAGAAGCCTTCGGGGAACAGCGGACGCAGCGGTCGGTCGATCAGGCGGCTCGTCAGCGTTTCCTTCTCGCTGGGCTTACCTTCACGCTTGAAGAAGCCGCCAGGGATCTTGCCCGCGGCATAGGTCTTCTCGATGTAGTCGACCGTCAGCGGGAAGAAGTCCTGGCCCGGCTTGGCGGTCTTGGACGCGACCACGGTCGCGAGGACCACGGTGTCGTCGACGGTGACCAGCACGGCGCCGCCGGCCTGACGCGCAATTTCACCGGTCTCGAGCGTGACCGTGTGTTCGCCGTATTGAAAGCTCTTGGTGACTTTGTTGAACATGGACATAGATATTCCTCAGTGGCGCTAAGCCGCACATCGTGTGCGGCCCGATCGTTTACGGTCGATCGGTACACCTCGACTGGACGGGTCGGTCGCCACGCGACCGATGCAACCCGACGTCTTGGGCCTTGATGAGTATTGCGCGTCCCGCTACGTCAGGCCCCTGAGCCCGTAGCGTGCAGCAAGCGAAAACGACAGAAGCCCGCGACAGCGAGTGGCGCAGGCTTCTGCTATGACCAGCGGTGGATCGACAACCGAACGGAGGTCGCGCGGCAGTGAACTACTTGCGCAGACCCAGCTTCTCGATCAGGGCGCGATAACGATCGGCGTCCTTGCCCTTCAGGTAATCGAGCAGCTTGCGACGACGGCTCACCATGCGCAGCAGACCGCGACGCGAGTGGTGATCCTTGACGTGTGCCTTGAAGTGCGGCGTGAGTTCGTTGATGCGCGCGGTAAGCAGCGCGACCTGAACTTCGGGGGAACCGGTGTCGTTGAGGGCGCGGGCGTGCGCGGTGACGATCTCGGTCTTGTTGATGTTGGCGAATGCCATATCCGGACTCCTTGACTGGCGGTAGCAGCTGGACGGGCCGTACCGTGATGGACGAAAGCCGTAGATTGTACAGCGAATCAGGACCTTGGACCAGAGCGCCGCACGGCGCGCGCAACCCGGCTCGCTCCCGGTTATCGTTGCGGCTTCCGCCGACCTTCCCTCGCCTCCATGCGCCTCTCCCTCGCGACTCTTTCCAGCGTCATCGTCCTGACCTGCACCGCCGCTGCGGCAGCCGATCCCGTGGCCAACACGCCACTGCCGAACCGCGACGACGCCCGCGCCCGCGCGATCGTGGCGACGGTGGATCCGGCCGAGCTGCGCGCCACGATCGAGAAGCTCGTCTCGTTCGGCACGCGCCACACGATGTCGGACACGGTTTCCGAGACGCGCGGCATCGGCGCGGCGCGGCGCTGGGCGGCCGCGCGTTTCGCCGCCATCTCGCGCGATTGCGGCGGCTGCCTGGAGATCGTCACGCCGTCGCAGACGTTCACCGGCGCCCGCCTGCCGCAGGCGACCGAGGTGGTCGACGTGATCGCCATCCAGCGCGGCACCAGCGATCCGACGCGCGTGGTGCTGATCGCCGGCCACATCGACTCGCGCAACAGCGACGGCATGAACTTCACGACCGATGCGCCCGGCGCCAACGACGATGCCTCGGGCGTGGCCGCGGCCATCGAGTCCGCCCGTGTCCTGTCGAAGCACAAGTTCCGCGCCACCATCGTTTACGCGGCGCTGTCCGGCGAGGAACAGGGCCTCTACGGCGGCAAAGTGCTCGCCGACTACCCGAAGGCCCAGGGCTGGAAGGTCGAGGGCGACCTCAACAACGACATCGTCGGCAACACCTTCGGCGAGGACGGCGTGCACGACAGCAGTACGATCCGCGTCTTCTCCGAAGGCACGAAGGCGACCGAGACCCAGGCGCAGGCCAACCTCCGTCGCTATCGCGGCGGCGAGATCGATTCGCCGTCCCGCAACCTGGCGCGCTACATGGCCGGCATCGCCGAACGCGACATGGCCGGGTTCAAGGTGAAGATGGTCTACCGCACCGACCGCTTCGGTCGCGGCGGCGACCAGGTGCCGATGCTCGAGGCCGGCTACCCGGCGGTCCGCGTCACCGAGTCGCACGAGCACTACGACCGCCAGCACCAGGACGTCCGCGTCGAGAACGGCCGGCACTACGGCGATACGATCGAGTTCGTCGACTTCGCCTACCTCGCGCAGGTCACGCGCCTGAACGCGTTGACGCTGGCGGCGATGGCCGCTGCGCCGGCACCGCCGACCGGCGTCGTCGCCGAGGGCGCGGTCAAGCACGACACGACCGTGACCTGGCAGCCGGTTCCGGGCGCCGTGGGCTATCGCATCTGGTGGCGCGACACGACTGCGCCGCAGTGGCAGTACCACCGCGACGTGCGGGCCACCGGCACGGCACCGATGACGACGGTGCTGAAGGACATCGTCATCGACGACTGGGCCTTCGGCGTCGCCGCGGTCGGCGAGTTCGGCAACGAGTCGCCGATCGTCTATCCGGGCGACGCGGGGTCGTTCTGAAACTTGCTGAACCCATCCCCTCCCCGGCCCTCCCCTTGAAGTGGAGGGTGAGTAGTGAGCGGCGATGGAGCCGCCGCTATGAACGATCGGGGATCGGTCCGCATCCGCAGCAGGTTGTGGTGGCAGCCGGTGAGCTTCACGCGTGTCGCTTGGTCGGCCCCGCGTCGCGGACCAGGCTCTGGATCCAGAAGAAGCAGCCGACCCGCGCACCGCGCGTGACCGGCTCGACCCGATGCAGGCTGGTGGCCGGATAGACGATCAGGTCGCCGGCTGGGAGCTTCACCGAATGGACCC
>JBBRRW010000263.1:0-4492 GCA_038245975.1 Burkholderiales bacterium
TCACGCTGATCGCATGAGGCACCCGATCCCGCGCCGACACGGCTCGTGATCCGTCCGTTGCGAGCGGCCACACGGACGCGCTCGTCGCACTGCGGCACGCGAACGAACTGACGCGACCGTGGAACGACCCGCGTCGCGACATCGCACGCAAGGCGACGGTGCAGCCGGAGCTGTTCCTGGTCGGTACGGTCGACAACGCGGTGATCGCGACCGCGATGGTGGGTTACGACGGCCACCGCGGCCGGGTCAACTACCTCGCGATGGCCGAAGCGGCGCGCTGCCGCGGCCATGGACGCGCACTGATGCGGGAAGCGGAACGATTGCCGACGCTGCGCGGCTGCCCCAAACTCAACCTGCAGTTGCGTGTCACGAACACCGCGGCATTAGGCTTCTATCGCACGCTCGGCTACCTCGAGGACGAGACCATCGGCCTCGGCAAGCGGCTGATCGTCGATGCGCCGGACGGACCCGATTCCGTTTGAATTGCGCCCGCGCTTCGCGGTCGCAGGCTCCCTACACTAATGGAGGACGACGATGGAAATGCAGACCCACGCGGTGAACTGGTTCGAGATCCCGGTCGACGACTTCGACCGCGCGAAGATGTTCTACAGCCGTGTCTTCGACTACGAGATGCCCGAGATGCAGATGGGTCCCGCCCGCATGGGGATGCTGTTGTTCGACCATGGGAAGGGCGGGATCGGTGGTGCGATCGTCAAGGTCGACGACTTCCTGCCCGCGCGCCAGGGCACGATGGTCTACCTGAAGGCGGGCGACGACCTGACCGGCGTGCTGATGCGGGTCGAGGTCGCGGGCGGCAAGGTGCTGACCGAGAAGACCCTCATCACGCCGCAGATCGGCTATTACGCGACCTTCCTCGACACCGAAGGCAACAAGGTCGCGCTGCATTCGCCGAAGTAGCCGGCGACGACGTCGTTGCGTGCGTAGCGGCGATCGCACCGACGACGATCATCGGCACCGGTCACTTGCGCGGGCGCCTGCCGCCATGCATCGTGTCGGGCCGACCGGCGACAGAATCGGATCCATACCGACCAGCGACGGGAGAGACCATGAAGAGTCTGGCGCAGACCACTGTGAACGAGCAGCCGGCCGCAGCGCGCGACCCGCGGATCGATGCCTACATCGCGAAGTCCGGTGACTACGCGCAACCGATCCTCGCGCATCCGCGCGCCCTCGTGCACGCGACCTGTCCCGAGGTCGAGGAGACCCTGAAGTGGAGCATGTCGTTCTTCGACTATCGCGGCAGCCCGCTGTGCAACCTGGCGGCGCTCAAGGCGCATTGCTCCCTCGGCTTCTGGCGCGCCAAAGAACTGCCCGAGCTGCCGAGGCAGGTCGGCGAGGACGGCATGGGCAACCTCGGACGCATCACGTCGCTGGCCGACTTGCCGGCGGAGCGGACACTGCGCGGCTTCATCAAGGCCGCGATGAAGCTCAACGAAGTGGACCGCAGGCCCGCGCGCCCGAAGATCCCGCCGAAGGCTGCGCTGACGATGCCGGCGGAGCTTGCAGACGCGCTCCGCCGGAACCCGCAGGCGCAGTCCGCATTCGACGCATTCGTGCCGGGCAGCCGCCGCGGCTACATCGAGTGGATCGTCGAAGCGAAGCGTGACGCGACGTGTGCGTCACGCTTCGCGACGGCGATCGAATGGATCGCTCATGGCAAGACGCGCCACTGCAAATACAAGACCTGAATCCGCGGCTCCGCGACCGCGTTCGAGCCACACCACGCAGGGTCAACGAAAGACCATCCATGAGCGTCATCGCCACCATCGCCGTCCTGCTCGTCGCCGCATTGCACGTCTATTTCATGCTGCTGGAGATGGTGCTCTGGACGAAACCCGCAGGGCGCAAAGCCTTCAAGCTGGACCCGGCATTCGCCGAAGCCACGAAGGCACTGGCGGCCAATCAAGGGCTGTACAACGGCTTCCTCGTCGCCGGCCTGCTGTGGGGCGTGGTCGCCTTCTACGCGGGTCCGGCGAGCGCGCCCGGCGCGGTCGCCATCGAGTCCTTCTTCCTCGCCTGCGTGATCGTCGCCGGGGTGTTCGGTGCGCTCACGGTCGGCCGCAAGATCCTCTTCGTGCAGGCGATCCCGGGCGCCATCGCGCTGCTGCTGGTGCTGGTCGGCCACCGAACTTGAAGGACGCGACGCGGTCCGAGGCCGTACACGGTCCCACCGCGCGCGACCCACGCAATGCCCATCACGACATCGAGGAACGCACATGATCAAGAAGAGCGGATCGGCCTACTGGCACGGCGGCATCAAGGACGGCAGCGGCACCATCTCCACGCAGACCGGCGTGCTGAAGGAGGCGCCCTACGGCTTCAAGGCGCGCTTCGAGAACGGGCCGGGCACTAATCCCGAGGAACTGATCGGCGCGGCGCACGCGGGCTGCTACTCGATGGCGTTGTCGCTGATCCTCGGCGACATGAACCTGACCGCGGAGAGCATCCGCACGACGGCGACGGTCTCGCTCGACAAGGACGGCGACGGCTTCAGCATCACGGCCGTGCACCTCGACGTGACCTGCAGGATCCCGGGCGCGGACCAGGCGACCTTCGAGAAGGCCACGGGCATGGCGAAGGCAGGCTGTCCGGTATCGAAGCTGCTGAAGGCCGACATCACGATGGACGCGAAGCTCGAGGGCTGAATTCGCTGCTCATGACGTCCGCACTTTCGCGGCGTCGAACGTCACTGGATCTCCGCCTTCGCGGGGATGACTTCCGCACCTTCGGGCGGAAGTCAGTTCTGCAGGACGTCCGCGCCCTTCGGCGGCGTGAAGGCGAAGGTCGATGCGTCGACCTTCGGATTGCGCTCGACGTTGCTGAAGTCGAGCATGGTGGTCTGACCGAGCGCGTCGCGCAGTTCCATCGCCGCGAGTTCGCCGTTGCGGAAGCCGATCGAGATCTTCTCGAAGGTCGTGTCCTTGCTCTTCGGACTGGCCTCGAGCCACGAGACGCCATCGCGGATGCCGGTGTCCTTGAGATCGAAGGTCTTGTCGAGGTCGGTGCTGCCGAACAGGATGGCCGCCGGCGTGTTGCCCAGCGCGTCGCCCAGCTTGCGGACCGTCACCTGGTTCAGGTCCTTGTCGTAGATCGATAGCTTCTCGCCGTCGGCGACCAGCAGTTGCTCGTAGGGCTTGACGTAGGTCCAGCGGAAACGTCCGGGCCGCGCGAACACGAAGTCGCCGCTGCTCGGCTGCGACGCCTTCTGCGTGCGCGACACGATGCGCTGCGTGAAGCTGCCCTTGGCCGTTCGGGTCTGCGCAGCGAACGCATGGAGATCGTCGAGTGACCCGGCCTGTGCAGTCATCGTTACAACGGTCAGCAGAGCCGTCGACAGGACGGCGGCGAGCCGCGACGACGGGAAGACAAAAGAGAAATACCAGCTGCCATTCATGAACGAGCTCGCTGAGAAAGAACACGGGGGAGGTTCGGCAGACAGAGCGGAATGCCGGACCGGAGTTCCAGTCGGCATGCGATTGCCTGAAACCGGATGTGACGGTGCCTCGCCGCGGAGCCGCCGTGCACCGGACGGCCGGCATCATCGTGCGAGGAAGGGACCGGGTCGGTCGCGGGATCCGATCTGGATCTAAAGCCGTTCTTCGGCGACCACGCGCGTGAGCGCCTGCTCGAGCAGTGTTCTCGCGACGCCGGTGACTTCGCCGAGATGGCGATGCAGCGCCGCGTCGGCCGGACTGCGCGCTGCGCATTCGTTGCTGTAGAACTCGAAGCCGACCAACATCGTCACGATCTCGGCCAGGTGTCGCGGGCACTCGCAGGCCACCGATGAAGCCATCTCGGTCAGGGCGAGCAGCTCGGCATCGTCGTAGTGCCTCGGATCGATCTGGGTGCGGCGCGCAGACGCAGCTGGCAACGGCCTCGCCGAGACGACCAGCCGCGCCAGTTCCCGACCGGTGATGGGCTCGCGACGCACGATGACGCCGGCCGCGCGGAGGGCTTCGGCGACCGCCTCGGTGCCGAAGGCATAGACCACGACGACGCTGACGACGGGCAGCACGGTCCGGAGCGCAAGGATCCGCTCGGGCGTGGTCGGTTGTAGCGACGGCACGTGGACCACGAGCACGTCGGCGGCACCGGTGACGATCACCTTCGACTCCATGTCACCGAGGTCGTCGAACACGAGGACCGGCGAAGATCCCAGCCGGCCCTTGAGCTTCCGGGCGGCGGCATGTCCGACTACGAGCACCCGCTGCTGCCCTGCCGCGGACAGCCGGCTACCCGACGCCAGACTGCCGAGCTCGTCGAGGTCGAGGTTGGCGACCGTCCCGATCGCATGGCCCTCGGCCGTCAGCTGCTTGATCAGGCGCAGGCGCTGGACGTCCGCCATCGAGTACGTGCGCTGGCCCGACGGCGATCTTGGCGGCGACACCACCCCGTAGCGATGCTCCCAGATCCGGAGGGTCGACGACGATAGCCCCGCGAGACGTGCAGCCGTTCCGCTGCGAAGCAGCAA
>JBBRRW010000264.1:0-4481 GCA_038245975.1 Burkholderiales bacterium
GTCGCCACCGACGTGTCGCGTCACTTCGGCGGGCTGAAGGCCGTCGACGGCGTGTCGATCACGCTGACCCGCGGCACGCTGCATGCGGTGATCGGCACCAACGGCGCGGGCAAGTCGACGCTGGTCAACGTGCTGTCGGGCGAGATCCCGGTCACGGCCGGATCGGTAAGGCTGCTCGACGACGACGTGACGACGTGGACGCAGCCGCGACGCGCGCGCGCCGGTCTCGGCCGCAGCTACCAGCGCAACACGATCTTTCCGCTGTTCACCGTGTTCGAGAACTGTCGCCTGACCGCGCAGGCCCGCTGGCCGCGCGTGTGGGACTGGTGGACGCCGACGTCGCGCTGCGTCGACAGTCGCGACGCGGCCCTGCGCGCCATCGCGCGCGCCGGTCTGCTCGACGCCGCCGCGCGTCCGGCCGGTTCGCTGTCGCACGGCCAGAAGCGCCAGCTCGAGATCGCGATGTGCCTGTCGACGGATCCGCAGGTGCTGCTGCTCGACGAGCCGCTGGCCGGCATGGGCGCCGAAGAGACCGAGCGCATGCTGGCCCTGCTGCACGAGCTGAAGAACGGGCATGCGGTGCTGCTGATCGAGCACGACATGGACGCCGTGTTCCGCGTCGCCGACCGCATCACGGTGATGGTCAACGGGCGCGTGATCGCGAGCGATACGCCGGCCGCGGTGCGCGCGAGCCCCGAGGTCCAGCTCGCGTACCTCGGCGACGAGTTCGTCGCATGAAGACGACGGACGCCGTCGCTCAACCAAGCGCCACGGCGCGAGACGCAAGCGACTCGCTGATCGTCGCTGACGCGGTCCACGCGCACTACGGCGAGAGCCACATCCTTCACGGCGTGTCGCTGGCGATCGCGCCGGGCGAGGCGGTCGGGCTGCTCGGCCGCAACGGCATGGGCAAGACCACGCTGATCCGCACGATGCTGGGCCTGCATCGCGCGAGCGGCGGCGCGGTGCGCATCGCGGGTCGCGACGTCACCCACGAGAGGGCGGACCGCATCGCGCGCCGGGGCATCGGCTACGTGCCCGAAGGACGCGGCATCTTCCCCAACCTGTCGGTGTACGAGAACCTGGTGATGGCCGCGCGGCCGCCGCGGCCGTCGCACGGCACGACGCGCGCGGCATGGACACTCGAGCGCGTGCTCGAGATCTTCCCGCGGCTGACCGAGCGCATCGGCAACGGCGGCGGCGCGTTGTCCGGCGGCGAACAGCAGATGGTGGCGATCGGTCGCGCCTTGATGCTGAACCCCGACATCGTGATCCTCGACGAAGCCACCGAGGGCCTCGCCCCGCTGATCGTCGCGGAGATCTGGCGCATCATCGGCGTGATCCGCGCGAGCGGCATCGCGTCGCTGATCGTCGACCGCAACTACCGTGCGGTGCTGGCCCACACCGACCGTTGCATCGTCCTGCAGAAGGGTCGCGTGGTGCTCGAAGGCGACTCGAAGCGTCTCCACGACAGCGAAGCGCTGGCGGGCTTCCTAGGCGTCTGAGCGCTCGTACCGACGACCGCCCGCGGCGGCAACCCTCAAGGAATCTTCATGCTCAGCTATCGCCTCGAACGCTTCGCCACGCCGCTCATCGAGAGTCACGGCGAGACGCCGGTCCCGCAGGGTCGCGAAGTGCTCGTGCAGGTGGGCAGCTGCGGCGTGTGCCACAGCGATGTCCATCTCGCCGACGGCTACTTCGACCTCGGCAACGGTAACCGGGTCAGCCTCGCGGCCAGCGTCGCGCCGCCGCGCACGCTCGGTCACGAGATCGCCGGCACGGTCGTGGCGCTGGGCCCCGACGCGACCGGCGTCGCGGTCGGCGACCGGTGCGTGGTCTATCCGTGGATCGGCTGCGGGCGGTGCGCACTGTGCGTGGCCGGCGACGAGCACCTGTGCGGTGCCGCGCGGGCCATCGGCGTGAACGTCGACGGCGGTTATGCCGATCACGTCCTCGTCCCCGACGCGAAGTACCTGTTCGACTTCGCGCCGCTGTCGGAGGAGCAGGCCTGCACCTACGCCTGCTCGGGCCTGACGGCCTACAGCGCGCTGAAGAAGATCGCCAGTGGCTTCAGCACCGCGGGCCATGACGCGCGGCTGCTGATCATCGGCGCCGGCGGCGTGGGCCTGTCGGGCATCCGCATGGCCGCCCAGATGGGCCTGCCCGCGCCGATCGTGGCCGAGGTCGACCGGAGCAAATGGGACATCGCGCGCGCAGCCGGTGCCGCAGACGTGATCGACCCGAAGGCCGACGGCACCGCACGCGCATTGATGAAGGCGACGGGCGGCGGCGTGCTCGCGGCGATCGACTTTGTCGGTGCCGGCGAGACGTTCGCGTTCGGCTTCGGTGTCCTGCGCAAGGGCGGCACGCTGGTCTCGGTCGGACTGTTCGGTGGCGCGACGTCGATCTCGCCGGCGATGATCGCGATGAAGGCGGTGCGGCTGATCGGCTCCTACGTCGGCTCGCCGGCCGAGATGCACGAACTGATGACGCTCGCGAAGACCGCCGGCTTCCCCGACCTGCCGCTGGCCAGCGCGCCGCTGGCGGACGCGGAACGGACGCTGTCGGCGCTCCGGCAGGGGCAGATCCGGGGGCGCGCGATCCTCAAGCCCGCGCACGCCGCAATGACGCCACCGACGTGAGGCACAATCGCTGCACCCCGAACCGGCGCCGGACCGGGTTCGTGCAGCAGCAGGGCCCGCGGTTCCCGAGTTGGTCTCATCGCATGCTGGAGGACACATTTCGAATGCCAGGGTCAAGACCTATCTCACTACCCTGGTTGCGAGCCTGTGCGTCGGTCTGGTCGACTTCGTCACCGGAGTCGACGTCCGCGTCACCGCGCTCTACTTCCTGCCGCTGGCCTACGCCGGTCATCGCCTCGGTCGACCGGGCGCGGCGGTGGCGTCGCTGTTCTCCGTCGTCGCCTGGCTCGTCGCCTTTTGGGGGACCGCCCCCGGCGACGTCCCCGTCTACGTCTTCGTCATCGACTTCTTCACGCAGGGCACGGCCTTCCTCGTGGTCGCTCTGCTCGTCGCACGTCTCGCGGAGCTGCTGGAGCAGGCCCGGGAATCGAGTCGCAAGGACGCGCTCACCGGACTCAACAGTCGCCCCGCGTTCGTCGAGCAGGCCGGCGTCGCCCTCGCGCTGTGCAAGCGTCACATGCGCCCGGTGACCCTCGCGTTCATCGACCTCGACCACTTCAAGCGCGTGAACGATTCCGCCGGTCATGCGCGGGGCGACCGGCTGCTGCAGGCGTTCGGTACGGCGCTCGCCGGCTCGCTGCGGGCCAGCGACATCGGCGCACGATTCGGTGGCGATGAGTTCGTGGTGCTGCTGCCGGAGACCGGGCCCGACGACGGTCCCGGCTTCTGCGAGCAGCTGCAGGCCAAGCTCGATGCGGTGCTCGGCCTGTCCGGGTTCGGGGTGACCACGAGCATCGGTGTCGCGATCGATGCGAAGGCTACCGTCGATCTCGACACGCTGCTGGCCCATGCCGACGCGCAGATGTACGACGGCAAGCGCGGCGCCACGAAGCACTTCCGCGTGCGTCTTCTCGATCCGATCGACTGATCGTTCCGAACCATCGGACGCAGCGTTCGTCTGAACCTCTTCGACCCCTCCCGAAAGGAGCCTCCATGCCCGATACCGCCGCCCAAGCCGCCACCCCCGTCCACGCCTACGAAGACCTCGCCCTCTACATCAACGGCCGCTTCGTGAAGGGCGAGGGACGCCGCGAACAGGACGTGTTCGACCCCGCCACCGACGCCGTGATCGGCCGCCTGCCACACGCCACGACCGAAGACCTCGACCGCGCGCTGACGAGCGCGGCGCGGGCCTTCGAGACCTGGAAGAAGACGTCGCCGATCGAACGCAGCCGGATCCTCCGCAAGGTGGCCGAGCTGGCGCGCGAACGGGCGCAGGCCATCGGCGCCAACATGACCCTCGACCAGGGCAAGCCGATCGCCGAGGCGGTCGGCGAAGTCATGATGTGCGCCGAGCACGCCGAGTGGCACGCCGAGGAATGCCGCCGCATCTACGGTCGCGTGATCCCGCCGCGCATCGACGGCGTGCGCCAGCTGGTGCTGCGCGAGCCCATCGGCGTCTGCGCGGCCTTCACGCCGTGGAACTTCCCGTTCAACCAGGCGATCCGCAAGGTCGTCGCGGCGCTCGGCGCCGGCTGCACCATCGTGTTGAAGGGACCCGAAGACGCACCGAGCGGCGTGGTCGCGCTCGCCCGCCTGTTCCACGACGCCGGACTGCCGGCCGGGTGCCTGAACATCGTGTGGGGCGTACCGCACGAGGTGTCGACGCACCTGATCCATTCGCCGATCGTCCGCAAGGTCTCGTTCACCGGCTCGGTCGCGGTCGGCAAGCAGCTGGCCGCGATGGCCGGGTCGCTGATGAAGCGCTGCACGATGGAACTCGGTGGCCATGCGCCGGTGATCGTGTGCGACGACGCCGACATCGAGCGCGCGGCCGAC
>JBBRRW010000265.1:0-4467 GCA_038245975.1 Burkholderiales bacterium
AGTGGATCGCCTCGGCGAGCATCGCGCCCGAGCCGGTGTAGGAGGCGGCCGCGAACTTCGCGACGGCGATCCCGGCGTTCGCGCCGAGGGCCCAGAAGATGGCGACGACAGAACCGCCCGATTCGCTCGACGAGGACATGAATGGTTCGAAACGGCCGGTTGGCCGGTGACGCGACCGACGCATCGAACGGCAAGCGGGACGTCGGGTTGCTAAGGAGCCTTCACGACGGCGCGTGAAGGGTAGTGCGAAACCGCATGCGAGACGATCCCTCGCCTCGAACGACCTTATGCCTGGGTTTCCTGTGCCGCCTCGACGGCAGGGACGCTGGTCTCCGCCTCGGCGCCGGGCTCGCCTTCGCCGCCGACCTTGCCGGCCTTGCGCGCGGCTTTCTCCTGCTCCTTTTCCTGCTTCTTGCGTTGCTTGGCCAAATCCTTCTGGCGTTTCTCGTATTGATAGTTTGGCTTGGCCATAAGCTCCGGTGGAAAAGGTCCGTTTGAGGGATCGACCCGCACGCGCCGTGGGCGTCGGTTGCGGGGCCTGCCGTATTAGAACCTAGAACCCGGATTGCCGCGAGGCCGCCGTTCGGGCGAGCCCATGCCGGGGCAGCGCAATCGGCCTTCTTCAGACGAGCGCGAGTTGTCCGGACGGCGCGACGCCCTTCACGCGGGCCTCCAGCGCCAGCAGGAAGACCTTGCGTTCGAGGCCGCCGCCGTAGCCCGTCATCGACCCGTCGGCGCCGATCACGCGATGGCACGGCACGACGATCGAGACGGGGTTGCGCCCGTTGGCGAGGCCGACGGCGCGGACCGCCTTCGGGTTGCCGATGCGCCGCGCCAGTTCGCCGTAGCTCAAGGTCTCGCCGAACGGAATCGTGCACAGAGCGCGCCAGACCGTCTGCTGGAACGCGCTGCCTTCGACATCGAGCGGCAGGTCGAAGTCGACGCGCCGGCCGGCGAAGTAATCGTCGAGCTGGCGAGCCGCCTCGTCGAGCAGCGCGACCTGCTTCACGTCCGATCGCGTCGGCTCCCGCCACGACGGATGGGGTTGATCGGAGACGTGGCGCTGCGTCTGCATGTACAGCGCGCACAGGCCGCGTTCCGATGCCGCGAGCAACAGCGGACCGATCGGGCTCGGGTGATGCCGGTAGCACACGGTGTTCATGACTTTCTTCCTTTGACGACGGAGGCGTTGCGGGCCAGCGCATGCCACAGCGTGGCCGCCGCATAGGCGCGCCACGGCCTCCAGGTTGCCGAGCGCCGTTCGAGCGCGGCTTCGGTGGGAACGACGGCCAGTCCTTCGAGCAGGCCCAGTGCCTTGCGCAGCCCGAGGTCACCGGCGGGGAACGCATCGGGATAGCGCAGCGCGCGCAGCGCGATGTAGTGGGCGGTCCAGGGTCCGATCCCCGGTACCGCGTCGAGCAGCGCCACTGCCTCGTCGCACGCGGTGCCGGGCGCCATGCGCAGGCCGCCGCCGGCAGCGAAGCGCGCCAGTTCGCGAACGGTATTGGCGCGCGACCGCGGCATGCCGATCGCCGCGATGTCGGCCAGGTCCGCGTGCACGAGCACCTCCGGCGCGACCGCCGTGCGGTCGAGCCCCGCGAAGGGCGTGACCACCGCGTCGCCGAAGCGCCGCGCGATGCGACCCGACAAGGTCGACGCACCGGCCACGCTCACCTGTTGACCGAGCACCGCGCGCAACGCGAGTTCGAAACGGTCCCACGCGCCCGGCATGCGCAGCCCCGGCGCCGCGGCCACTTCGGCCGCGAGCAGCGGATCGCTCGCGAGATGCGCCGCGATGCGCAACGGGTCCGCATCGAGGTCGAACAGTTCGCGCAGGCGCTGCGTGGCGGTCATCAGCGTGGGCAACAGGCCGCTCGACAACGTGACGACCAGCACGTTCGCGAAGCTGCGACGGGTCGACTGCTGCAGCGACGGCAACGCCACCGACAGCCATCCGGCGACCGGCCCAGCCGCCGTCTGCAGCGACACCGTCCGACGATAGATCGGCAGGCCGTCGACGAGATCGACCTGCTCGACACCGCGCGTCGCGCGATAGGCCAGGTAGCGGGCCATCGTGTCCCAGTCGAGAGGCGGCCGGTACGACAGGCGCAGCACGATGTCGCCCTGATGCCCGTCGATCGCGTCCGCGTCGTCGCGCACGCTGCCGGCCTCGCGCCGCAACGCCGACGGCGCGAGGCCGTACTGGTCGCGAAAGGCCGCGTTGAAGCGACGCAGGCTGCGAAAGCCCGACGCGAAAGCGAGTTGCGTCATCGACAGCGTCGTCTCCTGCAGCAGCTTCTTCGCGAACAGCAGGCGATGCGTCTGCGCCACTTCGATCGGCGTGACCCCGAAGTGTTCCAGCACGATGCGCCGGACCTGACGACTGGACAGCCCGATGTCGGCCGCCAGCGTCTCGATCGACCCTTCGTCGAGTGCGCCGGCCTGCAGGCGCGCGAAGATCGCCTCGGCCAGCGTCGCGTTGAAGCCGACTCGTCCTGGTGCGAGCTCCGGTCGGCAACGCAGACAGGGGCGGAAGCCGTCGCGCTCTGCCGCCGCAGCCGTGCGATAGAAGTCGCACGACGACTGTCGCGGCGTCCGCGCGGCGCACACGGGACGGCAGTAGACGCCGGTCGTCTTGACCGCCGTGAAGAAGTGCCCGTCGAAACGCGTGTCGCGCGCGACGACGGCGCGGTAGCAGCTGTCGGGGTCGAGAGGGTTCGTGTCCATGCCGACTTTATACGCTCGGGCAATGGACCAGACCAGCCGTTTTCGGACATCGATGGAAGAGCGATCTCGTTGGTCATCGATGGCCCACTCCATCAATCCGCACACCGCGTCTTGCAGTCGCCGTGCCCTCGGCGGCGTCGCAGGTCCGGTGACGAACATTTACGCCTTCAGCGGTCTCACATCACCCGTTTCGCCCCTTACAATCGGCGCCTTCGTTCGCACGTCTTGCCCCTCGCCTCGTCGTCAATGCCCGAACCCGTTGCGTCCGCGCCGTATCGATGATCCCGTACGGCATCACGATCGTCTCATCCGCGTTCCTGCTGTTCCTCGTGCAGCCGATCATCGCGCAGCAGACCCTATCGTGGTTCGGCGAGACCGCGGTGCCTCGCGGACAGCAAAGCCACGATCGCGCTGGCGATGGGGGGCGTGCGGCTGTCGATGGAACGCGCGCTGGCCGACGGCCACGCGATGACGTTCGACGCGATCGCGGTCGACGCCTTCTCCAGCGACTCAATCCCGGTGCACCTGATGACGCCGTCCGCAAGCAGACCTCGAAGATCGATGCGATCCCCGGCCTGCCGATCTGGACCGCCCCGTTCAACAACCTGTTCAAGATCTTCCAGTAGTCACCCTTCCCCACGACGGCGCACCCATGAAATCGTCCAAGACCCTCCTTTCGAAAACGCGCACCAAGGCCCCGGTCAAGGCCAGGCGCGCCTCGACATCCAAGATCGCGCCGCCGGCCCCCGTCCCGGTCGCGCGGGCACGGATGCGCAATCGCAAGGCGATGGTGCGCAACTCGGCGATCCATGGCCGTGGCGTCGTCGCGCGCGTGCCCATCGCAGCGGGCGAACGGATCTGCGAATACGTCGGCGAACGCATCGGCTGGCCCGAAGCCCTACGCCGCCATCCGCACGATCCGGAGCAGCCGTTCCACACGTTCTACTTCAGCGTCGATGACGACACGGTGATCGACGGCAACGTCGGCGGCGACTTCTCGCGCTTCATGAACCACTCGTGCGAGCCCAACTGCGAAGCCGAACTGATCGAAGGCGAAGGGGGCACGCGGATCTTCATCCTCGCGCTGCGCGACATCGCCGAAGGCGAGGAGCTGGTCTACAACTACGGGCTGTCGCTCGACGAGCGCTACACGCCGACGCTCAAGAAGCAGTTCGCCTGCCATTGCGGCAGTGCGAAATGCCGCGGCACGATGCTGTCGCCGAAGCGCTGAAAATGGTTGCGCGTGACGCGGTGCGGCTCAATACTAGACGTCGAGCGGCCGTCGACAGGCGGTACTCGTGTCGGCGACAGGTCGATCTCCAGCGTTTCACGACCGGCGACGCCGTATCGTTCCACTCGCAGGGAGACTCGCCATGAAAAGCATCGTGCTCATTGCAGCAGGACTGGCCGTATCGATCAGCGGTTGTGCGTCGCTCGCCGACCAGGCGGCGACCTACGACAGCGGCGTCGACACGCAGAAGGTCACTGCGATCAACAACATCGCCCGCGCACGCGGCGTCGAGGTGCACTGGGTCAACTATCCGCAGCGCAAGAAGACCCCGCCGGCCGTCGTGCCGAGCCTGGGACCGTCCGGCACCTGATCCCGGCTGCCGGTCATTGAAACGCCTCGCGACGCGAGGCTTTTTTCATCGCGCCCGGCGGGAGATCACTGCGCGGCGAGCGCCTTCAGGTTGGCAAGCCCCGTCGCGAAGTCGTTGCCGACCATGCGGTCCATTGCCA
>JBBRRW010000266.1:0-4448 GCA_038245975.1 Burkholderiales bacterium
AGCCAGCGCTTCCGCCTGCCGGTCGAGCGCGTCGACGAGCGCTACAGCTCGATCGACGCCGACCAGCTGCATCGCGATCGTCGCCAGGCCGGCCTCGCGCGTCGCGCCAAGGCGCTGGACGACGTGGCGGCCGAGGTGATCTTGCAACGCTGGTTCGATGCGTTGCCGATGCCGGGCGTGCCGGCATGACGACCGACCTGTCGTCCTACGCCGACACCGCCACGGCGCCCGAGGCCGAAGGCTTCTACGCCGCGCTGAAGACCACGCTGGCGGCGCATGTCGCCGAACGCGGCGCGCGCGTGCCGCGCCTCGTCGGCATCCACAGCGGCGGCACCTGGGTGGCCGAGCGGCTGCATCGCGATCTCGGCCTGCCGGGGCGGCCCGGCGCGCTGGACATCTCGTTCTATCGCGACGACTTCAATCGCATCGGACTGCACGGCCAGGTCAAGCCGACCGAAATCGACTTCGACGTCGACGGCGCCGACATCCTGCTGGTCGACGACGTGCTCTACACCGGCCGCACGCTGCGCGGCGCGCTCAACGTGCTGTTCGACTTCGGCCGGCCGGCACGCGTGGACCTGGCGGTGCTGGTCGATCGCCAGACCCCCGAAGGCGACGCGCGCGAGCTGCCGATGGCGGCGCGCTGGTCGGGCGCGCGCCTGTGCCTCGCGCGCGACCGCGAGTTCGTGCTGGCGCAGGACGCCGACGGCTTCCGCTTCACGATCGCGAAGACCGTGCGGCCGTTGAACTGATCGTCCAACCGGGACCGCACGCGATGCTCAACCCGCAACTGAATCGAGACGGCAGCCTGCAGCACCTGCTGTCGATCGAGGGATTGCCGCGCGCGCTGATCGTCCACATCCTCGACACGGCCGCCGGCTTCGTCGGGCTGGTCGATCCGCGACGCGAGGTCAAGAAACTGCCGCTGCTGCGCGGCCGCAGCGTGTTCAACCTGTTCTTCGAGAACTCGACGCGCACGCGGACCACGTTCGAGATCGCGGCGGCGCGGCTGTCGGCCGATGTCATCAACCTGCATGTCGCCGCGTCGTCGACCAACAAGGGCGAGTCGCTGCTCGACACCATCGACAACCTGTCGGCGATGCATGCCGACATCTTCGTCGTGCGCCACTCGCAGAGCGGTGCGCCCTACCTGATCGCGAAGCACCTCGACAAGGCTGTGCGCGGCGACGACCCGTCGCACATCCACGTCATCAACGCCGGCGACGGGCGTCACGCGCATCCCACGCAGGGACTGCTCGACGCGTACACGATCCGCCACTACAAGAAGGACTTCACGAAGCTGCGCGTCGCCATCGTCGGCGACGTGCTGCATTCGCGCGTGGCCCGCAGCGACATCCACGCGCTGACCACGCTCGGCGTCCCCGAAGTCCGCGTGATCGGGCCGCGGACGCTGCTGCCGTCGGGGCTCGAGCAGATGGGCGTCTCGGTCCATACCGACATGGCCAAGGGCCTGGCCGGGGTCGACGTGATCATGATGCTGCGCCTGCAGAACGAGCGGATGAACGGCGCGCTGCTGCCGTCGGCCCACGAGTACTTCAAGAGCTACGGCCTCACCGCCGAGAAGCTGGCGCTGGCCGCGCCCGATGCGATCGTGATGCACCCGGGCCCGATGAACCGCGGCGTCGAGATCGAGTCGTCGGTGGCCGACGGATCGCAGAGCGTGATCCTGCCGCAGGTCACGTTCGGCATCGCGGTGCGGATGGCCGTGATGAGCATCCTCGCGGCGGCATGAACCCTGGACACTCACCTCGCATGACGGAACTCCGATGAGACTGGCCATCCGCAACGGCCGCGTGATCGATCCCGCGACGCGGCTCGACGCGGCGCGCGACCTGCTGATCGCGGCGGGCCGCATCGTCGGCATCGTCGAGCCGGGCGCGGGCGACGACTTCAAGGCCGGCCGCACGATCGACGCGACGGGGCTGGTCGTGTGCCCCGGCCTCGTCGATCTCTCGGCGCGGCTGCGCGAGCCCGGCTCCGAATACCGCGCGACGCTCGAGTCCGAGATCGACGCGGCGCTGGCCGGCGGCGTCACGTCGCTGGTCTGCCCACCCGACACCGATCCGCCGCTCGACGAGCCGGGCCTGGTCGAGATGCTGAAGCACCGCGCGCGGACGCTGAACCGCACGCATGTTCATCCGCTCGGCGCACTGACGATGGGGCTGTCCGGCGTGGCGCTGACCGAGATGTGCGAGCTGCACGACGCGGGCTGCGTCGGCTTCTCGCAGGCCAACGTGCCGATCGCCGACACGCAAGTCCTGCTGCGCGCGCTGCAGTACGCGCAAACCTTCGGCTTCACGGTGTGGTGGCGGCCGCAGGATGCCTATCTCGGACGTGGCGGCGTCGCGGCGAGCGGGCCGGTGGCCGCGCGGCTCGGGCTGCCGTCGGTGCCCGCGGCCAACGAGACCGTCGCGCTGCTGACGCTGTTCGAACTGCTGCGCAGCTTCGGCATGGAACAGGGGGTCAGTGCCGCGCCGCGGGTGCACCTGTGCCGCCTGTCGTCGGCGGGCGGCGTGGCGCTGGTGCGGGCTGCCCGCGCGGAAGGGCTGCCGGTCAGCTGCGACGTCGCCGTCCATCACGTCCACCTCACCGACATGGACATCGGGTTCTTCGACGCGCAGTGCCGCATCGATCCGCCGCTGCGCGGCCAGCGCGACCGGGCGGCTCTGCGCGGCGCGCTTGCCGACGGGACCATCGACGCCATCTGCTCCGACCATACGCCGGTCGACGACGACGCGAAGCTGCTGCCGTTCGGCGAGGCCGAGCCCGGCGCCAGCGGCCTCGAGCTGCTGCTGCCGCTGGTCCTGAAGTGGGCCGACGAAGAACGTCTGCCGCTCGTCGATGCGCTGGCCCGCGTCACGCATCGGTCGGCCGCCGTGATCGCGGGCGCGGTGTCGTCGATCCCGACCGGCCGCATCGAGATCGGCGGCGTGGCCGACCTCTGCCTGTTCGATCCCGAGGCGCGCTGGACCGTCTCGCCGGCCACGTTGAAGAGCCAGGGCAAGAACACGCCCTTCCTCGGCTACGAGATGAAGGGCCGGGTGCGCGCCGCGGTGGTCGGCGGCACCGTCGTCCACGAGTCGCGCGACTGAACCCTCGCGAAGGTGAAGCGCCCCGCATGACCTCCTGGTTCCGTTTCGTCTTCACGCTGGCGCGCGTGGTGCAGCACATCGCGCTCGCCGTCGTCCTCGTCGCACTCGCGTTCCCGTTCCGGTCGCTGCCGGCGCGGCGACGACTGATCCGCTGGTGGTCGCGGCGCGTGCTGGTGATCTTCCGCATCCAGGTCCGCGTGGTCGGGCCGTCCGCCGATGCGGCGCGCGGCGCCGCCGTCATCGATCGCGCACTGCGGCCCGAAGGCATCGGCGCGATGTTCCTGATGAACCACATCTCGTGGCTCGACATCTATCTCGTGCATGCGCTGCGGCCTGCGCGCTTCGTCGCCAAGTCCGAAATCTCGCGCTGGCCGCTGCTCGGTTACCTCACCGATCGCACCGGCGCGATCTTCATCGAGCGCGGCAAGCGGCACGCGGTCCGCGAGGTCAACCAGCGGGCGGCGGACCTGATGCGTCACGGCCACCTGATCGGCATGTTCCCCGAAGGCACGACCAGCGAAGGCGACCGCCTGCTGACGTTCCACGCCAACCTGATCCAGCCGGCGATCGACGCCGGTGCCCCGATCATCGTCGCGGGCCTGCGCTACCGCGACGTGCGGGGTGGCCCGACGACGGCCACCTCGTATGTCGGCGACGTCACGCTGCTGCAGTCCATCCTGCGGATCGCGCGACACGGCCCGCTGGTCGCCGAGATGCACCTGATCGACGCGATCGACGGCGGCGCCAGCACGCGTCACGCGGTTGCGCGGACCGCGCGGGCGATGATCGCGCGCGCGCTGGACTTCGACGACGACGCGCACGAAGCGATCGAGGGTCGCTCGACCGTGATCGTGGTGAACGACGATGCGATCGTCAGCCGGGGCGTTGCGCCCGCGGGCACGGGATCTGGAACACTGCTCGATCCTCGAGACGAATTGCTGTGAGCGCGCCGCCCCACACGCAGCCGCTGTCGAGCGCGACCACGGTGGCGCGCACCATCAGGCCCAGCGTCGACCAGTGCCCGAACACGACCAGCGTGTCCCGCGTACGACGGGTCTCGATGTCGAACCAGGCGCGATAGCCGGTCGGAAGTGGCGGGAAGGGCTCGCCGGCCGCCGCGGGCGCGTCCTTGGCCTTGAAGTCGATGCGGTTGTCGTCCGAGCAGTAGCGCAGGCGGGTCAACGCGTTGACGATGCAGCGCAGTCGCTCGGGGCCGGTCAGCGCTTCGCTCCACCGGTCCGGCTGGTTGCCGAACAGCACCGCGAGCGTCTCGCGCCAGTCGTCCGCGCGCAGCGCCGCCTCGAGCTCGGCCGCGTGGCGCATCGTGTCGTCGGC
>JBBRRW010000267.1:0-4446 GCA_038245975.1 Burkholderiales bacterium
TCGATACCTCAGGTCTGCGGATCGTCGCGCGCGGCGTCGAGCGCCCGCAGATGCGCCAGCCGTTCGCGGATCCGCGCCTCGAGACCGCGCGGGGTCGGTCGATACCAGCCGGGCTCGTCCATCCCTTCGGGCAGGTAGCTCTCGCCGGCCGCATAGGCCTCCGGCTCGTCGTGCGCGTAGCGGTACTCCTTGCCGAAGCCGAGGTCCTTCATCAGCTTGGTCGGCGCGTTGCGGATGTGCGGCGGCACCGGGCGCGAGCCGTCCTGCTTGACGAAGCCGCGGGCCGCGCCGTACGCGGTGTAGACCGCGTTCGACTTCGCGGCGCACGCGAGATAGATCACGGCTTCGGCCAGCGCCAGTTCGCCTTCGGGCGTGCCCAGCCGCTCGTAGACGTCGGCCGCGTCGAGCGTGACGCGCAGTGCGCGCGGGTCGGCCAGGCCGATGTCCTCGCTCGCCATGCGGATCATCCGGCGCGCGAGATAGCGCGGATCGGCGCCGCCGTCGAGCATGCGGCAGAACCAGTACAACGACGCGTCGGGATGGCTGCCGCGCACGGCCTTGTGCAGCGCGCTGATCTGGTCGTAGAAGGCATCGCCGCCCTTGTCGAAGCGCCGCAGGTTCTCGGACAGCGCGCGGCCGAGCAGCGCATCGTCGATCAGCGGACGCGTGGTGGCATCGGCCGCTGAAGGCGCCTCCGCGTCCGCCGCGCGCGCCACGATCTCGAGGTTGTTGAGCAGCTTGCGGGCATCGCCGTCGGCGCTCGCGATCAGCGTCTTGCGGGCCGACGGCGCGAAGGCGATCCCGCGCATCTCAGGCGCGAGCGGATCGTCGAGCGCACGCGTGATCAGCGCATCGAGGTCGTCGACGGTCAGGCTGGTCAGCACGTAGACCGCGGCGCGCGACAGCAACGCGCCGTTGACTTCGAACGACGGGTTCTCGGTGGTCGCGCCGATGAACACGAACAGGCCCGACTCGACGTGCGGCAGGAACGCGTCCTGCTGACTCTTGTTGAAGCGATGGACCTCGTCGACGAAGACGATGGTCTGGCGGCCAGCCGAATCATGCGTCCGTTGGGCCCGCGTCAGCTCGGCTCGTGCGACCGCGTCGCGGATGTCCTTCACCCCCGCGAGCACGGCGGACAGCGCGATGAAGTCGGCGTCGAAGGCATCGGCCATCAGGCGCGCGAGCGTCGTCTTGCCCACGCCGGGGGGACCCCACAGGATCATCGAGTGCGGACGCTTCGACTCGAACGCGACGCGCAGCGGCTTGCCCGGCCCGAGCAGTTGCGGCTGGCCGATCACGTCGTCGATGGTGCGGGGACGCAGACGCTCGGCGAGCGGGATGACGCCGGGATCGCCGGGCGCGGGTTCCCGGCGCGCCGCGCCGCGCGCGGGCGGGATCGGGGCGTGGGTGCCGAAGAGGTCGGTGGTGGTGGAATTCATGGGGTGGCGGGGTCGCGATCTTGCAGGCGATGAGCGGACGTCGATCCCGATTATCCGCAATCGTTCACAGCTTCCCCGGCTTCAACAGGTTCGGCCGGGTCCGGGTTCTTCAAGGCGGGCACGGCCCACGGCTGCGGCGTCAGCTCGAGTCCGACCGACAGCGCCGCGACCTTCGGCAACTGCTTGTGGACCTGCCTGCCCAGCCACGCGCCGAAACGGCTGCGGATCAGCGTCCGCGCCTCGGCCTCGCCGAACGACAGCATCAACGTGTCGGCGACCACCGCGTCGTTGAGCTTGCCGAGCTTGTCCTGCACCTCGGTCAGCGCATCGCCAAAGCGCTTCACCGCACGGGGCTCGTACAGTGCTTCGAGCAGGTCGAGCGCGTAGCGCATGCGCTTGACCTCGGTGCGCAGGCCGTGGCGCTCGTCCTGGTCGAGCACCGCGATGCGTCGCGACCGTCGAACGACGCGATCGCGCTGGACCGACAGCCACCCGGGTGCGCGTTCGCCCAGGGGCTTGCCGCCCTTGCCACTTTTTTCCCCGGCGCCGGCAGCGAGGCGCGCGGCGATGCGTTCGACGGCGATCGTGGTCTCGCCGAACGTGCCGGTATCGAGATAGGCCATCAGCCCGCGATGCCCGTCGAGGCGTCGTTCGGCCACGTCGACGCGCAATGAATCGAGGGCCGCGCGACCCACTGCGTCGGTCGCGACCTCGTCGGCGATCCGCGCCAGCGTCGTCGTGACGAAGACATCCCAGTCCCGCGCCGTGCCGAAGGCCTTGCCCATGATGGTCAGCCGTGCGTCGAGACGGTCGAAGCGACCACCGTCGGCGACCGGCCTGAAGGTCTGCAGCGCGCTGCGCATCCGGCGCACCGCGACGCGGGCCTGATGGACGAATTCGACCCGCGCGTCCATCGACGCGTCGACTGCCGCGAGCTCGAACAGCGCGTGCACGTTGACGAGCAGCGCCCGGTTGCAGGCTGTCAGCACGTGCGACAGATAGACCGCCGGATGATCGGACGCCTCGGGCACCGGCAGCACGACCCGTTCCGGTTCCAGCGCCGCGCCATCGACCAGCCGGTAACCGCGCGCAGCCTTGCTGGCGGCCAGCGGGATCAGCGCGACGTCGCGACAGAGCCGCGCCGCGAAGCGCATCAGATCCGGTGTCGCGCCGTCCGGGGAGCCCTTCACCTCGATCTCGACCTCGCGGATCGCCAGCGAACGCCGCGTCCTGCCGCGACCGGTGCCGATGACGCCGACGTCGAATGCGAACTCCAGCTCGCTGCCGTCCGGCAGACGCAACAGCCGAGACTCGCGACGGAAGTTGGTCGTGAACAGGGGCTGCAGCCGACGCGCCAACGACCGCACCGGCGCGATCGTCGCGAGCGGCGTGTCGCGCAGGCGTCCGATCTCGAGCGCCGGCCCGGCGACCGGCATCTCCCACTCGCCGCGCGCGCTCATCGCCCCTTCGTCGGCCAGCGACTGCTTGAGCGTCTGCAGCCAGCGTCGACCGATGCGACGCAGGCGCAGCGCCATGCGCCGCTGCGCGAGCTCGTGCCCGGGCGTGTCGAAGTAGCGGTTCTCGATGCGCGCGACGCGCAGCGGTCCGACGGCATGCGCCACCAGCAGCGGATGACTCCACAATCGCGCCGCGCTCGACGGCGGGACGAACAGCTTGAGCTCCACCTCGCGCGGCACGACGGCGGGCGGCTCCGGGATTTCGGTGGCGGGTGACACGGTGTCTTCGATCATTCGCTTGCTGCCCTCCGTCGGTTGCCACGTCGCCGTCGACCCGCGCTTCGGCGCTAGGATCGCGGTCTCTCGTTTTCGCGGGCCGGTCAGACGGCGACGATGATGGAACTGGTGTGGCCGGCGGCAGCTTATCTCGACAGCTTCAAGGATGCGCTCGCGCGCGGCTGGTCTCCCGACAGCCTGGGCGGCGCCGACGCCGCGCGCGAGGAGCTCGCCGAGGTGGAGGCCGACCCGGTCGCGTACCTTGCCGCACAGATCGACCGCGATGCGCTCGGCAGCCCGATCAAGCTGCCGGACGGCAGCCTCGTGCCGCATCTGCCGGGCTTGCGGCGCTGGATGTGGGACGACGGCTTCTGCGGGATCGTCGGCCTGCGCTGGCAGCGCGGTACGACCGACCTGCTGTCGTATTGCCTCGGACATATCGGTGATTCGGTCGTGCCGTGGAAGCAGCGCCAGGGTCATGCGACCGCCGCGCTCGGGCGCGTCCTGCAGGACGCGAAACGGGAAGGCCTACCGTTCGTCGTGGTCACGACCGATGTCGTGAACCTGGCGTCGCAGCGGGTGATCGCGGCGAACGGCGGCATCCTCGTCGAAGCCTTCGAGAAGCCTGCGGCACACGGTGGCGCGCCACGCCTGCGCTTCCGCATCGACCTCGGATGACCACGGCATGCAACGCATCGGGCTGATCTCGGACACACACGGGCTGCTGCGACCCGAGGCCGTGGACTTCCTCCGCGGCTGCGATCGCATCGTCCATGCCGGCGACGTCTGCGATGCGTCGGTCCTCGAAGGGCTGGCCGCGATCGCGCCCGTCGTCGTGGTCCGCGGCAACAACGATCGCGGCCCGTGGGCCGACGGCCTCGCGACGACACGGACGATTCGCATCGAGGACGTGACGCTGCACGCGGTGCACGACGTCGCCGACGTGGCGCACGGCACGCTGCCCGCCGACGTCGCGATCGTCGTTCACGGCCATTCGCACCGGCCGACGGTCGTCGACCGCGACGGCGTGCTCTACGTCAACCCCGGCAGCGCCGGACCGCGCCGCTTCAGGCTGCCGATCTCGGTCGGCGAACTGCGAATCTCCGGTTCGACCATCGAGCCGCGGCTGGTCACGCTGATCGCATGAGGCACCCGATCCCGCGCCGACACGGCTCGTGATCCGTCCGTTGCGAGCGGCCACACGGACGCGCTCGTCGCACTGCGGCACGCGAACGAACTGACGCGACCGTGGAACGACCCGCGTCGCGACA
>JBBRRW010000268.1:0-4429 GCA_038245975.1 Burkholderiales bacterium
GAACCAGCTCATCCGCTGACGCTTTCGCGAGCGGCGCCGAGTCGCCCATCGCACTGTCGACCCGCTTTACAGGTGCAACTGCAGCATCGCCGCGTCCTCCAGCGAAAAGAAGGACTTGCGACGGTGGCACGCAACGTGCTCGCAGGCGCTCGCTCCGCGAGTTAGGTTCGAAGGCGCTGATTTATTCCATTCGTGCGCATCGAACGTTCCACGCGGGAAAAAAGTCGCGACCCGATCGCCACCGTTTCACGGGATCGGCCCAGCGAACTGCGCCGACGCCACATCCTAGAGACCACCATGCACCTGCCTTCCCTGTCCTCGCCGCGACTGCGCGGCGTGGCCGCCGCGCTACTGATGTCCTCGCTGCCGTTCGCGGCTTCCGCCGCACCGATCACGGTGCTCTTCGTCGGCAACAGCTTCACGTACGGTGCGGCGGCCGGCGGCCCCGATCTGGTCCGCCCCTACAACCCCGGCACCGTGACCGACCTCAACGGCTCCGGCATCGGCGGCGTGCCTTCGCTGTTCAAGGCGTTCACGCTGGAGAAGGGACTGAACTACGACGTCAGCCTCGAGACGCAGCCGGGCGTGGGCATCGACTGGCACTACGCCAACCGCAACTCGCTGATCAACCAGGCCTGGGATCACGTGGTGCTGCAGAGCTACAGCACGCTCGACGGGGCGAAGCCTGGCAACCCGGCCAGCCTGATCACGTACTCGGGCCTGTTCGCCGACGAGCTCTACGCGAAGAACAACAACGTCGACATCCATCTCGACGCGACGTGGACGCGCGCCGACCAGACCTATCTGCCGAGCGGACACTGGTACGGCCAGTCGATCTACGCGATGGAGCAGGACGTCCGTGCCGGCTACAACGCCGCGAAGGCCGCCAACCCGCATATCGACGACGTCATCCAGACCGGCCAGGCCTGGGCCCGGACCTGGGAGACCGGCTTCGCCGACACCAACCCCTATGACGGAATCCAGCTCGGCCAGGTCAACATGTGGGCGCCCGACAGCTATCACGCGAGCGTGTTCGGCTATTACATGGAGGCGCTGATGTTCTTCGGCGACGTCACCGACATGGACCCCCTGTCGATCGGTTTCGACCAGGTCGCCCGCGACCTCGGCATCACCGCGGCACAGGCGCTGGTCCTGCAGACGCTCGCCAGCCAGACCCTGCGCGGCATTCCCGAGCCTGAAACCGTGGTCCTGATGTTCTTAGGCTTCGCTGCACTGTCGATGCTGCGCAGGAGGAAGAACCGCGCCTGAGCGTCGATCGCTCGCACGCCATGACCAACGGCCCGCGAGGGCCGTTGGTCATGGGCGTGTCCGCTGGCGATCCGCTTCGCGTTCGCGAAGGACCTTGCGCTGCACCTTGCCGGTCGTCGTCATCGGTAACGCATCGACGAACTCGATCTCGCGCGGCGTCTCGTAAGCCGCGAGTCGTTCGCGGACGTGTTGTCGCAACGCGGCCACCAGCGCATCGCCGGCCTCGAAACCCGCGCTCAGCACGACGTAGGCCTTGATGACATTGCCCCGTTCGGCGTCGGGACTCGGGACCACGGCCGCGTTGGCCACGGCCTCGTGTCGCACCAGGCAGTTCTCGATCTCCGACGGGCCGATGCGATAGCCGGCGGCCTTGAACATGTCGTCCGCGCGACCCTGGTACCAGAGGTTGCCGTCGTCGTCGGCGTAGGCCAGGTCGCCGGTCCGGCACCAGCCGGCGTCGTCGAACTTCGCCGCGGTGGCCTGCGGGTTGTTCCAGTACTCGATGAAGAAGACCGGGTCGAGGTCGCCGTGTGCGTCGATGCGGTTCGCGGCCACGTCGCCGGTTTCGCCGACCGCGCAGACGCCGCCTTGCTCGTCGAGCACCGCGACACGATGGCCGGGGTACGGGCGACCGATCGAGCCGGGCTTCGCCGGCCATTCGCGATGTGCATTGCCGACGATGTAGTTGATCTCCGTCTGCCCGAACATCTCGTTGACGGTGACGCCGAGCGCGTCGCGGCACCAGTCGAACACGGCCGTGCCTACCGCCTCGCCCGCGCTCATGATGCCGCGCAGCTTCAGGTCGTAACGCGGGCGCGGATGCGGGACCGCCTTCATCATCATCTTCAACGCCGTGGGGAAGATGAAGGCGTTGGTCACGCGATGCCGCGCCATCAGCTCGAAGGCTGCGAGCGGATCGAAGCGCCCGTCGCGGCGGGCGTCGTCGGCCACGATCGGCACGCCGAAGTACAGCGTCGGCAGCAGCGCATCCATCAGCCCGCCGGTCCACGCCCAGTCGGCCGGCGACCAGAATACGTCGCCGGGTTCCGGAAAGCCGTTCTGCGACAGGCAGAAGCCGGACAGGTTGCCGAGCAGCGCGCTCTGCGGGATCAGCGCGCCTTTCGGTGCGCCGGTCGTGCCGCTGGTGTAGATCAGCACCGCGGGATCGGTCGCGCGCGTCGGCGTGGCTTCGAACGGAACCGCCGGGCCGGCCATCAGCGTGTGCCAGTCCGTGATGAGACCTGCGGCGCGATCGATCGCGGCGTCGTCGACGACGATCAGGTGGCGCAGTGCGGGGCAGGTCGTCCTCATGCCGTGGAGCGGATCGTCGAACACCCCGAGTTGTGCGGCGCCGACGATGGCGACGACCGCCGCGCTGTCCTGCAGGCGGTACTCGAGCGCATCCGGACCGAACAGCAACGACAGCGGCATCGCGATCGCGCCGAGGCGATGGACCGCCATGTTCGCGATCGCGGTCTCGGCGCATTGCGGCAGCACGATGGCCACGCGATCACCGCGCCGTACACCGCGATCGCGCAGCGCGTGCGCGAGTCGGTCCGCGTCGTCGCGCAGCCGGCGATAGGTGAAGGTCTCCTGCATCGTGGCGTCGGCGCCCGCAACGATCGCGATGCGCGCGGGATCGTCCGCCCAGCGCAGACAGGCCGTCGCGATGTTGAAGTCCTCCGGCACCCGCCAGCGGAAGTCGCGCATCAGCGCGGCATGGCGATCGATCATCTTTCGTCTCCGTCGTTGTGGTCGTCCGTCACGGTGTGGCCGCGCGCTTCGCGAGCATCGTCGCTCGCGCCGTCGAAGCACCGGGACCGGCCTCTTATAATCGGCCTGCGTCGTGCGAGGCAAGCCATCGCGTTCGACGATCCTTCAAGCCAGCCTCCCCGCGCATGCCAGCCTACGTTCCGAAACACGCCAGTCGTTCCCGCTTCGTCCGCATCCGCGAGATCGACTATCACCTGCGCGCATGGGGCGATCCCTCCGCGCCGCTGATGGTGATGGTGCATGGCTGGATGGATGTCTCCGCGTCGTTCCAGTTCCTCGTCGATGCGCTCGCGAACGAGTGGCACGTGGTGTCGCCGGACTGGCGCGGCTATGGCCTGACGGGATGGTCGACGGCCGGCTGCTACTGGCTGCCCGACTACATGGCCGATCTCGACGCGCTGCTCGAGATGCTTTCGCCCGAAGCGCCGGTCAAGCTCGTCGCCCACAGCCTCGGCGGCAACATGTCGCTGATGTATGCGGGTACACGACCGGAGCGCATCGAACGCCTGGTCAATCTCGAAGGGCTCGGCATGTCGGGCGATGCGCCGGACAAGGCGCCGGCGCGACTGGCGAAGTGGATGGCCGAGCTGCGCCAGCCGCCGACGCTGGGCGAGTACCCGTCGCTCGAGGCGGTCGTGGCGCGACTGCGCAAGACCAATCCGCGCCTGCACGAAGACCGCGCGCGCTTCCTCGCGCTGCACTGGTCCGCACCGACCGATGCGGGCACCTACCGCATCCTCGGCGACCCGGCGCACAAGATCGTGAACGCCTATCTGTATCGCGTCGAGGAGGTGACGGCGTGCTGGGCGGCGATTGCGGCGCCGGTGCTGTGGGTCATGGCGAGGAGATCCGATTATGCGAATCGGATGGATGCGTTGCCGGGGTATGGCGACCGGATCGCTCGCATCGGGAAGGTGGAGAGATTGTGGGTAGAGGAGGCGGGGCACATGCTGCATCACGATCAGCCGGAGTTGTTGGCGGTGGAGATCGAGCGGTTTTTTGCTTGAGAGGTTTTTGGGGGCTTTTGGTTCTTTCTCGGTCTGTTGAAGATTGCCCTTGTCGCGGGCGGCGACTTACTTTCTTCGTCTCGCCGAAGAAAATAAGCAAAGAAGGCGACCCCCGGCGGCTGCCGCTCGCGGAGCGAGCGGTGCCCGCCTCCGAACGGGGACCCGTCAAAGGCAAAGGCAAGACCAAGGTCAAGCCCAAGGCAAACAGGAGGCGCCGTCGCGTGCAATGCAACGCGAGCCTCTCCGGGCAATGGCGCAACCGAGCCGTGACGTGGTGCCCTGTGATGCCGCAGCGCGGGATCCGCCTTCTTTGGTTTCTTTCTTGGCGGCTCAAGAAAGAAACTGGCCCGCCGGGGCCAGTCCCGGCCAGCAGGTCGTGC
>JBBRRW010000269.1:0-4385 GCA_038245975.1 Burkholderiales bacterium
CTCCCTCGCACACCACGGGTCCTCGTCACCCTCCGCACCGCCATGGCCCAGTACGTCTACACGATGAACCGCGTCGGCAAGATGGTTCCGCCGAAACGCCAGATCCTCAAGAACATCTCGCTGTCGTTCTTCCCGGGCGCCAAGATCGGCGTGCTCGGGACCAACGGTTCCGGCAAGTCCAGCCTGCTGAAGATCATGGCTGGCATCGACACCGACATCGAAGGCGAAGCGACGCCGATGCCGAACCTGAAGATCGGCTACCTGCCGCAGGAGCCGCAGCTCGATCCCGACAAGACGGTGCGCGAGGAAGTCGAGTCGGGCCTCGGCGAAGTGTTCGAGGCGAAGGCCAAGCTCGAGGCCGTATACGCGGCGTACGCCGAGCCGGATGCGGACTTCGACAAGCTGGCCGAGGAGCAGGCGCGCTACGAAGCGATCATCTCGACGGCCGGCAGCGACAGCGACCACCAGCTCGAGATCGCGGCCGATGCGCTGCGACTACCGCCGTGGGACGCGAAGATCGGCCCGCTGTCGGGCGGCGAGAAGCGGCGGGTGGCGCTGTGCAAACTACTCTTGTCGAAGCCCGACATGCTGCTGCTCGACGAGCCGACCAACCACCTCGACGCCGAGTCGGTCGAGTGGCTCGAGCAGTTCCTGCTGCGCTATCCGGGCACCGTCGTCGGCGTGACTCACGACCGCTACTTCCTCGACAACGCGGCCGAGTGGATCCTGGAACTGGACCGCGGCCACGGCATCCCGTGGAAGGGCAACTACAGCTCGTGGCTCGACCAGAAGCAGGAGCGGCTGAAGCAGGAGGAGTCGACCGAGTCCGCACGCCAGAAAGCGCTGAAGACCGAACTCGAATGGGTGCGCCAGAGCCCGAAGGCGCGGCAGGCCAAGTCCAAGGCCCGCATCGCGCGCTTCGAGGAGCTGAACTCGCAGGAGTACCAGAAGCGCAACGAGACCAACGAGATTTTCATCCCGGTCGCCGAGCGTCTGGGCAACGAGGTCATCGAGTTCAAGGACGTGAAGAAGTCCTATGGCAACCGGATGCTGATGGACGGCCTGTCGTTCAAGGTGCCGGCCGGTGCGATCGTCGGCATCATCGGGCCGAACGGCGCCGGCAAGACCACGCTGTTCCGCATGATCTCGGGACAGGAAAAGCCGGACAGCGGCGAGGTCGCGATCGGCTCGACGGCCAGGGTCTCGCTGGTCGGCCAGACGCGCGAGGACCTCGACAACACGAAGACCGTCTTCGAAGACGTGACCGGGGGCGCGGACCTCCTCACGGTCGGCCGCTTCGAGATGCCGTCACGCGCGTATCTCGGCCGCTTCAACTTCAAGGGCGGCGACCAGCAGAAGATCGTCGGCAACCTGTCGGGCGGCGAGCGTGGCCGGCTGCATCTCGCCAAGACGCTGCTGGCCGGCGGCAACGTGCTGCTGCTCGACGAGCCGTCGAACGACCTCGATGTCGAGACGCTGCGCGCCCTCGAAGATGCGCTGCTGGAGTTCGCCGGTTCGGTGATGGTGATCAGCCACGACCGCTGGTTCCTCGACCGCATCGCCACCCACATCCTGGCGGCCGAAGGCGACTCGAAGTGGACCTTCTTCGACGGCAACTACCAGGAGTACGAGGCCGACAAGAAGAAGCGGCTCGGCGAGGAAGGCGCGAAGCCGAAGCGCATCCGATATAAGGCTTTGTCCGCCTGATCTCACGACCGGGGCAGGGCAGAATCGCGCCCTTCAATCGAACTACCTCATCGGGAGCAGCAGCATGGGCATGGGCATCATCGGTACGATCGTCATCGGATTCATCGTCGGTGTTCTCGCCAAATTCCTGCATCCGGGCAAGGACGGGATGGGGTTCATCGTCACCGTCATCCTCGGTATCGCCGGCGCGTTCCTCGCGCGTTTCATCGGACAGGCCGTGGGCTTCTACGGCCCGACGGAGAACGCGGGCTTCGTCGCGGCGCTGGTCGGCGCGATCGTGATCCTGGTGATCTACGGTGTGTTCGCGAAGCGCAACGCCTGAGCGGTCGCACCCCAAAAAAAGGGCGGCCTCGCGGCCGCCTTTTTTATGACGTCCGGCAATCGTTTACTTCGTCGAGCTCGGCTCGCGCGAAGGCCCCGGGTAGGTCGACAGGTCGCCGGGCAGCGTCGTGTTCTCGGTCGACGTCCTGTCGGCCTTCATCCGCTTCTTCTTGGCCGAATGATCCTTGCTCATCGCGCCGCCGGTATCGGTGCCCGGTGCGCCGTACTTCGTGGCCTGACCGTTCTTCGTGGTCTGGTCCTTTTCCAGTTGCGTGCGCGGCTGGTCGGCCGGCTTGATATCGGGTGACGGCGTGGTCTGCGCGCTCGCGACCAGGGGCAATGCGAACGCGACCGCGACGACCAACTTGTTGAGGGGGTTCATGGTGATCTCCAGGATGACTGACGTGAAGCGGGGCCGCCGTCCCGCACCGAGGTCCGGTGCATGCCGCGGCCACACGCTGTCATCGAGCGATGGCGGCGGGCTTGGTTCCTCGAAGACACGTCTTCGCACGCCCTGCGGCGCGGTTTCCGGAGAGGTCCGATACGCCGCGTCGAAACATCGCGCAGCGCGTTGGGTGTCCTGCTGACACAGTCGCTCC
Organism: Burkholderiales bacterium; assembly: GCA_038245975.1. Taxonomy (GTDB): domain Bacteria; phylum Pseudomonadota; class Gammaproteobacteria; order Burkholderiales; family Burkholderiaceae_D; genus CAHJXF01. Next base: position 2,628 of record JBBRRW010000269.1, read on the forward strand.
AACCGAGCGCATTGCGGTCCTGTGCGACGAGCGTCGTCTGCGATGCGAGATCGGCGCGTGCCTGCGCGAGGAGGGTCTCGGCCCGGCGGACGTTCGGCCCGACGGTCAGATCGCCTGCGTGCGGCGCTCGAGCCAGGTGCGCGCGGCACCGGACGTGAGCGGCGTCAGGCGACGCGCCACCTCGCGGTGATAGTCGTTCAGCCAGGTCCGCTCGTCGTCGCGCAGCAGGGCCAGGTCGATGCAGCGCGTGTCGATGGGGCACAACGTCAGCGTCTCGAACTCGAGGAATTCGCCGAAGTCGCCGCGTCCGTCGACGGCGCCGTCGAAGCGCGCGGGGATCGCCAGCACCAGGTTCTCGATGCGCACGCCCCACTGGCCGGGGCGATAGATGCCCGGCTCGTCGGACGTGATCATCCCCGGCTCCATCGCGGTGTGCGGATCGGGCGGCGCGTGCGGCGAGATCGACTGCGGACCTTCGTGGACGTTGAGGAAGTAGCCGACGCCATGACCGGTGCCGTGGCCGTAGTCGACGCCCGCGGCCCAGATCGGCGCGCGCGCCAGCGCGTCGAGGCTGGGTGACCGCGTACCGCGCGGAAAGCGCGCGGTAGCCAGCGCGATCATGCCCTTGAGCACCAGCGTGAAGTCGCGCTTCTGCGCGGCCGAGATCGTACCGACCGGCACCACGCGCGTGATGTCGGTCGTGCCGGACGTGTACTGGCCGCCCGAGTCGATCAGCAACAGGCCGTCGCCCTCGATGGTCGCGTGCGAGGCCTCGGTGGCGCGGTAGTGCGGCATCGCGCCGTTGGCGTTGAAGCCCGCGATGGTCGAGAAGCTGCACGACACGAAGCCTTCGCGCCGCGCGCGGGCAGCGGTGATCCGGTCGTCGATCGTCAGTTCGGTGACGGCCTCGCCACCGGCCTGCGATTTGGCGAGGGCGTCCTCGAACCACGCGAAGAATTCGGCCAGCGCCGCACCGTCCTGTTCCATCGCGCGGCGCACGTGCGCGGCTTCGTCGGCGCTCTTGCGCGACTTGGCGAAGGTCGAGGGGTTGATCGCCTCGACGACGCGGACTGTGCTCGGCACGGCTTCGCGGAACGCGAGCGTGATGCGACGCGGATCGAGCAGCAGCACGCGGTCGTCGGTCAGCGTGCCGAGCGCGCGGGACGCATCGGCGTAGGCCGCGATCGTCACGTGGTCGGCCTGCAATGCCGCAAGGACGTCGGCCGGCACCTTGCCGTCGCCGATGAACAGCGTGGCGGTGTGCGGCTCGATCAGCGCGTGCGCGATGAAGACCGGGTTGTAGTCGACGTCGCTGCCGCGCAGGTTGAACAGCCACGCGATGTCGTCGAGCGTCGAGATGAAGTGGGCATCGGCGCCTGCGGTCTTCATGGCGGCGCGCACGTCGGCCAGCTTGTCGGCGCGCGAGCGTGGCGCGAAAGGGCTCGCGTGTTCGTAGATCGGCGGCGTCGGCAGCGACGGGCGATCGGGCCAGACGTCGTCGAGCAGGTCGACGCCGGTCTCAAGCGTGATGCCGCGTTCCGTGAGCGCGCTGCGCAACTGGCGCGCGGCCGCGAGGCCGATGACGCTGCCGTCGACGGCGACGACGTCGCCCATCGACAGATGGTCGGCGAGCCAGTCCACGTGGGCGGCGCTGGTCGCGGCCGGAATGCGCATCGACTCGATGCCGGTGCCGGCGAGTTCCGCATCGGCCTGTACCCAGTAGCGGCTGTCGGCCCAGACACCCGCGAAGTCGCGCGC
>JBBRRW010000270.1:0-4372 GCA_038245975.1 Burkholderiales bacterium
GAGCAGCGCGGCGAGCGGCGCCCAAAGCAACGCGTGCAGCGTCGCCATCCTGACCTGGGCCCGCCGCACCAAGACGTCGAGATGGCGCGCCACCGGCATTGTGCCGTGGCGCAGCGTCTCGATCTGGAAGCGCGCCGCGCGCAGCGCTTCGGTGACGGCCGGCCAGGGGGCAACTGGGTTCACCAGCGTCACGTGGTCGCGCGTCACCACGCACGCGAACAATACGTCGTCCTGCACCCCGTATTCGACGAGCGCCTCTGCGGGATCGAGGGCGCGCTGCAGCGTGTCGGCGTCGAATGCCCGGTCCGCGACCGGTCCCGCATCCCGGGGCAGCGACGCGAACAGCCGACGCCGGCCGTGTTCGAGCAGTTCGTGTTCGATGCGACGGGCCTCGTCGATCGGCCCGCCGTCCGGCTCCGCACCGTCGAGCCGCTGCATGCGGCGGTACAACCAGTTGAGGCGCGCCCGCAAGCCGACCTCGACGTCGCCGACTTCGTCCGCGAGCGCCCTGCCGCTGCCGAGGCGTTCGTCGAGCACCCGCGCGCGAAAGCGCTCTAGGCTTTCGAGAACGGCCGACGCCGCTTGGTCAGAACCGTCCTGGGGCGCGTCGGCCAGCGCCAGACGCAGCAGCGCGAGATACGGTCGCAAATGATCCGCAAGGAAGCCGTCGCGCAGGTCATCCCCCTGCAGCAGTCGACGCTGCTCTTCAAAGGCAGCGATCGCGGCTTCGAAGAAGCGCCGGGCCGCGTCGACGTCGCCGCCCGCCAGCGCGGCCGATCCGCGGCCCGCGAGACACCGCACTTCGACCGACAACAGCCGCATCGCACGCGCCCCGGCCAGCGCCCCGTCGAAGCGCGCGGCCGACCGCTCGATCCGGCCGGCCATCAGCTCGGCGTCGGCGAGCACCGCGGTCGCACGCCAGCCGCCTTCGGCAATGTGCGCGGCCTCGTACCGCGCGCGCGCGTTGCTCGCGAGGCGCATCGCGTCGACGGCCTCACCGCGCCGCAGCGCCAGCTCGGCTTGCGCCAGCGCGATCATCGCTTCGCCAGCCTTGACGTCTTGCGCGCGGAACAGCGCGCCGGCGGCCGCGAACGCGTCGTCGGCGCCGGCATCGGGAGGCTCCAACGACGCGAGCGCACGGCCCTTCTGCGCGAGCGCCCATCCCTGCTCGACCGGCATCTGCAGCGCGGCAAAGCGCTCGAGCGCACCGGTCAACAGCGCCAGCGCTTCGGGGACCAGGCGCATTTCGAGGTACACGTCGGCGAGCTGCTTTTCCGCGATGGCCAGGTGCTGCGGCATCCCGAGCTTCTCGTAGCAGCGTCGGCACGCCTCGAGCCCCGCGAGCGCTTCGTGGTACTCCCCGCGGCTCAGCGCCACGAGCGCCACCGCTTCGTCGGCCAGCGCGCCCAAGACCGGAAACCCGTGCTGTCCGGCCCGCATCCGCGCCCGCGCGCAGATGCGCAGCGACTCGTCGAAGTCGCCCATCGACGCGAGCGCGTCGGCCATTCCGACGTCGCTCATCACCGATCGTTCGTGATCGCCGATGCGCGCGAACAGGACCGCGGCCTCGCGGTAGTGCCGCAGCGCGAGCGGATAGTCGTTGCAGCGGCAATACAGGTTGCCCAGATTGAGGCTGACCTTGCTCGCCGCCTGGCGATCGCCGAGTGCGAGGAGTTCGCGTTGCGTCGCTTCGCCGACCGCGGCGGCCTCGCCGTGGAGGCCGAAAATCGACAGCGCGATGATCTTTGGCACGCCGGCGCGCGCGGCTTCGAGCGGCAGACCGAGCGCGCGAAAGCCGTCAGCAGCGGCGTCGAAACGGCCGGTCGCCTCGCGCATCCGGCCGCATGTGAGATCCGCGATACCGTCGATCCAGGCGGCCACCGCGCTCACTTCGGCTCCCGCGTCCAGTGCATGGTCGCCGGCCCGCAGGCGGCCGAGCGCATCAGCGACCCGTGCGACGCGCGCCGGATTGCTGCTCCACGCGGCGTAGCCGAGGTCCTTCAAGGCCCAGGCCAGCGCACGTAATGCCGCCGCGTCGACGGCGGGCGCCGGGGCACCCTCGTCGACCATCCACAGCGCCAGCGCCGCGGGTGTCTCGGACGTGTCCGGCGTCGTCAATGGCCGTCACGCCGCCGCGACGTCACGGCGCCCGGCCGCCGACGTCGATGGATGCCAGTTCGACGATCGCGTCCGCTAGCCGCAGCGTGGCCTGATAACGACCCGGCGCGACGCCGTCTAGACGGAACCCGCCGAGCTCGTCAAGCTCGGCGACATGCTGCGACGCGCCGTTCAGTTCAATCGTCCCCGTCTCGTCCGGTCCGAGGATCTGACCGGCGAGCTCGAAACCGGTCGCCGACGGTCGAATGCGCAGGTCGATGTCCCGTCCTTCGGCGCTGAACAGCAGATGGCGCGTGTCCGACGGCATCGACCGGACGGCCATCGCAAGCGGCGCCAGACCCCAGCTGTCGAACGTAAGCACCGCGCGGATTGCGGCCGCGACCCGCCGGCCGCGATCGGCCGCCGTCGGCTTTGATGGGTCGGGAAACAGCGCGACGGCAGCGCGAATCATCGCGTCCGGCGCATTCGGCATCGCGACCGCATGGCGGACGACTTCGGCGAACTCGTCTTCGGTCAGGCGCTCGAGTGGTTTCATGGCAGGCGGTAAGTGCGGTAGTTGCGACAGAGCGCGAGACGACCGCGAAAATACATCCTACCGTTACGCGCCCGGGTCACAGCAGCGACCGCAGCTTCGCGAGGCAGCGCGCGCGCGTCGGACCGATACTGCCGACCGGCATCGACAGGCGCTCGGCCACCTCCTCGTACGGCACCCGGTCGTCGCTGTCCGTGAACAGCAACGTCAGCAGGTCGCGACAGCGCGAATCCAGCCGCTCGAGCGCCTGCCGCACGCTGTCGTGGACCTGAAGGTCCTCGAGCACCTGTTCCGGCAGCGGTGCGTGGTCCGCCATCTCCCACGCGGCGCCATCGGCGCCCTCGTCGTCGGTTGCCGTCATCGACACCGTACGCTGGTTGCGGTCGCGTTGCCGCAGCGCCTCGCGCTTCGCCGTAGTGACGATCCAGGCCTGCAGACGCGTCGGGTCACGCAGCGAAGGCAGATGCTGGAGCAATCGCGAGAAGACGGCCTGGAAGACGTCCGCGGCGCCGTGATCGTCTAGTCCGATGCGCATCGCGACCGTGTAGACGAGGCGTTGGTAGCGGCGCACCAGCGTTTCCCATCCGGCAGCTTCGCCACGCAGGCAGCGAGCAACCAGCCCGGCGGGGTCATCGAGTGGAGCGGTCATGCGGCTGGACAGGAAAGGCGAGCCAAATCATCGCACAAGGCGTGCGACTCGCAGCCGAACGAAATCGGCCGCTGCCGTAGTCGGCTGCCGCGGCATTTGCGGAACGCGCAGCGCCTGTCAAGGCGGCTCGAACCTGCGGGCCCCTCCGTGTCGACCTCGCGGCCGCCGCGGGTAAGCGAAGGCGCGCTTCGCGTGTGGTCGTTTCGTTGCCCGGGTTTGCATACTGATGCGCATGGGTCTGAGCCCGAGCGACGCCGATGCCCTTGCAGAACGCGTCCATCTGCGCGAGGTTCAGCACGACGATCGCCGCATGTGCGTCGAATGTCGCCATCACCAAGGCGGGACCGAACGACGGCCGAAGTCAGTGTCCATAGAAACAATAACAGTCCACTTCCTTGCGACATGCTCGCAATTTGACTTGCGTTACTGCGGAACCAGAGCGTCACTGAATCGCCCCGGGATTTGTGGAGGCTCCAACCTTTGAGAAGATGGAGTCATGAACAAGTCGAACAAATTTTCCCCTGAGGTACGCGAGCGCGCGGTGCGCATGGTGCAAGAGCATCGCGGGGAGTACCCGTCGCTCTGGTCCGCCGTGGAATCGATCGCACCCAAGATCGGCTGTGTGCCCCAGACGCTGCTGGACTGGGTCAAGCGCCAGGAGGTCGACACCGGCGTGCGTGAAGGCGTCACCACGACCGAGGCGCAGCGCGTCAAGGAACTGGAGCGCGAGGTCAGGGAACTGCGCCGAGCCAACGAGATTCTTAAGGTGGCCAGCGCGTTTTTCGCCCAGGCGGAGCTCGACCGCCGATTCAAGTCCTGAGGAAGTTCGTCAACGCGCACCGCGACACCTTCGGGGTCGAGCCGATCTGCAAGGTTCTGCAGGTCTCCCCGTCCGGATATCGACGACATGTGGCACTTCAGCGCAGCCCACAACTACGTTGTGCACGCGCGCAACGCGACGACGTCCTGGCGCCTCAGATCGAGCGCGTCTGGCAGGCCAATATGCAGGTCTACGGCGCCAAGAAGGTCTGGCGGCAACTGGCGCGTGAAGGGACGCCGGCGGCGCGATGCAC
>JBBRRW010000271.1:0-4368 GCA_038245975.1 Burkholderiales bacterium
ATGCCTTCGGGCCGCACCTCGAGGATCCGCGTCGCCAGCGAAGTCACGAACTCGCGGTCGTGCGACACGAACAGCAGCGTGCCGTTGTACTTGTCGAGCGCCATGTTCAGCGACTCGATCGACTCCATGTCCATGTGGTTGGTGGGCTCGTCCATCAGCAGTACGTTGTGCCGGCCGAGCATCAGCTTGCCGAACATCATGCGACCCTTCTCGCCACCCGACAGGACCTTGACCGGCTTCTTGACCTCGTCGCCGGAGAACAGCAGCCGGCCGAGCATGCCGCGCACCGACTGGTCGTCGTCGCCCTCCTGCGTCCAGCGGCCCATCCAGTCAGTCAGCGACTCGTCGCTGCCGAAGTATTCGCTCGGGTCCTGCGGCATCAGGCCCGGGTTGGCGTTCTCGGCCCACTTGACGATGCCCTTGTCCGGCTCGACCACCTGCGCCGTGCACGACAGCAGCGTGGTCTTGCCCGCGCCGTTGGCGCCGACGATGGCGATCTTCTCACCGGCCTCGACCATGATGTCGAAGTTGGAGATCACCGGCTTGTCGTAGGACTTGGTCAGGTGCTGCACCTCGACGGCCAGCCGATGCAGCTTCTTCTCGCCCTCGAAGCGGATGAACGGATTCTGGCGGCTCGACGGCTTGAAGTCCTCGATCTTGATCTTGTCGATCATCTTCATGCGACTGGTGGCCTGCCGCGCCTTCGACTTGTTGGCCGAGAAGCGGCGCACGAAGTCCTGCAGCTCGGCCACCCGCTCCTTGGCCTTGCTGTTCGCGTTCATCTGCCGTTCCTTGGACTGCGCCGACGCCAGCATGTAGTCGTCGTAGGTGCCCGGCCACACGGTCAGCTTGCCGTAATCCATGTCCGCCATGTGCGTGCACACCTGGTTCAGGAAGTGGCGGTCGTGGCTGATGATGATCATCGTGCTGTTGCGCGCGTTGAGCACGTCTTCCAGCCAGCGGATGCTGTTGATGTCGAGGTTGTTGGTGGGCTCGTCGAGCAGCAGGATGTCGGGGTTGCTGAACAGCGCCTGCGCCAGCAGCACGCGCAGCTTCCAGCCGGGCGCGACCGCGCTCATCGGGCCCTGGTGCTGATCGATCGGGATGCCGGCACCGAGGAGGAGCTCTCCAGCTCGTGCTTCCGCGGTATAGCCATCATATTCGGCGAACTTGGCCTCGAGGTCGGCGGCCTTCATGTAGTCGTCGTCGCTGGCTTCGGGGTCCGCGTAGATCGCGTCGCGCGCCGTCATCGCGGCCCACATCTCGTCATGACCCATCATCACCACGTCGAGGACGCGCATGTCCTCGTAGGCGAACTGGTCCTGCCGCAACTTGCCGAGGCGCTCGCCCTGGTCGAGCATGACGTTGCCACCACTCGGCTCGAGGTCGCCCCCGAGGATCTTGATGAAGGTCGACTTGCCGCAGCCGTTCGCGCCGATCAGGCCGTAGCGATGACCCTCGCCGAACTTGACCGAGATGTTCTCGAAGAGCGGCTTCGCGCCGAACTGCATGGTGATGTTGGCTGTGGAGAGCAAGGTGGACCGGATCGAAAGGTGAAGCGATGGGGCAGAACGCCGGAAAGGCGCCGGCGCGTGGCGGCGCCGGCCGGGCGTGATCGTTGTGTTGGGTGACGGCCGGACGGGCGAGGCGCCAGGACCGCCGCGTCCCGTCGGACCCGCGCCGGATCGTCTGCTTCGACGATCGATCCGGGACGACGCAAGTCCCGGTGGCACGGCGCGTATTTTATCATCGCGGTCCCGACCGTCGCAGCCCGAGCGCTGCGACGGTCCTCCCTCACCGACATACGGACATTCGATGGACGGCTCGACGATCAAGCGACTCTGCGTGTACTGCGGCTCTTCGATGGGCGACCGGCCGCTCTATCGCGACGGTGCCACCGCCCTCGGCGGCATGCTCGCCGCCAGAGGCATCGAGCTGGTGTACGGCGGCGGCCACGTGGGCCTGATGGGCGCCGTGGCCGACGGCGCGCTGGCTGCGGGGGGCCGGGTGATCGGCGTGATTCCCCGGGCGCTGATGGACCGCGAGCTCGGCCATACCGGCATCCAGGACCTGCGCGTCGTGGCCGACATGCACGAACGCAAGATGACGATGGCCGACCTCGCCGATGCCTTCATCGCGATGCCCGGCGGCTGGGGGACGATCGAGGAACTGGCCGAGATGCTGACCTGGCTGCAGCTCGGCATCCACGGCAAGCCCATCGGGCTGCTCAACCTCGGCGGCTACTACGACCCCTTCCTCGCGTTCACCGAACGGATGGTCGAGCACCGCTTCGTGCGACCCGAGCAGCGCGACCTGCTGACCGTCGCTGCGGAACCGGCGGTCCTGCTCGAACGCCTGCTGCAGCCGATGCCGTCACCGGTCCACAAGTGGTTCGACTTCGTGCCGAAGCCGATCGGGTGAGCGCGGCGGGGCGCGGTCGATCAGGTCGCGGCGAGATCCCAGTCCTGTCGCAGCCGGCAGCGCCCGCCGGCCATCGCGACACGGGCCATGGCACCGACAGCGAGCGTGAGTTTTTGCGGGCAATGCCCGAACGGCAGCCCCGACACGATCGGCACCGAGGTCGTTCCGCGGACGTAGCGCAGCGCCGTCGCGACGTCGTAACCGTTGTCGTAGTCGGCGACGCGGTAGCCCGAAAAGTCGCCGCAGAGCACCAGCTTCTGGCAATCGAGAATGCCCGCCTGCTTGAGCTGAAGCATCATCCGTTCAATACGATACGGCGGTTCATTGATGTCTTCTATGAAGAGTACGCCGCCGTCGATGGCCGGCATCCACGGCGTCCCGACGAGGCTGCACAGCATCGCCAGGTTGCCGCCCCACAGCACGCCCTCGACCTCCAGGCCGTCGTGGTCGGGCGTCGCGAATGCGATGTCGAGCCGCGCGTTGCGCATCGCCTGCCAGAAGTGAAATTGGGTGAAGGACTCGACGGCCGGGCCGCCGAAGTCGTAGCTGGCCATCGGTCCGGCGAAGCTGATCGCGCCGGTCCTGGCCAGCAGCGCCAGCGTGATTGCGGTGAAGTCGCTGTGCCCGACGAAGCGCTTGCCGTCGCGGCGCACCGCGTTCGCCATCGCGTCGAAGTCGATGTCCGGGAGCAGGCGCGTCGCGCCGTAGCCGCCGCGCAGCGCCATTGCGATGCCCACGGCCGGATCGTCGGTCACGGCCCGCAGCCAGCGGAGGCGCTCCGCGTCGGTCGCGGAGAAGCGGTCGTGGCGGCCGTCGACCGTCAGCGCGGCAACGGCGGGGCGACCGGGTACGGAAAGATGGCGCAGGGCCTGCACGAGTCGCGCAGGATCCGGGTCGTACCCGCCGGGAGCGAACACGGCCACGGCGTCGGTGACCCGCGAAACGGGTGCGAAGTCGTCGTCGTCGACGGGATCGACCATCAGTCCGGGAATCACGACGGTCGACCCCGGGTCTACTGCCGGGCGGCGTTCCACTCCGCCATGTCGATGTCGGTGACGATCGTGGTGGAGAAATCGGGCGTGCGCGGCAGCCGCGCAGCGGCTGCCGCGCGGCGTTCGAGCGCTTGCGCGCGCTTCTGCCGGCGCTCTTCGAAAAAGCCGCGGAGCATGGCGACGCTCTCGCCGGCCATCACGCCGCCGATCGCCTCGGTGTGATGATTGATCGCTGCTTCGGCGAACAGGTTCAGCACGCTGCCAGCCGCGCCGGTCTTGCGATCGAACGCGCCGAAGACGACCCGCCGCAGGCGGGCATGCAGCATTGCGCCGACGCACATCGCGCACGGCTCCAGCGTGACGTACAGGTCGCAGTCGGGCAGCCGGTAGTTGCCGCTGCTGAGGGCCGCCTGGCGCAGCGCGATGATCTCCGCGTGCGAGGTCGGATCGTGGCTGCCGATCGGCTGGTTGAAGCCGGTGCCGATGATCCTGCCATCGCGCACCACCACCGCGCCCACCGGAACTTCGCCCACGAGCTGCGCGTTCTGGGCCTGCTCGAGCGCGGACTGCATGAACATCTGATCGGTGATTTCGATCGACATGGCGGCTGGAAGTGATTGAACGGACGGAGAAACAAGAGCGGATTGTACCGAGTCCGGCTTCCCCCGAGCACCCTGGTCCGGATCGACGGCCCCAATTTAGGGCAACGCTTGTCGTCGTAGCGCAACGTTGCGGTCGCAGCGCGAATGCCCCAGACAACCCATAGTCGACGAGGGACATTGCGTCCGGGCACGAGGCACAATGCGCGGGGTTTGATCGTCGGACAACCGACACGACGTCCCCCGGCTGCACCAACGATGAAGCCTCCCACCGATCCCCGTCGCGCCCGTTTCCTCCGCCAGTCGCTCGGCCTCGCCGCCGCCCTCGCGCTGCCAGGTACCGCGCTCGCCCAGTC
>JBBRRW010000272.1:0-4363 GCA_038245975.1 Burkholderiales bacterium
CGAAGTCGGTCATGTAGCTGTCCGCGCCCGAGTTGAACGCGTTGATGACCATCTTGGCCTCGACCGGCCCGGTGATCTCGACGCGGCGGCAATACAGTGCCTCGGGGACCGGCGCGATCTTCCAGTCGCCGTCACGGATGGCCTTGGTCTCGGCCAGGAAGTCGGGACGCTCGCCGGCGTCGAGCTTCTTCGCGCGCTCGACCCGCGCGGCCAGCAGTGCCTGGCGGCGGGGTTCGAAGGCGCGCGACAGCTTGGCGACCAGCGCGAGCGCGTCGGGGGTGAGGATCTCCGCGAACTCGGGCGTGATCTCGGCCGTGATCGTCACGCCCTGAGGAAGGTGGCTCATGAAAACTCCATTGATGAAAATCGGGTTCGGTCGTCGCGCGCGCGGTGCTGCGGGCGCTGCGCGCGGCGAGAGTCTAAGGGTTGTGCGAACAGAGGAACTCGATCACCTCGTGCATCACCCGGCCGGTCGCCGTGGGCGCGACGCCGAGTTCCTCCAGCGGCATGCCCGCGCGGTTGATCCAGAAGGTCGTGTAGCCGTACCAGGTCGCGCCGCACGCGTCCCAGCAGTTGCTCGACACGAACAGGATCTCGGCGGCCTCGCAACCGAAGGCCTTGGGTCCGAGCGCATAGGCCTCGGGCGCGGTCTTGAAGCGGGCCACCGAGTCCACCGACAGCAGGTGGTCGAACACGTCGTCGAGCCCGCCGTTGGACACGATCGCGCCGAGCATCGGCGGGTCGCCGTTGGACAGGATCGCCAGCGGGAGGCCGAAGCCCTTCAGCCGCAGCAGCGCCTCGGCGGAATCGGGGAAGACCGCGAGCCGGTCGTATTCGCTCATCAACGCCTCGGCCTCGATCTCGTCGAGGGCGAGGCCGAGCGAGCGCGCGGACCACTTCAGCGCGTCGCGCGTGACCTTGGAGAACGGCTCGTAGCGGTCCGACAGCGTGCGCAGGCGCGTGTAGTCGATCTGCTTGACGCGCCACAGGGCCGACAGTTCCGCGCCGCGGCCGGGGAAGAAGCGGTCGGCCAGGACGCCGATCGAGTGGACATCGAAGATCGTTCCGTACGCATCGAACGCGATGGCCTTGATCGGCATGGAAGGGGTCCTGAAGGGGTTTTCAGACGAGGACTTCGACGGCGGGCGGATGGCTGAGGAAATGGCCGGGACTGGCCGTCAACCCGTAGGCGCCGGACTGGAACACGACGACGAGGTCGCCGATGTCGGCGCGGGCGAGGTCCATGCGATCGGCCAGCAGGTCGAGCGGCGTGCACAGCGGCCCGACGACCGACGCGATCTCGCGCGCGCCATCGGGGGCGCGCGTGCCGATGGTCACCGGATAGTTCTTGCGGATCACCTGGCCGAAGTTGCCCGAGGCCGACAGGTGATGATGCAGACCGCCGTCCGTGACGAGGAACACCTGGCCGCGCGAGACCTTGCGATCGATGATGCGCGCGACGTAGACGCCGGCCTCGCCGACCAGGTAGCGGCCGAGTTCGACGACCAGCTCGGCTTGGGGCAGGCGCCGTTTCGCGTCGTCGACCAGGCCGTGCAGGTGCTGTCCCACCGCGGCGAGATCGAAGCGCGACTCGCCCGGAAAGTACGGGATGCCGAAGCCGCCGCCGACGTTCAGCATGCGCACCGGGCCGGGTGCGTGCGCGGCCAGTCGCACCGCCAGTTCGAGCGCCTTGGTCTGCGCGTCGATGATCGCGTCGGCGCGCAGGTTCTGCGAGCCGCTGAAGATGTGGAAGCCCTCGAACACCAGCGGCGACACGATGGTCGGCAACAGGTCGGGCAGCATCTCGGCGTCGATGCCGAACTGCTTCGGACCGCCGCCCATCTTCATGCCCGACGACTTGAGCTCGAAGTCCGGGTTCACGCGGATCGCGATGCGGGCCGTGAGGCCGAGTTCGGTCGCCAGGCGCGCGATGGTCTTCAGTTCCGTCGGGGACTCGACGTTGATCAGCACCCCCGACGCGATGGCCATCGCCAGTTCGGCGGCATGCTTGCCGGGTCCCGCGAAGCTGATCTCCTGCGGATCCGTCCCCGCGTCGAGCGCCACGCGCAGCTCGCGTCCCGACGCGACGTCGATGCCGTCGACCTCGCGCGCCATGTGGTCGACGACGGCCGGCATCGGGTTGGCCTTCATCGCGTAGTGCAGGCTGATCGACGGCGGCAGGTGCTGACGCAGCTCGGCCACGCGCCGCGACAGCAGCGCGCGATCGTAGGCGTAGAACGGCGTCTGCCCGATGCGTGCCGCGAGACGATCGAGCGCGATGCCGCCGACCGTCAGCATGCCGTCGTGCCGCGGAAAGCCTTCGGTGGGCGCGTGGACCAGCTTGGGACGCGCGGCCTGCGTTTCGTTGTTCAGGACTTCGCTCATGCGGAGGTCGCTTCGACGATGAATGGGTTGAAGAACGCGGTCGACAGCGCCTTGCGGTCGATCTTGCCGTTGGGGTTGCGCGGCAGGGCGGCCTCGCGCAGTTCGATCACGGCCGGCTGCATCCACGCCGGGAGCGCCTTCTGGCACGCGCGCTTGATCGCCGCGACTTCGACCGCTGCCGCGCCGTCCAGCGGCGCGCGACCCATCGCGATCACGACGATGGCCTGACCCAGCACCGGATGCTCGACGCCGAACGCGGCGATCTCGGCGAGCAGTCCGGTCGCATACAGCGCTTCCTCGATCTCCGTGGGGCTCACCCGATATCCCGAAGTCTTGATCATCTCGTCGCGACGCCCGATGAAGTACAGGTAGCCCTCGGCATCGCGGCGCACGGTGTCGCCCGAGAACACGGCGATCTCGGGCATCACGAGGCCGTTGGTGGCACCGTCCTTCGCGCGCGGCAGCGGTTTGTAGCGTTCGGCGGTCTTGGCCGGGTCGTTCCAGTAGCCCAAGCCGACGAGCGCGCCGCGATGCACGAGCTCGCCTGGTTCCTCGGGGTCGCACTCGCTGCCGTCTTCGCGCAGCACGAGGATCTCGGCGTTGGGGATCGCCTTGCCGATCGAGTCGGGGCGGCGGTCGACCTCGTCGGGCGGCAGATAGGTCGAGCGGAAGGCTTCGGTCAGCCCGTACATCAGGAAGGGCTGCGTCTGCGGCAGGTGAGCGCGCAACGCGTCGAGCGTCGCGCGCGGCATGCGGCCGCCGGTGTTGGCGATGTAGCGCAGGTGCGTGGTGATCGACGCGGGCCACTCGAGCGCCGCGAGCTGGATCCACAACGGCGGCACGGCCGTGAGGCCGGTGATCTTCTCCGTGGCCAGTGCGGTCAGCACGTCGCGCGGCAGCAGGTAGTTCATCAGCACCGTGGTCGCGCCGCTCGCGAAGGCCGTGGTCAGCTGGCTGAAGCCGGCATCGAACGACAGCGGCAGCACGGCCAGCAACCGGTCGCCCGGCCGGTTGTCGAGATAGCCCGCGACGCTCTTCGCGCCGGCCACCATGTTGCGGTGGGACAGCACCACGCCCTTCGGCTTGCCGGTGCTGCCTGACGTGTAGAGGATGGCCGTCATGTCGGTGTCGATGACGCGATGGACGGACCCCTGCTGCGCGAGCAGGTCCGACCAGCCCATGAGGCGGACCGACGATGCACCCGAGGCGAGCTCGTCGTCGAGGCCGTCGATCAGCACCACGGCTGACAGGTCGGGGCAGGCCGCGAGCGCATCGCGCAGGCCGTACCAGCGATCGCGTGACGTGACCAGCACGCGCACGTTGCAGTCGGCGAGGATGTACCAGACCTGGTCGCTCTTGAGCAGCGGGTTGACCGGTACGAACACGCCGCCGGCAGCCGCCGTGCCGAACACCGACACGACGAACTCGCTGCGCTTGTCGAGATAGATCGCGACCCGCTCGCAGCGGCCGAGGCCGATGCCCGCGACGGCCTTCGCGAACGCGTCGGCCTGCGCCGCGAGCTCGGCATAGGTCGTGGTGTGGCCCTGCGCGACGAGCGCGGGCGCATCGGGGGCGCGCTCGGCCGCGGTCGTGATGAGTTGCTGCAGCAGATGATGGTTCATGCGTCGTCAGTGTGGCTGGCGCCGTCGTCCGGCGGAGCGGTCCTCGGGCATCACGCCGCCGCGGTCCCGGTCGGCGCCGGCGTGGGCACCGGCGATGCCGCTTGGCCATCGCCGGCGGTCTCGACGCGACGCGCGGCGCGTGCCCTGCGCAGCGCATCGAGCTTCGCGACCACCGGCCAGCGATAGGTGGTGGCGTGATACAGCGTGCGCACCTCGTCGCTCCACTTCGTGTGCCACTCCATCACGCGGCCGTAGAACTCTATGCGCGACAGACGCCGCGTCGCGAAGATGCCCGGGAAGTAGTCGTGGCGCATCAGGAAGGCCGGCGACGTGCCGCGGATGGTCTCGTCGAACGC
>JBBRRW010000273.1:0-4319 GCA_038245975.1 Burkholderiales bacterium
GAGCGCTTCGACCATCTCGCGATAGCTACCGTTGAGCTATACGTTCTGCTGCACGTATTGCGCTCGCTGGGCGAGCTGGCCTTGCGTATCTCGATTCTGGCTGAACAGCATCATGCTGTAGCCGGCGGTCAGTGCCACGAGAAGTGCGACGACAGTCGTCCCCCAGAACTGCCAGCCTGCGAGCACGATGTCCTCCCGATGATTTTGAGTGCAGCGTTGGTACCGAAGTTGATCGGCCGACCGCGCACTATCGCTGCCCGTCTGCGCTGGTTCTGCGCATCGTCGGCATTCCCGCAACGATATGGCGCCCGGTTGGGAGGTGCATTCCCGCTCCGCCGCACTGCCTCGCTGGTGAGAACAACAGGGCTGTGGGGTCTCGGCTGTCAGAGGCCGGCGCACCGATCGATGCGAGTGCGAGAGCGGACCACGGGAAGGTCGACCTGGACGCGAATGCCATGGAAATCTCCGATGCCGGGTGGTCGAGGCGCTCGAGAGGCTTCGAGGCGCGGCACGACCGTTACCTCGGTCATAGCAACGAGCGATCCACCGATTTTGAAACGGTGCGCCGATGCACGGCCAACCCGTTACCTCGCCGCACGCCGCTGCAAGCGGCTACCGGCATTGCCGGCGTCACACGCAGAACGTCGCGCGCGACGTAGCGTCGAGGTAACGGGTGCGACGCGGCGTGCGATTTAAGATCGCAACCTACAGAGGGCTGTAAAGGGTCTAGACAGAATATGGCCTGCCGCCGCCGGGCCGACTTGTGCCGTATTGCCAGGCGATGTCCGACCCGCGGTTTCTCCATCGCTTTTCACTGGAACCGAACCATGCTCGACGGAGAACACGCGTCATCCGTTCAATCGACCCGACGTCCGTTCGCGGACGCCATCGCCGAAGGGCTGCCGTATCCGCTCGGCGCAACGCCCGACGCACACGGCGTGAACTTCGCGCTGTTCTCGGCCCACGCGACCGGGGTGGACCTGTGCCTCTTCGATGCCGACGGCAACGAGGAACTCGAAAGGATCCCGCTGCCGGAGTACACGGACGAGGTGTGGCACGTCTACGTGAAGGGCCTCAAGCCGGGCGCGATCTACGGCTACCGCGTCCACGGGCCCTACGAGCCCGCCGCAGGCCTCCGCTTCAACGCGAACAAGCTGCTGCTCGACCCGTATGCGAAGGGCCACGTGGGCGAGCTGCACTGGTCGCCCGAGGTGTTCGGTTATCCGATGGAAAACGGCGCCAAAGACGACGCGGACCTCGCCTTGGACGAGCGGGACAGCGCGCCCTTCGTGCCGAAATGCGTCGTCGTGGACTCGAACTTCGAATGGACCGAGCCGTCCCGGCCGCGCGTGCCGTGGGATCAGGTGATCTTCTACGAAACGCACGTGCGCGGATACACGAAGCGGCATCCGGCGGTTCCCGAAGCGTTGCGCGGGACCTTCGCCGGACTCGGTGAGGACGCGGTGATCCATCACCTGAAGACACTCGGCGTCACGTCGATCGAGCTGCTGCCGATCCACACCTTCGTGAACGACAGCAACCTGCTCGACAAGGGACTGACCAACTACTGGGGCTACAACACGATCGGCTTCTTCGCGGCCGACCCACGCTACTTCGCGAAGAACACCATCGTCGAGTTCAAGAC
Organism: Burkholderiales bacterium; assembly: GCA_038245975.1. Lineage (GTDB taxonomy): Bacteria > Pseudomonadota > Gammaproteobacteria > Burkholderiales > Burkholderiaceae_D > CAHJXF01. The sequence goes on from JBBRRW010000273.1 coordinate 1,646, forward strand.
GATGGTGAACAAGCTTCACAAGGCCGGCCTCGAGGTCATCCTCGACGTCGTCTACAACCACACCGCGGAAGGCAACCAGCGCGGCGCGACCCTGTCGTTCCGCGGCATCGACAATCTCTCCTATTACCGGCTGATGCCCGAAGAGCCGCGCTTCTACATCAACGACACCGGTACCGGCAACACGCTCAACCTGTCGCACCCGCGCGTGCTGCAGATGGTCGCCGACAGCCTGCGTTACTGGGTCACCGAAATGAAGATCGACGGTTTCCGCTTCGACCTCGCGACCATCCTCGGGCGCGAACCGCACGGCTTCGACGAAGGCGGCGGCTTTCTCGATGCCTGCCGCCAGGACCCGATCCTGTCGTCGATCAAGCTGATCGCCGAGCCTTGGGACTGCGGGCCCGGCGGCTACCAGGTCGGCGGCTTTCCGCCCGGATGGGCCGAATGGAACGACCGGTTCCGCGACACCGTGCGCAGCTACTGGCGGGGTGAGGCCGTGATCCCCGACCTCGCGACGCGACTCGCGGGATCGGAAGACAAGTTCAACCATCGCGGGCGCCGGCCATGGGCCAGCGTCAACTTCGTCACCGCGCACGACGGCTTCACGCTGAACGACCTGGTGTCGTATGACGAGAAGCACAACGATGCGAACGGCGAGAACAACCACGACGGGACTTCGGACAACCGTTCGTCGAACTACGGCGTCGAGGGTCCGACCGACGATCCCGTCATCCGTGAACTGCGCGAGCGCCAGAAGCGCAACATCCTCGCGACGTTGCTGTTCGCACAGGGCACGCCGCTGCTGGTCGCGGGCGACGAGTTCGGCCGTACCCAGCACGGGAACAACAACGCCTATTGCCAGGACAGCGAGATCAGCTGGGTCGACTGGGAGGGCCGTACGGAAGCCGACCAGGCACTGACCACCTTCGTCTCGCGGCTGATCGCGCTGCGACGATCGTTGCCGGTCCTGCATCGCCAGCGATGGCTCAATGGCCAGTTCAATGAGAAGCTCCGGGTCTGCGACGTCGCGTGGATCAACCCGGCCGGCGGCAACCTGACCGGCGATGCCTGGAACGATCCTGCGGCGCGCTGCTTCGGGATGCTGGTCGACGGACGCGCCCAGGTGTCGGGTATCCAGAAACTGGCATCGGACGCGACCCTGCTGATCGTGGTCAACTCGTCGCCCGACCTGGTCGACTTCAAGCTGCCGGACATCGAGGGCAGCGACTGCTGGACCTGCCTGATCGATACCCACGTGCCGGTCCGCGACGAACTCGGCGCGCTGTCGGCGAACGAGATCTACCAGGTCACGGGTCGATCGGTATTGTTGTTCGCATTGCAGACGCGCGGCGCGACGCAGCGCGTCTTCGACAAACTGGAAAAGGAACTGACCGAATGAAGCGACATCGCGCGAAGTTTTCGACCACGCTGCATCGTCGTCGGTCTTGAAGACCGCGTCGATCCTGGGTCCGGCCCGGCAAGGCCTGCGATCGTTCCTGCGCGACTGGCGGGCCGGCGAGTTGCGGCTGCTCGTGCTGTCGCTGGTGGTCGCCGTGGCCGCGATGACCAGCGTGGGCTTCTTCATCGACCGGCTGCGGGCGGGGCTGGAGCGCGACGCGGCGCAACTGCTCGGCGCCGACCTGGTCGTCATCTCCGACCAGCCGATCGCTGCGGCGTCCTTCGACGAAGCGCGCAGGCTCGGCCTGAGCAGCGCGGAGACGGTCGCGTTTCCCAGCATGGCGTTGTCGGTCGCGCCGGCGGGGTCGACCGCCGATCCAACGACGCAGCTGACATCGGTGAAGGCCGCGTCCGATGGCTATCCGCTGCGCGGTGCGTTGCGGACGGCGCCGGCCGCAGGTGCGCAGGATGCCGTGGCCAGAGGACTTCCGACGGCGGGGTCCGTGTGGGTCGATCCGGCGTTGCTGCCGGCACTCGGCGTGCAGGTCGGCGATGCCATCGCGCTCGGCGACCGGCAGTTCCGCATCGAACGTCTCGTCACGCTCGAGCCCGATCGCGGTCTCTCGTTCGTCAACCTGTCGCCCCGCGTGCTGATGCGGCTCGACGACCTGCCGGCCACGCACCTGATCCAGGCCGGCAGTCGCGCGACCCATCGACTGCTGGTCGCCGGCCCGACCGACGGGGTCGCGGCGTATCGCGACTACATCGGCGGCAAGCTGGTACGCGGTCAGCGGCTCGAGACCCTGGCGGCGGGCCGTCCCGAGATCCGCAACACGCTCGACCGCGCGGAGCGCTTCCTCGCGCTCGTCGCGTTGCTGACCGCGATGCTCGCCGCGCTGGCCGTCGCGCTGGCCGCGCGACGTTTCACGGAACGGCATCTGGATGCAACCGCGGTCATGCGTTGCCTCGGTGTGACGCAGAACGCGCTGCTGATCACGCACCTGTCGGAGTTCCTCGTCATCGGCGTGTGCGGTGCGGTCCTCGGCGTGGCACTCGGCTATGCGGCTCACTTCGTCTTCGTCGCGCTGCTGGCGTCGCTGCTCGAAGCCAGCCTGCCGCAGCCGTCGGCCTGGCCCGCGCTGCAGGGTCTGGCGATCGGCGTCGTGCTGCTGGCGGGCTTCGCGCTGCCGCCGGTCGTCCAGTTGCGCCATATCGCGCCGATCCGCGTGCTGCGTCGCGATGTCGGCCTGCCGCGCACCGGCACCGTTGTCGGCTA
>JBBRRW010000274.1:0-4273 GCA_038245975.1 Burkholderiales bacterium
CAAGAGTCCGAGCGATGCGGTGACGAACAGGACCGCGGGCCCGACCTGCTGGATCCGCGACACGAATGCCGCGAAACCGTCGCGTTCGGCGAACAGTGCTCCGCAGAATCCGCCCGCCACGGCCAGGGTGACGATGGCCAACGCCATGCGCGCGGGCCGGGACGAATACTTCGCAGGGCTCGTCCAAGCAACGATCACCACCATCGGGAAGGTGATCAGAATCCCGAACGCCGACAACGCGCTCTCGACCAGATCGAGCTTGCCGGCGCCGAACAGGTAGAGCCCGCTGGTCACGAAAGCCAGCAGCACGAAGCCGTAGAACAGCAGTCGACCGGCATGACGCCGAAGCGCGAGGTTGAGGTCGACCATCGCGCGGCGCTCCACGTCGGTCTTGCGGCAAAACAGTCGGGTCCCGAACGCCGAGATCCGCTCTCGCCATGCACCGGCCATGTCGCCACTCCGTCTGTCGAAGGATGCGATGGTAGCGACGCCGACGCCCGGTCCGCGCCCGTTGCGACGAACGCCCGGCAATGCGACCCGAATGCCCGGTTCGGCGCGTCGAGGGGCCGGGACCGCCGTCGGGCGCCGCCGGTCAACGCGTGGCAGAAGGCGCCGTCTCGCCGGTGCTCCAGCCGCCACCCAGCGTCCGTACCAGCCCGACGCTGGCGATCATGCGGCTGCCGAAGATCGACACCGCGTTGCGCTCGTTGGCCAGCGCGGTGGCCTGCACCGTCACGACGTTGATGTAGCTGACGGTGCCGGCCTTGTACTGGTTGACAGTCAGCGCCAGCGACTTGCGCGCGGAGGCGAGCACGTCGTCCTGCGCCGCACCCTCCTGCTCGAGGATGCGCAGGGCCGCGAGCTGATCCTCGACCTCCGCGAAACCCGACAACACGGTCTGCCGATAGGCGGCCACGTTGGCGTCGTAGATCGCGATGGCCTGCTCGGTCTGCGCGCGCCGCAGGCCGCCGTCGAACAGGGTCTGCGCGAGCGCCGGGCCGATCGACCAGAAGCGGTTGGGCAGCGAGAACAGGTCGGACGCCGACAGGCTCGAGAAGCCGCCCTGCGCCGACAGCCCGATCGACGGGAAGTAGGCCGCCTTCGCGACGCCGATCTGCGCGTTGGCCGCGGCCACGCGCCGCTCGGCGCCGGCGATGTCGGGGCGTCGCTCCAGCAGTTGCGACGGCAGCCCGGTCAGCGGCACCGCCGGCGCGCGCTTCTCGTCGAACGCGGTCCAGCGCTTGACCGGGATCGAGAACGTCGACGCGGGCTTGCCGACCAGCAGCGCGATCGCATGCTCCAACTGCGCGCGCGCGACCCCGAGATCGATCGCCTGCACCTGCGTGGTCTTCAGCTGGGTCTCGGCCTGCGCCACGTCGACCCGGGCGGATACGCCGCCGGCATAGCGGTTGCGCGTCACGTCGAGCGTGCGCTGGTAGGCGGTCAGCGTGTCGTCGAGCAACTGCTTCTGCGTATCGATCTGCCGCAGCTGGAAGTAGTTCGCGGCCAGCGCGGCCTGCGTCGCCAGCTTGACGCCCGCGAGGTCGGATGCGCTCGCGTCGGCAGTGGCCCGCTGGGCCTCGACCTGCCGCCGCACGCGGCCCCACAGGTCGACCTCCCACGACGCGGCGAGCGAGACCGAGCGCGTGGCGTTGCTGTTGGTCGCTCTCGATGCGCTGCTGCCGCCGCCCCGCGACGAGCGGATCAGCGACGCGTCCGCGGACACGACCGGGAAGTAGTTGGCCCGTGCCGCATCGACCAGCGTGGTCGCAGCGCGATACGACGCCTCGGCCTGCGCGACGCTCTGGTTGCTGGCCGCGGCCGCATCCTGCAGCGCGTCGAGATCGGCATCGCCATAGAACTGCCACCATTTGCCGCGCGGCACGTCGTCCGCCGGAGCGGCGATCGTCCAGCCCTGGTTCTCCTTGAACGCGGCCGGGGTCTCGAGGTCGGGCCGCCGGTAGTCGGGGCCCACCGTGCAGGCGCCGAGCGCGCAGGCCGCCGCGACGGCAACGACCAGCGGGTGGAGGATGCGCACGTTCGTCATGCCGGGGCGTGCCTTGCGAAGGGGTGCGTCATCGGGTCGTCGTCATGCGGGGCCGGTCCGTGGGTCGAGTGGCGTATGCAGCGGCGCCCGCAGCCGCGCTTCCTTCCGCGCGCGTCGCGCAGCACGGCGTCGCCTGGACCACAGGCTCATGCGGTCGAGATACAGGTAGATCACCGGCGTCGTGTAGAGCGTGAGGATCTGGCTGACCAGCAGGCCGCCGACGATCGCGATGCCGAGCGGCCTGCGCAGCTCCGCGCCGTCGCCGGCCCCGAGCGCGAGCGGCAACGCGCCGAACAGCGCCGCCATCGTCGTCATCATGATCGGGCGGAAGCGCAGCGTCGCGGCCTCCAGGATGGCGTCGCGTGAACTCATGCCGTGGTCGCGTTCCCGCTGGATCGCGAAGTCGATCATCATGATCGCGTTCTTCTTGACGATGCCGATCAGCAGGATCACGCCGATCAGCGCGATGATCGAGAACTCGGTGTCGGTCGCGATCAGCGCCAGCAGCGCGCCGACGCCGGCCGACGGCAACGTCGAAAGGATCGTGATCGGATGGACCAGGCTCTCGTAGAGCACGCCGAGCACGATGAACACCGTCAGCATCGCGGTCACGATCAGCAGCGGCTGGCTGCTGAGCGAATCCTGGAAGGCCTTGGCGCTGCCCTGGAAGCCGCCGTGGATCGTCGATGGCACGCCGATGCGCGACATCGCGTTGTCGATCGCGCCGGTCGCCTGCGACAGCGACGTGCCTTCGGGCAGGTTGAACGAGATCGTCGACGCGACGAACTGCCCCTGGTGATTCACGCGCAGCGCCGTGTTGGTGGTCTCGTAGCGTGCGAAGCTCGACAGCGGCACCGAACCGCCGCGGGTCGCGACGTAGACGTTGGCGAGCTGGTCCGGGCTCTGCCAGTACTGCGGCGCCGCCTCCATCACGACCTTGTACTGGTTGAGCGCGTTGTAGATCGTCGAGACCTGGCGCTGGCCGAAGAGATCGTTGAGCGTGGTGTCGATGGCGACCGCGGTGACGCCGAGCCGCGACGCCGCATCGCGATCGATGACCAGCGACGTCTGCAGTCCCTTGTCCTGCGTGTCGGTGCTGACGTCCTCGAGCTCGGGGGTCTGCGTCAGCGCCTGGCGGATCTTCGGTTCCCAGGTGCGCAGGTCGTTGAGGTCGTCGGCCTGCAGCGTGTACTGGTACTGGGCATTGCCGGGACGGCCGCCGATGCGGATGTCCTGCACCGCCTGGAAGTAGAGGGTCGCGCCGGGCTCGCGAGCCGTCTTCATCCGCAGCCGCGCGATCACCGCGTCGATGGTTTCCTTGCGTTCGGACAGCGGCTTCAGTGCGACGAACATGTTGCCCGAGTTGCGCTGGCCGCCGCCGGTGAACGCGACGACGCTCACCACGGCCGGATCGGCCGTCACGATGTCGGCGAAGCGTTGCAGCTTCAGCCGCATCGCCTGGAACGAGATGGCCTGGTCGGCGACGACCGCGCCGCCCATGCGGCCAGTGTCCTGCTGCGGCGTGAAGCCCTTGGGCACGATGGTGTAGAGCCAGACGTTGAGCCCGATGGTCGCCAGGAGAATCACGACCATCAGCGGCGCGACCGCGAGCGCCCAGCCGAGCGAGCGCGCATAGCCGCGCGTCGCACCATCGATGACCCAGGTGCTGGCGTGTGCAATGCGCTGCATGGCGTGGCGATCGAAGCCGGCCAGGGTGCGCCGCCATGCGCTGCGCCGTAGCGGTGTCGAAATCGCTGGCCCGGGCTGCTTCGGCTTCAGCAGGTAGGCGCACATCATCGGCGTGGTCGTCAGCGAGACGACCAGCGAGACCAGGATGGCGACCGACAGCGTGACCGCGAACTCGCGGAACAGGCGGCCGACGATGCCGCCCATCAACAGGATCGGGATGAACACCGCGATCAGCGAGATGCTCATCGAGAGGACCGTGAAGCCGACTTCCTTCGCGCCTCTCAGCGCCGCATCGAAGGGCCGCATGCCGTTGTCGATGTGGCGCTGCGAGTTCTCGAGCACGACGATCGCGTCGTCGACCACGAAGCCGGTGGCGATCGTCAACGCCATCAGCGAGAAGATGTCGAGCGAGTAGTGGAGCAGGTACATCGCGCCGAAGGTGCCGATCAGCGAGACCGGCACGGCGACGCTCGGGATCAGCGCGGCCCGCACGCTGCCGAGGAACAGGAAGACCACCAGGATCACCAGCGCGACCGA
>JBBRRW010000275.1:0-4261 GCA_038245975.1 Burkholderiales bacterium
GTCTCGTTCACCGGCTCGGTCGCGGTCGGCAAGCAGCTGGCCGCGATGGCCGGGTCGCTGATGAAGCGCTGCACGATGGAACTCGGTGGCCATGCGCCGGTGATCGTGTGCGACGACGCCGACATCGAGCGCGCGGCCGACCTGCTCGTCGGCTTCAAGTTCCGCAACGCCGGCCAGGTGTGCATCTCGCCGACCCGCTTCTACGTGCAGGAAGGTGCGTACGACCGCTTCGTCGCGCGCTTCGTCGAGAAGACCAGGGCCATCAAGGTCGGCCCCGGCAGCGATCCGGCCAGCCGCATGGGTCCGCTCGCGCAGAAGCGCCGGATCCCCACGTTCTCGGGCTTCATCGAGGATGCGCATCAGCGCGGCGCGAGCATCCTCACCGGCGGCGAGACGATGGGCGACACTGGCAGTTTCTACGTGCCGACCGTCCTCGCGGACCTGCCCGACGACAGCCGCATGATGAACGAGGAGCCCTTCGGCCCGGTGGCGGGCATGGTCCGCTTCAAGACCATCGACGAGGTGTTGCAACGCGCGAACAGCCTGCCGTTCGGCCTCGCGTCGTATGCGTTCACCGGCTCCACGAAGAACGCGACCGCGATCGCCAACGGCCTCGAGGCCGGGATGGTCTCGATCAACCACATCGGCCTCGCGCTGGCCGAGACGCCATTCGGCGGCATCAAGGACAGCGGCTACGGCAGCGAAGGCGGCACCGAGAGCTTCGATGGCTACCTGACGACCAAGTTCGTCACGCAGCTGAACTGACGGGCGCGCGGCCGCGCAGTCGATCGCGTCATGACGCTGCGGCGGATCGTCGTCGGCAGCGCGTCGCTGCGCCCCCGAAGCCCGGCCCGCGAACGGCACCCCTCACCGACCGGGCCGCCGCACGGACCGTCTTGCCATGCCCCAGGTGGAACCTAGCGAAGTCGAGTTCACCGCGATCCGTGCGCAGGGCGCGGGTGGCCAGAACGTCAACAAGGTCTCGAGTGCGATCCACCTGCGCTTCGACATCCGTGCGTCGTCGCTGTCGGACGATGTGAAGGAACGACTGCTCGCGCTGCACGACCAGCGCATCACCGACGAAGGCGTCGTCGTGATCAAGGCGCAGACCTCGCGCAGCCAGGACGCCAATCGGGCCGATGCGCTGGAACGGCTGCAGGCGCTGGTCGACAGCATCGCGACACCGCCCCGCATCCGGCGCGCCACGAAGCCCACCTACGGCTCGAAGCAGCGCAGGCTGGAAGGCAAGAACATCCGCTCGCAGGTCAAGGCGGGGCGCAAGCGCGTGGCCGATTGATCGTCACAGCCACCGATCGGGCTACGCGACTCTCGCGGTCAGCACCGCCGTCAGTTCGGGGACGAACGCGGCGGGTCCGGCCTCGTCGACGGCCTGCTCGTAGGTCCGCAGGACCGCGTCGGCGATGACCTGGACCGCGCCGGCGTCGCCGGCCATCGCGTTGTAGTAGCCGAGGTCCTTCTTCGCGTTCGACATCGAGAAGCGCAGCGCCGACGTGTCCCCGGCCAGCAGGTAAGGTCTCACCCGATCCAGCGCGGCGCCGCCGCCCCCGCCCTGCGCCAGCACGTCGACGAAGACCTGGGGGTCGATGCCGGCACGGGCGGCGCAGGCGGCGGCCTCGGACAGCAATGCGATGCAGCCGAGCGACACGTAGTTGTGCAACAGCTTCATCCGGTGCCCGGCGCCGATCGGCCCCGCGTGGACGATGTTCTCGGCGAAGCAGGCGAGGATCGGTCGGCACTCGGCGAACAGGCCCGCATCGCCGCCGACCAGCAGGTTCAGGCGGCCCTCGGCCGCTTCCTTCGGCGTGCGCGTCATCGGCGCGTCGAGGAAGCGCCCACCAGCGGCCAGCACTGCACGGGCCACGTGCTCGGTCGACGACGGGACCGCGGTCGAACAGTCGATCACCACGGTGCCCGGCCGCAGGCCCGCGAGGATCCCGCCGTCTCCGAGCAGCACCGCCTCCACCTGCGGCGTGCCCGTCACGCAGAGGATGACGACGTCCGACGCGGCAGCGAGCGCGCTGCCCGTCGCCTGCGTGGCGACCCCCGCCGCCTTCAACGCGGCCAGGGACTGGTTGCCTTCGTGTTCGAGCACCGCCAATGGATAGCCATGCCGGGCGATGTTGGTCGCGATGCCGTGCCCCATGAGGCCGATGCCGACCATGCCGATCTTCTTCATCGTTTTCCCGTCGTCTGTCGAAACGGCACCATCGTAACAATCCCCCACCGCATCATCGGAGCAACGGTCGACCAAACATGGATTGCCAGAGTCGTCGCCAGTCGGTAGTTTCTGATCCGCCGACATCGGGTCGCGAGCCCGACGGCATCGATGCGGACCAGAAGACCGTTCAACCCTTACAGGAAGCTGACCATGAAGAAGTTCATCACCCTGCTTGCGCTGTCGTTGTTCACCACCGTCGGCATCGCCCAGACCAACGCCACCCCACCCGAGCAGGCGCCCGCCGGCAACCCGGGCAAGCTGGTCACCAAGAAGAAGCCTGCGGTCGTGGCGCCCGACGCCGATCCTGCGACCGCAGCCACGCCGACCGACAAGCGGGCCGCCCGCAAGGACAAGCGCGCCGCGAAGGTCGGCGACAAGCCGATCAACTGATCGGGGGCTGGCACGCGCGACGCGCAGGCGTCTTGCACGTGGGTCCGCGCGGGGGTCGGTCGTCGGTCCCCGGCCGCGACGCCATCAAGGCGCAGGACCTGCGTCGCGTCGCGTAGGCGACGCGCTACAGCGCGATCGTCAACGGCAGGAAAGGCGCGTCGAACGCGGACCGCCAGGTCTGTCCGGGTTCGACCGGCCACGCATCGGTCCACGTCCCGGTCGTGACGACGTCGCCGGGCCGCAGCCGCGGCGCTCCGGGGCAGCTCTCCAGTTCCCGCACGAAGTGATGCAGCGCATGCAGCGGCCCGTCGAGGACGTTGGCGCCACGCCCTTCGTCGATCCGCTCGTCGCCGCGATAGAGGCACAGCGTGGTCGCCGCGAGCCGCGCGTCGAGCGCCTCGCCGCTGTTCGCGAAGTCGGCGACAACGGTCGGTCGTCCGACCAGCAGGCGCGCATGCAGCGCGCCGTCGGCGACCGTGTCCGCGGCCGTGAACTTCCAGTGCGGCCGATGCGACTGCACGATCTCGAAGCCGGGCGCGAGCCATTCGATGCAGGCGAACAACTGTTCGAGCGTCGCGTCGGGCGGTGGCGGGGAGCGGATGCCGAACACGATCTCGGGCTCGATGCGCGGCTGGCAGGTCGCGCGCACGTCGACGCGGCCCTGCCCGTCGCAGCGGGTCAGCGTCGTGTCCCAGACCGGACCCCAGATCGGCGCGAAGACGGCGTAGCGCGCCCAGATCGTGCGGTTGGTGAAGCCGATCTTGTAGCCGGCCACCGTTTCGCCGCGCGCCGTGCGCAACGCGCGGACCGCCATCGCGTCGCGATACGCGGCGGCGACGTCGGTGCGCGGTGGCGCGTCGGCGGACGGCCAGAGGGTCGCGCGATCGAGGTGCGCGAGGATCGTTTCGGGATGCATCGCGGCAGTCTACTTCGCGTCATCGGCCACCGCGACCCCGCCGCGGCGCGATGTCGCGCTTCGCCGGCCTGCCGGTGGGCTTCAAGCCGCTGATGCAGGCCTTCCGCGCGCTGGCCGCGCAGGGGCGCCTGCGCGGGACGGCTTTCGACGTCTTCGGCCGGACGGCGGCGCGGCGCGAGGAGCGACAGCTGATCGACGACTTTCGCGCGGCTCTCGAGGCGGTGATGGCGCGTCTGGCTGCGCTGCCCTCCCCTGCCACCGTCGACGCCGGCATCGCGATCGCGCGCATCCCCGAGCAGATCCGCGGCTACGGCCACATCAAGGATGCGAGCATCGCCGACGCGCGGATCCGCTGGAAGAAGTTGATCGAAGCGCTGGATGCGGTCAAAGTCCGGGCACACGACGCAGCGCCGGTGGCGGCCTGACCGACCGGACGAACACGAGGAGATCGCTTGGCACCCGCACACTCGAGCGCGCGACTGGCGCGCGACACGATGGCGTTCGTACTCGCCGGCGGTCGCGGCAGCCGCCTGATGGAGTTGACCGACCGGCGCGCGAAGCCGGCCGTGTTCTTTGGCGGCAAGACCCGCATCATCGACTTCGCGCTGAGCAACGCGCTCAACTCGGGCATCCGGCGCATCGGCGTCGCCACGCAGTACAAGGCGCACAGCCTGATCCGCCACCTCACGCGCGGCTGGAGCTTCCTGCGCGCCGAA
>JBBRRW010000276.1:0-4246 GCA_038245975.1 Burkholderiales bacterium
CTATGTCGCGATGCTCGACGAACGCGAGACGCAGGGCGCCGCGATCCCCGAGAGCGATCTGCCGCGGGCCTTCAACCGCCAGCACGTCGCCAAGCGCATCGCGATCGTCGCGGCCGGCCCGATCGCCAACCTCGTGCTCGCCGTGCTGCTGTACGCGGGCATCAACATGGTCGGCGTCGACGAGCCGCGCGCGCTGTTCGCCGCGCCCGAGGCCGGCAGCACCGTCGCGGAGACCGGGATCGACGCGCCGTTCGAGGTTGTCACGCTCGACGGCGATCCGCTGCGCTCGCTGGTCGACCTGCGCTGGCGGCTGCTGAAGGCCGGCGTCAACCACAGCATGGTCGAACTGCAGTTGCGCGGGGTCGGCGCGACGGCGGACACGACGCGCGCGGTGACGCTGGACCTGGCGCGCTTCGAGACCAAGGACTTCGAGGGCGACTTCCTGCAGAAGCTCGGCCTCGCGCCGCTGCGGCCGCGACCGACGATCCGCGATATCGCCGACCCGACCGGACCGGCGGCCACGGCCGGCCTGCGCCGCGGCGACCGCGTCGTCTCGGTCGACGGCCGCACGGTCGACGACGTCGATACGTTGCAGAAGCTGATCGCCGCGTCGCCCGGTCGCGCGCTGGCGCTGATAGTCGAGCGCGACGGCGCGATGCTGAACACGTCGGTGACACCGGTGAGCTCCGCGTCGGGTGGCACACCCGCGATCGGCCGCATCGGCGTCCAGCTCCGTGCCCAGATGCAGACGGTGCTGGTGCGCTACGGCCCGATCGACGCGGTCGCGCACGGCGTCACGCAAACCTGGGACCTGTGCGTGTTCTCGCTGCGCATGATCGGCAAGATGCTGTCGGGCGAGGTCTCGCTCAAGAACATCAGCGGACCGGTGACCATCGCCGACTACGCCGGCCAGTCCGCGCGGCTCGGGCCGCTCGCGTTCATCAGCTTCGTCGCCTTCATCAGCATCAGTCTCGGCGTGATGAACCTGTTACCCATCCCGATGCTCGATGGGGGCCACTTGCTGTACTATTCGGCCGAAATTGTAAGGGGGCGCCCGCCTTCCGAACGGTTTCTGGAGTGGAGTCAGCGGGTCGGCATGTTCCTTCTCGCAGGCCTGATGGTCGTGGCGCTCTTCAACGACTTCGTGCGCTTGATGTCCTGAGCGATGCGGCGCGCTTTCCACGCACCGCCAGCGCGCGCGACCCTCTTCCCGCAGCACCTTTCCTCGATCCGACGCATTCCTTGATGACGAAATTCCGCTTGTCGCGCTTGGCGGCGCCGTTTGGTGCGCATCGCATGATCGCCTCGTCCGTGCTGTGCTCCGCGTCCGGCGCGTTCGGTCGCTCGGTTATGCCGCGTCCGCTGATGCGTCCCTTGCTGATCGCCGCCGCCGTCGCCGGCGCCGTGGCCAGCGGCGCCGCCTGCGCGTTCGACCCGTTCGTCGTGCGCGACATCCGCGTCGAAGGCATCCAGCGGACCGATGCCGGCACGGTGTTCAGCTACCTGCCCGTCAAGGTCGGCGAGACCTTCAACGACGAGAAGGCCACCGCCGCATTGAAGGCGCTGTACGCGACCGGCTTTTTCAAGGACGTCCGCATCGACGTCGACAAGGACGTGCTCGTCGTCATCGTCGAGGAACGTCCAGCCATCGCCAGCCTCGACTTCACCGGGCTGAAGGAGTTCGACAAGGACACGCTGAAGAAGGCGCTGAAGGACATTGGACTGTCCGAGACCGTCATCTTCGACCGTTCGGTGCTCGATCGTGCCGAGCAGGAACTGAAGCGCCAGTACCTCACGCGCGGCAAGTACGGCGCGCAGGTCACCACGACCGTCACCCCTCTCGAGCGCAACCGCGTCAGCATCACGTTCAACATCGACGAAGGGGACGTCGCGACCATCAAGCAGATCCACATCGTGGGCAACAAGGCCTATCGCGAGAAGGAACTGCTCGATCAGGTCGCGTTGAGCACGCCCGGATGGCTGAGCTGGTACACCAAGAGCGACCAGTATTCGAAGCAGAAGCTCAACGGCGACCTCGAGTCGCTGCGCTCGTTCTACCTCAACCGCGGATACCTCGAATTCAACGTCGAATCGACCCAGGTGTCGATCTCGCCGGACAAGAAGGACATCTACATCACGATCAACGTTGCCGAGGGCGACAAGTACACCGTCTCCGACGTGAAGATCGCCGGCGAGGCGCTGGTCACCGAAGAAGAGCTGCGCAAGCTGCTGCTGATCAAGGCGGGCGACACGTATTCGGGCGAACGACTGACCGCATCGACCAAGGCCATCCAGGATCGGCTCGGCGCGCTCGGCTATGCGTTCGCCAACGCCAATGCGCAGCCCGAACTCAACCGCGCCGAGCACAAGGTCGCGTTCACCATCTTCGTGGACCCGGGCCGGCGTGTGTACGTGCGACGCATCAACGTGACCGGCAACACCAAGACGCGCGACGAGGTCGTGCGCCGCGAACTGCGCCAGGCCGAAGGCGGCTGGTACGACGTCGACGCGATCAAGCTGTCCAAGGAACGCCTCGAGCGTCTGTCCTACTTCAAGGAAGTCAACCTCGAGACGCCGCAGGTCTCGGGCACCAACGACCAGGTCGACGTCAACCTCGCCGTGGTCGAGAAGCCCACCGGCACGTTCAACATCGGCGCGGGGTACTCGCAGGCCGACAAGATCATCCTGACCACGTCCGTCCAGCAGTCGAACGTGTTTGGCAGCGGCCAGAACGTCGGACTGTCGATCGACACCAGCAAGCTCAATCGCACGGCCGCGTTGTCGGCCACCGATCCCTACTTCACCGACAACGGCGTGTCGCGCACCATCGACCTGTTTTATCGCACGACCAACCCGTCGAGCATCAGCCTCGGTGACTACAGGCTGCGCACGGCCGGTGGAGGCCTGACCTTCGGCGTGCCGTTCACCGAATACGACACGGTCTTCTTCGGTGCGCGCTACGAACACACCGGCATCGACATCTTCCAGACCAGTCCACAGGTGTACATCGACTACGTGAGGCAGTTCGGTGAGTCGACCAATGCGTATATCGGCACGGTGGGCTGGCAGCGCGACAGTCGCGACAGCGGCATCACGCCGACGCGCGGACGCTTCCAGCGCGCCAACCTCGAGACGGCCACGCCCATCGGCAGCCTGCGCTACTACCGCGCCAGCTATCAGCACACCTACTACTACCCGATCAACAACAATTACACGCTGTCGTTCAACGGCGAACTCGACTACGGCCGCGGTTATGGCGGCCGGCCGCTGCCGGTCTTCAAGAACTTCTATGCGGGCGGTATCGGTTCCGTGCGTGGCTACGACACCAGCTCGATCGGTCCGCGCGACATCAACGGCGATCCGATCGGCGGTGCGAAGCGCTTCAACGGCAATATCGAGCTGTTGTTCCCGCTGCCTGGCACGGGCAAGGATCGCGCGTTCCGCGGCTTCGTGTTCACGGACACCGGCGGCGTGTATGCCGAGAAGCAGAAGATCACCGCCAACGGCATCAAGTACTCGGTCGGCTTCGGCATCAACTGGCTTTCGCCTCTCGGCGCGTTGCGCCTGAGCTATGCGGTGCCGCTGCACTCGAAGCCCGAGGACAAGCTGCAGCGGCTTCAATTCAACATCGGCAACAGCTTCTAGTTCGCGGGGCGGAACCATCACCTTCGCGATGGGGTCGACAGCGCCTCGCAGCATCATCTTTCTCGTAAGGGTATTCAGTCATGGAAATGCAATTCATCCGCCGGGTCGTTCCCGCGTTCGCCGCAATCCTGCTTCTGGTCGTCATGCAGGGCGCATCCGCGCAGGAAAACGTCAAGATCGGCGTCGTCAACATCGATCGCATCCTGCGTGAATCGAGTGCGGCCAAGGCGGCTTCGTCGAAACTCGAGGCGGAGTTCTCCAAGCGCTCGAAAGATCTGCAGGACGGCGGCGCGAAGCTGAAGGCGCTCGCCGACAAGTTCGAGAAGGACGCGCCGGTCCTGCCCGAAACGGACCGTGGCCGTCGTCAGCGCGAGATCGCCGAGATGGACAAGGACCTGCAGCGTCGCCAGCGCGAGATCAACGAGGACTTCAACCAGCGCAAGCAGGAAGAGAGCATCGCGGTCCAGGATCGCGTGAGCAAGGCGCTGCGCCAGCTCGCAGAAGCGGAGAAGTACGACCTCATCCTGCAGGACGGCGCGTTCGTCAGCCCGCGGATCGACGTGACCGACAAGCTGCTGAAGCTGATGAACGCGGCCGCTCC
>JBBRRW010000277.1:0-4222 GCA_038245975.1 Burkholderiales bacterium
CCCACCGGCAGGGCGAACGCGATCGCCATCCGGTTCCAGCCGTTGATCGCGATGATGCCGACGGTGAGGTCGACCACTTCGGCTTCGCTGAACTGTTCGCGGGTCGAGTCGAACAGGTCGTCGGGCACGCGCTGCTCGAGCGCGATCAGCGTCAGCGTCTCGGTCCAGGCGAGTGCGGCGCGCTCGCGTGGCGTGAAGAACGGCGTCTCCCGCCAAGCGGACAGCGCGTAGATGCGCTGCTCGCTCTCGCCCATCGAACGGGCGTCCTGGGTGTGCATGTCGAGGCAGAACGCGCAGCCGTTGATTTGCGACGCGCGGATCTTCACCAGTTCGTACAGCCGCTTCTCGATGGTCGATGCCGCGACGTGCTTCTCGAGCGCGTGCATCGCCCGCGCCGCGCCGGGACTGGCTTTTCGGTAGTCGATGCGCGGTGCGATGTTCATCGTCGGCTTGCTCCTGGGGGAAACCTAGCGCGCGACGCTGATCCAGAACGGCAGCGTGACGACCGAGATGCAGGTGCCCGCCGAGATCAGGAACGCCACGATGGCGCCGTTGCCGCCCATGCGGACCGCAAGGATATAAGCCGACGAGGCCGTCGGCAACGCGGCGAACAGGATTGCGATCTCGCGTTGCAGCGGCGGGAACGCGAAGCGCGTGACGATCAGCCACACGACCAGCGGCGCCGCGACCAGCTTGACCGCGAGCAGCCACGCCAGCATCGGGCGATCGACCACGGCGCCGCGTAGCCGCAGCCCGGCGCCGACCGCGATCAGGCCGATCGCGATCGATGCGCTACCCAATCGCTGCAGCGTGGCCAGGACGAACTCGGGAAGAAGGAGACCGATCAGGTTCAACGTGAGACCACCGACCGTCGCGATGATCAGCGGGTTGCGCAGCATCTCGCGGACCACGCTGGCCTCCTGGTGGCGGGCCAGCGCATAGACCGCCGCCGCGTTGGCGAGCGGAACGCAGATGCCGATCGCGACGGCCATCAACGCGATGCCCTCGCTGCCGCCGAGGCGCCCGGCGAGCGCCAGCGCCACGTAGGAATTGAAGCGGAACGCGCACTGCACGCCGGACGCGAACACGGCCGGCGCCGGCTTGAACAGCGGCCGCCCGAGGTAGCCCAGCGCGAGGCCGGTCGCCATCGCGGCGACGCAGGCGCCGACCAGGCCGGCGGTCGCGTCGAAATCCAGCTTCGCGGTCGCCGTCGAACTGAACAGTAGCGACGGGAACAACACGAAATACACCATGCGCTCGAGTCCGCTCCAGAAGGCCGTGTCGAATCGCGCGTATCGTTTCAGCAGCGCGCCGAGCAGGATCAGCGCGAAGTCGGGGAACAGCAGCAGGGCGACGGACAAGGAGCGGAGATGGTGAAGGACGGCAGGATCGGCAGGTGCAAGGGTAACGCGGCAGGCGTGGGATCGGCGGTGGTCTTCGCGATACGCGGCCTGGTGCGCTCCGCGGTAGTCGTCGTCGCGGTCGGGCTCGTGGCCGTGGAACCGGCGGCGCACGCGGCGTCGGTCGAGAGCGAAGGCATGCGCTACGAGGACGCGGTGCGGATCGGGGGAAGCAAGGCGGTGCTGAACGGCGTCGGTGTGCGCGGCGCCGGCATCCTCAAGGGTTACGTGGCCGGCCTCTACCTGCCGCACAGGGAGACCGATGCCGAACAGGTCTACGGCCTCAAGGGGGTCAAGCGCATCGCGGTCCGCATGCTGCTGGGCGTGAACTCCGGCGTGCTCGCGAAGACCTTCAGCGACGGCATCCGCAAGAACTACAAGGACGATGCGCTCGAAGTACTGCGCGACCGCATGGAGGTCTTCGACGGCCAGGTGCGGGCGGTGGGCGGCGTCAGGAAGGGCGACGCGATCGACCTCGACTACGAACCCGCGAGCGGGACCCGGCTGCTGGTGAACGGCAAGCCGCAGGGCGACGCGATCGCCGGCGACGACTTCTACGTCGCGCTGCTGAAGATGTTCATCGGAGAACGCGCGATCGACAAGAACCTGCGCGCCGCGCTGCTGGGGCAGGCGGCCGGGCAGTGATCACAACGTTCCGCTGACCGTGGGCGCCTCGACGAACCAGCAGTCGACCTCGCCGTCGTCGTCGCTATCGCGTCGTCCGGCCCACGTGAAGCCCACCTTCTCGACGACCCGGCGCGACGCGACGTTGGCGACCGCCGTCTCCGCGTAGACCGCACGAATGCCGGGCTGATCGAAGGCCAGCCGTACGAGCGCGAAGACGGCGTCGGTCGCGTGGCCGCGGCTCCGGCAAGATTCGGCGACGCCGTAGCCGATCTCGACCCAGCCCGCGTCGGGCGCGCCCTTGAAGATGCCGCTGCCGACAATGCGCTGGGGGTCGGCGGCCGCGAAGAGCTGTGGCGTGAACCAGAGTTCAGGCTTTCCTTCGAGAAGCGCCGCGCGTGCCTGGTCGACGATGAACGCGGGCGGCAGCCCGCCGTCGACGACCGGAATGCCGTCGACCTGCGACGGATCGCCGCGCGCCGCGTCGATGCGCGCGAGGTCGAGGCGGAGCAGCGCGATCAAGGCGCCGGTGCCGATCGTCGGCGGCGCCTCAAGGCCGCGGCGGTCAGCGGGTGATCGCCCGTGACCGAACGGTGTCCAGGCTCGACGCGATGCGTGCAGCGCACAGCAGTTCGACGTCGTCCGGGTCCGCATCGATCGGCCGCGCCACGATCGGGGACGGCACGAACGCCGCGGTCCGCTGCGTCGGCAGCGGCCGGTCGATACGCGGCGCAGACCGCGGGCCAGTCGGTCTTCTTGAGGTCGAAGTAGGCGTAGTCGGCGCCGACGAAGCGGCAGAACGCGTCGAAGTCCTCGAGTCGTCCGGCGCGTGCGCCGTCCGGCTCGCCGGCGGCAACGGCCGGGCCGCCGACCACGATGGACGCGGCGACGGGCCCGCGTGCGACGAGCACGCGTACAGCGAGGCCGAGCAGCAGGTCGCCCCGCTTCATGCCACCTTGCGCACTTCGCCCGCCCCGAACAGATTGGACACGCATCGTCCGCACAGCGTCGCGTGCGCCGCATCGCTGCCCACGTCGCTGCGGTAGTGCCAGCAGCGATCGCACTTCGGATGCGGCGACGGCGTGACGACGATCTGCGCGTCGGCTTCGTGCGCGGCCTCATGGAGCGTGGCCTGCGACGTGATCAGCACGAAGCGCAGGTCGTTCTTCAGCTCCAGCAGCAGGCCGTAACGATCGGAAGGCACCTGCAGCTCGACCTCGGCCTGCAGCGACGAGCCGATCAGGCCGGCCGCGCGGGCGTCCTCGAGCTTCTTCAGCGCGCTGGAGCGGATGTCGCGGATCACCGTCCACTTGTGTAGCAGCACCTCGGCATGCGGCAGTTTGGGCAGCACGTGGACGGTCTCCGCGAAGATCGTGCCGCGCTCGGCGACCGCCTGCGGCGCGAACACCGCCCACGCTTCCTCGGCCGTGAACGAGATGAACGGCGCGAGCAGCCGCAGCAGCGCCTGCGTGATGTGCCACAGCGCGTTCTGCGCGGAGCGGCGGGCCGGCCCTTGGGCGGCCGACGTGTAGAGGCGGTCCTTCAGGATGTCGAGGTAGAAGCCGCCGAGGTCTTCGGAGCAATAGGTCTGCAGCTTGGCCGCGACCGGATGGAACTCGAACACATCGAGGTGCGCGAGGATTTCCTTCTGCAGCTCGCCGAGGCGGGCGATCGCGTAGCGGTCGATCTCGAGCCACTGTTCGACCGGCATCGCGTGCAGCAGCGGATCGAAATCCGACGTGTTCGCGAGCAGGAAACGCAGCGTGTTGCGCACGCGGCGATAGCTCTCGACGACGCGCTTGATGATCTCGTCGGAGATCAGCACGTCGCCCGAGTAGTCGGTCGAGGCCGTCCACCAGCGCACGATGTCCGCGCCGTACTGGTCGATGAGCTTCTGCGGCGCGGTGACGTTGCCGAGCGACTTGGACATCTTGCGACCCTGGCCGTCGAGCACGAAGCCGTGCGTGAGCAGCATGTCGTAAGGTGCGCGGCCGTTGACCATCGACGAGATCAGGAGAGACGAATGGAACCAGCCGCGATGCTGGTCCGATCCTTCAAGGTACATGTCGGCCGGATAGCGCAGCACGTCGGCATTCGAGCCGTGATGGTTCGTCCCGCCCATCACCGTCTGCCACGTCGATCCGGAATCGAACCAGACGTCGATCGTGTCGCGGTTCTTCATGTACATCGTCGCGTCG
>JBBRRW010000278.1:0-4221 GCA_038245975.1 Burkholderiales bacterium
GTGACCGGCGGGATGCTGCTCATCGCCGCCACGGCTTCCGCGCAATACAAGTCGATCGGCCGCGACGGGCGCGTGACGTACAGCGACACGCCGCCGCCCGCCACCGCGCGCGTCGTCGAACAGAAGAAGCCGGCCGCCGACGCGGCCGCGCGTCCGGTGCTGCCCTTCGGACTGCAGCAGGCCGCCACCAAGTACCCGGTCACGCTGTACACCGGCGACAAGTGCGCGCCGTGCGACGAGGCGAGGACCTTCCTGCGGACGCGGGGCATCCCCTTCACCGAGAAGACCGTGATCAGCGACGAGGACATCGCCCTCTTCAAGCAGCAGTCGCCGGACGGCACGGCCCCGGTCGTCACCGTCGGCAGCCGCCGGTCGGTCGGCTATTCGCAGGTGGCGTGGAGCGGCCTGCTCGACAGCGCGGGCTATCCCACGGGCGCGACCCTGCCGCGTGACTACCAGAACGTGGCGGCGACGCCGCTGTCGCCCAACACACGCGCCGCCGCGCAGAGCGTGACGCAGCCGGCCGCGACGCCCGCCACGCGCCGCGGCACCACGACCACCCCGACACCCGCGCCCACCGGTAATCCTTCGGGGTTCCGCTTCTAGCACGGGTGCCGCCGGTGCGCCGGCGGCCATCGCGGTGTCGGTCGCGCGCTCATTCCCTTTGCAGCGAAGCGGATGGCAAATCGGTCGTTCGCATTCGCGCGAGAGCCTGGCTAGACTGCTCCGTTCCCGTTGCTGAAGACCGTCGCCGTGCGCGATGGCCCGTCCTCGCATGAGCACCGTATTCCGTTCTTCACCCGACCTCGATGTCGTGCCGCCATCCGGCCGGTCCGCGATGCAGTCCCTGCGCATCGCGCCCTTCGACGCACCGTTCGGCGCAGAGGTCTTCCGCCTCGACCTGAGCCGACCGACCGGCGACGAGGAACTCGCGCTGGTCATCCGTGCGCACCTCGATCATCACGTGCTGGTGTTCCGCGACCAGCGCATCACGCCCGACCAGCAGATCACATTCAGCAGACGCTTCGGCCCGCTGCAGATCCACGTGCTGCGCCAGTTCCAGCTGGCGGGCCATCCCGAGATCCTGGTGGTGTCGAACATCAAGGAGAACGGCCAGCCGATCGGCCTCGGTGACGCCGGTCACTACTGGCATTCGGACCTGTCGTACAAGGACAAGCCCAGCCTTGGTTCGATGCTGCACGCGCAGGAACTGCCGGCGGAAGGCGGCGACACGCTGTTCGCCAACATGCATCTCGCATGGGACACGCTGCCCGCCGACCTGCGCAAGGCCGTCGAGGGTCGACGGGCCGAGCACTCGTATCTGGCGAAGTACGAGGAGCTGCGGCGACGCAGCCCGTGGCGACCGGCACTGAGCGCCGAGCAGATCGCCGAAGTGCAAACTGTCGAGCATCCTATCGTGCGCGTCCATCCCGGCAACGGGCGCAAGGCGCTGTTCGTCGGCGAGCATTTCACGACCCGCATCGTCGGCCTGCCCGACGATGCGAGCCGTGCGTTGCTGGACGCGCTGTTCGCTCACAGCACGAAGCCCGAGCACATCTATCAGCACCGCTGGCTGGCCCACGACATGGTGTTCTGGGACAACCGCTCGGTGATCCATCTCGCGGCCGGCTGTCCCGACGACCAGCGGCGACGCCTGAACCGCACGACGATCGAAGGCGACGTCCCGCGCTGACGCGCCGTCCCGCCGCGCGCATTCCTCCCGAAAGAACGAAGGAGGCCAGGTTCCGCAAGCTAGCGGGCGGCGCCGCCGCCATCGCCGCATTGCTCGCCATCGCGCTCGCCGCTGCTGCCGCGCACGCCGAAGGCCCGCTTCGCATCGCCGAGCAGTTCGGCACCATCGAGCCGCCGACCTCTCGGACAAGGACCGCATGGCGCTGCCCGCGGCCGGGTCTCGACGCAGTCGCGGCCGCTTCGGCTCGCCTCCGCGAAGCGGTGGGGCGACGGCAATTCAATCATCTGACCGGCCAACCGCTCGGGCATCGACCGGGCCCTGCTGCGGAAGATCATCGCAGCCCCGACATCGACTAAACGCCGACGCCGTTACGCACTCGATCGACGAGGCGCTGGTGGTCGGCAACCCCATCGTCGTGCTGTTCGAAAGCGAGAGGCCCGCCGGGCGGTGCGGCTGCGCATCAGAGTGTTGGCAGCGGGTTCGTCGTTGCTCGTTGGCATGGTCGTGGGGGTCGGTTTCTCGGCTGGTCGACGGATTGCAAAAGGGTGACTCCATCTACGGCTGATACGATATTGAAACGCTAATAACGGCTAAAAGACCACATTTATCTATTCATGAGCGTTTCATTCGTGTGTTCTGTCCTACACTTCTGCTCGTGCAACCAGATACATCCAGCGACATCGTTCCTGCCTCAAGGCGAGCCGAGACGGCACTCACTGTCTACTACGACGGCGCCTGCCCGGTCTGCTCGCGCGAAATCGCCGTGTATCGCCGGCAGGCAGGCGCTGAGCGGTGTGTCTGGGTCGATGCGTCGTCATGCCCTGAATCGGCGCTCGGCGCCGATTTGTCACGCGACGGTGCGCTCGCGCGCTTTCACGTCCGCCGAGCCGACGGCGTGCTGGTCGACGGAATGCGCGGGTTCACGCTGTTGTGGCGAGCGTTGCCCCGTTTCGCTTGGGCGGGCCGCATCGCATCGATCGGGCCCCTCCCGCTGTTGCTCGACGCGGCCTACCGCGTCTTCTTGCGGGTGCGTTTGATTTGGCACCGCGCGCGCACGGTATCGACTGCCACGGAGCGACCATGACCCCCGACCCCGACTCGACGCACGTCGCGGTCATCGGGTCCGGTCTGGCCGGCACGAACTGCGCGGCCGGCCAGCAGCGCCCTGGCATGCAAGTGGCGTTGTTCGAAAACTCGCGGAATGTCGGTGGTCGCGTGACGACCCGGCGCGCCGGCTGGATCGCGGTGCGGCGCTTCTCGGTTGACCGACTGGACGCAGAGTTTCCGATTGCGATGGCGGTGCCCTGAATGCGCCGACCCGAGCGATTCCCCGTTCATCCGCCGCTGATCGGCCCGTCGGACCTGATTGATCTCGCGTCTTGTGGGTTGGCTTCACCTGTTCGTACTGTGGCCAGCCAGTTCGCTGGTACGAGATTGAAACGCACGAACCGCTTTTCCTTCAGCAACCACTGAACTCATTCACCTCTCAACAGAAAGCAAACCATGCACGACATCATCGATACCGCCGTTGCGGCCGGAAATTTCAAGACCCTCGCCGCTGCGCTGACCGCAGCCAATCTCGTCGATACGCTCAAAGGTGCGGGTCCGTTCACCGTTTTCGCGCCGACCGACGAGGCCTTCGCCAAGCTGCCCGCCGGCACGGTGGAAGGCCTCCTGAAGGACATCCCGACGCTCACCTCGATCCTCACGTACCACGTCGTCGCCGGCAAGGTGATGGCGGCCGACGTCATGAAGATGGACGGTCAATCGGCCAAGACGGTCAACGGCGCCACGCTCGCGATCAGCACGAAGGACGGCGTCAAGCTCAACGGCGCGTCGACGGTCGTGAAGACCGACATCGAATGCACCAACGGTGTCATCCACGTGATCGACTCGGTACTGCTGCCCGCGGCCTGAGCCTCATTCGCCTCCCGAAACAACGACCGGCGGCCCGCGCCGTCGGTCCCTCTCGAAAGAACATGCCATGAAGAAATTCCTCGTTGCCGCAGCCATCGCCCTATTCGCCGTCTCGGCCCAGGCCAAGGACATCGTCGACACCGCCGTTGCTGCCGGTAGTTTCAAGACGCTCGTTACCGCACTGCAGGCCGCCGGCCTGGTGGACACGTTGAAGGGCAAGGGCCCGTTCACCGTGTTCGCGCCGACCGATGACGCGTTCGCGAAGATCCCGAAGGCCGATCTCGACGCATTGCTGAAGGACAAGGCCAAGCTGACCGCCGTGCTGACTTATCACGTGGTGCCGGGCAAGCTGCTGTCGAAGGACATCAAGCCGGGCAAGGTCAAGACCGTGCAGGGCGGCGAACTGACGATCGCGACGGCCGGCGGCGTCACGGTCGACGGCGCGAAAGTTACCGGGGCCGATGTGCTGGCCGACAACGGCGTGATCCACGTCATCGACACGGTGCTGATGCCGAAGTAAGCAGACCCCCTGCCGGGCGATGCGAGGGCCAAACCCTCCATCGCCGGGCAGAGACGCGCAGGTCCAGAGCCGGCGCGATCGACGAGAGATA
>JBBRRW010000279.1:0-4202 GCA_038245975.1 Burkholderiales bacterium
CGCCGGCGCGGGTGCCGGAGACTTGGCTATCATCGGCGCGCCTGCCCGACGACCCACCCGACGATGGACGCACGCCGATGAACCGCCCTCATCCGTACCCGCACGCCCGCGAACGCACGACAGCCGGTCTGCCGGCCGACGTCGCCATCCCTTCGTCCACCGCGTGGTGCGCGACATGAAGGTCGCCGTCGTCACCGGAGCCGGCAGCGGCATCGGCCGTGCCGTCGCGCTGGCGCTGCTCGGCGCCGGCTATCACGTCGCGATCGCCGGCCGCACGGTCGACAAACTCGCCGGCACGGTCGCGCTGGCCGACGACCTGTCGCGCATCTTCGCGCATCCGATGGACGTCGGCGACCCGCTGTCGGTCCGCGCCTTCTTCGCCGCCGTGGTCAACCACTTCGGACGGCTCGACCTGCTGTTCAACAACGCGGGCACCGGCGCGCCGCCGATCCCGTTCGAGGATCTGAGCTTCGCGCAGTGGAAGGCCGTGGTCGACGCCAACTTCACCGGCACCTTCCTGTGCATGCAGCAGGCCTTCCGCATCATGAAGGCGCAGTCGCCGCGCGGCGGCCGCATCATCAACAACGGCTCGATCTCGGCCGATGCACCGCGGCCGCACTCGGCGCCCTACACGTCGACCAAGCACGCGGTGACGGGGCTCACCAAGTCGGCGGCACTCGACGGTCGCGGCTTCGACATCGCGGTGGGCCAGATCGACATCGGCAACGCGGCGACGGACATGACGAAGCGCATGCAGAGCGGCGTCCTGCAGGCGCACGGCGCGATCGCGATCGAGCCGGTGATGGACGTGAAGAACGTGGCCGACGCGGTGGTCTACATGGCCGGGTTGCCGTTGTCGGCCAACGTGTTGTTCATGACGGTGATGGCCACGGAGATGCCGTACATCGGACGCGGCTGAAGGCCTGCGCCGGCAGCGTCGCAGGGCCGCGGTCCCGTGCCGGCGAGCCGATCGCGGACCGGCATCGGGACACCGGGTCGCAAGCCATGCATGATGGCGACCCATCGCCGACCCCCGCCCCACGCATCCACGTTCCATGCAGCAATCCTCGTCCGTCCGGCCCCCGGTCGCCGCCGTCGTCGGCGACCGCCGCCTCTTCCTCGGCATGACCGGCCCGGTCGTGCTGGCGCTCCTCACCGTCTACGTCGTCTGGGGCTCGACCTACTTCGCGATCCGGCTGACGCTGCAGTCGCTGCCGCCGTTCCTGCAGGGCGGCATGCGCTTCCTCGTCGCCGGCACGATCCTCTTCGGGTTCCTCGCGCTGCGCGGCAAGCCGATGCCGAGCGCACGGCAGTGGCGCGACGGCGCGGTCGTCGGCGTGCTGCTGCTGGCGCTGGGCAACGGCGGCGTCGTGTTCGCCGAGCAGTACGTCTCGTCGAGCGTCGCGGCCATCTTCATCGGGGCCGGGCCGCTCGCCGCCGCGCTGTGGTCGGGACTGTTCGGGTTCTGGCCGCAGCGCGTCCAATGGGCCGGCATCGTCATCGGTTTCGCCGGCATTCTGCTGCTGGCCGGCGGCGCGCAGCTGGCCAGCCACCCGGTCGGGCTCGTCGCGCTGATGACGGCCGTCGCGAGCTGGACGCTGGGCTCGGTGCTGGCGCAACGCAAGCTGTCGCTCGCGCCCGGTGCGATGGGCTTCGCCACCGAGATGCTGGCCGGCGGGGTGGTGATGCTGGTTGCCGGGCTGCTCCACGGCGAATGGCCGCGGCTCGTCGCGGCTTGGCCGCCGACGCCGGCCGCGAGCGCCGCGTTCGTCTATCTGGTCGTCGCCGGCTCGCTGGCGGCGTTCTCGGCGTACATGTATCTGCTGTCGCAGGTCTCGTCGACGATCGCGATCAGCTACGCCTACGTCAATCCGATGATCGCGGTGCTGCTCGGCGTGGCCTTCGGCGGCGAGGTCCTGACGATGAAGGAAGGGATCGCCACCGCGATCATCGTCGGCAGCGTGTTCCTGCTGACCCGGGAGAAGCGCGTCGGGTAAGCCTTGGATCGCGGGCGTTAGCGGCGAAGCGAGCGCTCGCATGGATTCTCCGCGGAGGCATCGTGGACGGTGCCGATCGCCGCTCCGCTCAAGTTTTTCGGGGTGCTGTCGATCTGAAAGACTCGTAGTCCGATCGCTCGTCACGCCGTGGCGCATCGACCGGACGACCCGTTTCGATCGCCGCATGTCCGCAACCCGCGCCGCCCCTCTCCTCCCTGCCTCCGAAGCGAGCGGTTCGAATCCGCCCCCGGCAGTGCATCCGTCGTTGCCGCGGGGCGCGCGGCTGTCCTTCGACGAGGTCGACCTGCCGCTCGACATCGCGACCGCTCCGCAGCCTGACGGGCCGCCGCTGCCGAGCGACCCGGTCGAGCGGTTCGGTCTGTTCGACGCCCTGGCGCCGCTCGTCACCGACGTGCTCGGACCCGTCGCGCGCGACACCGACAGCGCGTCCGACCCGTTCCAGGCGCTGATCGCCGACATCGCGATCCACCGCTCGCGCGAGACTTCGAGCGCGCAGGGCGACGGCCATCGACGTGCGTTGCTGCGCGCGATCGCCGAGATGGCCGAGACCCACGCGGTCGCCGCGGACCTGGCCTGCGAGCAGACCGCCATCGACCTGCCCCTCGACGTCCCCGACCCCGTGTTCGCGCCGCCGAGCGTCACGGCGACCACGGCCGAAGGTCGCGCCGCACAGTCGATGCTGATCGTTCCCGACATGATCCGCACCTGCCGCGACCGGCTGGCCGTGCATG
The DNA here is from genome assembly GCA_038245975.1 of Burkholderiales bacterium. Taxonomy (GTDB): domain Bacteria; phylum Pseudomonadota; class Gammaproteobacteria; order Burkholderiales; family Burkholderiaceae_D; genus CAHJXF01. Next base: position 2,750 of record JBBRRW010000279.1, read on the forward strand.
CGACCGCCGCCGACCGCACGAAGATCGACATCGTCGCGACCCTGTTCGACCACGTGCTGTCCGACGATCGCCTGGCCACCGACGTGCGCAACACGCTCGCGCGCCTGCAGTTGCCGGTGCTGCGCATGGCGCTGGCCGACGATTCGTTCTTCGCGTCCCGCACGCATCCGACGCGTCGCCTGCTCGACCGGCTGGTCGAATCGGCGGCCGACCGGCAGCCCGACAGCGTCGGCGGCCGCGCGACGCGCGCCGCGCTGGAGCGCGTCGTCCACACCGTGATCCGCGGTTCGTTCGAGGACGCCGGCGAGCACGCGCGTCTGCTGGAACAGTTCGAGCGTTCGATCGTCGACAGCGCGACCGCGGCCAGCGCCGCGCCGGTCGCCACGGTGACCGATCCCGAGGATCGCGACGTCCTCGTCATCAAGGCCACGATCCAGATCAGCCAGTTGCTCGCGGGCGTCGAGGTCGACCGCGCGATCCGTTTCTTCCTGCTCGACGTGTGGAGCCGCGTGCTGGTCGAGATCGCCTGTCGCATGGCCGACGGCGGACGCGACGCGCTGCTCGCGCGCGCCAAGCGCCTGTGTTTCGACCTCGCCTGGACCACCGCGCCAAAGGCCACGTCGGGCGACCGCGCGCGTCTCGCGGGACTGCTGCCGACGATGATCGCGGCGATCCGCGACGGACTGCGGCTGATCGACTATCCCGAAGCCGACGAGCGCCTCTTCTTCGCTGAATGGACCCGCGTGCTGGCCTATGCGATCCGCGGCACGCCGGGCGTCCCGTTCCGCATGGCCCAGCCGGGTGGCGCCGCGCCGGGCATCAATGCGTTCGCGCTCTACCTGCGCGAAAGCAGCTTCGGACCCGAGGTCGCGCCGCAGAAGGAGATCGACGGACTGGCACGCTCGGAGCTCGGGCTGCGGACGGCCGACGACGTCACGCCGTCGATGCTGCGCGCCGCGGCGCCGACGGTCGCGGGGCTGCTCGGCCCGATGACGATCGCGCCGATCGTGATCACGGAACTGCGCAAGGGCGACTGGTTCGACCTGCGCGATACCCGCGGCATGACGCGCGTACGGCTGTCGTGGGTCAGTCCGCTGCGGTCGTTCTATCTGTTCATCGGCGCCGACAGCGCCCTCACGCGGTCCTTCGATCCGGCGGCCCTGACCGACCTGATCGACCGCGGCGAACTGCGTCGCGCGCTGGTCTGAAGCGCGACCGGTCGTCGGCCGCGCCGTCGCGCGACACGCCGGCTCACGTCGTCCGCTCTCACGTCATCCGCTTCGCCACTTCCTCCAGCATCACCTCGGTGGCCCCGCCGCCGATGGCCTGCACGCGCGCGTCGCGCGACATCCGCTCGATCGCGGTCTCGCGGATGAAGCCCATGCCGCCGTGGAACTGCAGGCAGTCGTACATGACTTCGTTGACCAGCGTGCCGCACAACGCCTTGATCATC
>JBBRRW010000280.1:0-4197 GCA_038245975.1 Burkholderiales bacterium
CAGATCGTCGACGGTGCCGGCAAGGTGATCGGCGTGTTCATGCAGGGCAACGACGTCACGATGGCCAAGGCCACCCAGGGCGAGTTGCAGGCGTACCGCACCCGCCTCGAGGAGATGGTCGCCGAACGCACGCGCGCGCTCGAACGCAGCGAAAGCGAACGCCGCAACGCCGAGGCCGCGCTGCATCGGGCGCAGCGCCTCGAAGCGGTGGGCAAGCTGACCGGCGGCGTCGCCCACGACTTCAACAACGTCCTGCAGATCATCCGCGGCAACCTGCAGTTGCTGCAGCGGAGCTTCGTGGCCGACAGCAAGCTCAACGGTCGCATCGAGGCCGCCCTCGACGGCGTCGATCGCGGCGCCAAGCTGTCGTCGCAGCTGCTGGCGTTCGGCCGGCGCCAACCGCTCGAGCCGATCGTCGTCAACCTCGGCCAGGTCCTGGCGCGCATGGAAGACCTGTTGCATCGGGCGCTCGGCGAATCCATCGAAGTGCGGACGCACGTCGTCGACGCGCTGTGGAACACGCTGGTCGACGTGACCCGGCTGGAGAACGTGATCCTCAACATCGCCATCAACGCGCGCGATGCGATGGATCACAGCGGCAGCCTGACGATGGAGCTGCAGAACACCGTCGTCGACGAGACGCATGCGAAGCGCGACGAGGGCCTGGACCCCGGCGACTTCGTCACGCTGGCGATCTCCGACAATGGCGCGGGCATGAGTCCCGAAGTGCAGCGCCGCGCGTTCGAGCCCTTCTTCACGACGAAGGCCGAAGGCGAAGGTACCGGTCTCGGGCTGTCGATGGTCTACGGCTTCATGAAGCAGAGCGGCGGCCACGTGTCGCTGTACAGCGAGCCGGGCCAGGGCACCACGATCCGGCTCTACCTGCCGCGTTCTGACGATCCGCTGACCGATGTCTCGCGGCCGGCGCCGGCGGCGCCCGCACGGGGCTATGGCGAGACGATCCTGGTGGTCGAAGACGACGAGGCGGTGCGCGTGACGGTGGTCGATACGCTGACCGAACTGGGCTATCGCGTGCTGCGGGCGTCGGACGGCCAGAGTGCGCTGACGATCGTGCGCAGCGGCGTTCCCATCGACCTGCTGTTCACCGACGTGATCATGCCGGGGCCGGTCCCGAGCACCGAGCTGGCCCGCCAGGCGCAGTTGCTGCTGCCGCACCTGCAGCTGCTGTACACGTCGGGCTTCACGCGCGACGCGATCGTGCATCGCGACCGCCTGAAGGCCGGCGTGAACCTGCTCAGCAAGCCCTACGCCCGCGAGGAACTCGCCCGCAAGCTGCGCCTGCTGCTCGACGCGGGAACGGCCGGTCCGGCCGACCCTGCCGACTCCATCGCCGCGCCCACGAAAGAAGACGTCTTGCAAACTCCGGTCCCCTCCACCGACGGACCGGCGACGCAGCCGTCCCGGCGCCGCGTGCTGCTCGTCGAAGACAGCGAGGAGGTGCGCGAGACCACGATCGAATTCATCAACGAAGTAGGCTTCGATGTGGTGGCCGTCGAGTCGGCCGAAGCGGCACTCAAGGCCCTCGCGGCCGACCGCTACGATGTGATCTTCACCGACGTCAGCCTGCCCGGCATGAACGGGATCGAGCTCCTCAAGCGCGCGCGTCTCGCCGATCCGAAGCAGGCGGTCGTCGTCGCGTCGGGCTACGGCGCCGACCTCGGCAAGCAGAGCTTCGGCGCCGGCGTCAGCGTGCTCGGCAAGCCCTACGATCTCGCGACGCTCGAACGGGCGCTGAACCACGTCCTCGACGCGGTCCGCGACTGACCTCGCACCGGTCCGGTCGCGCACCGGACCGGCACCGCAGGCGTGACCGACGCATCGTCCGCCGCCCTTCCCTCTCCTTCAGCGGACCGTTCCATGCTCTGGGTCAAGTCGCTACACCTCATCTTCGTGATCTCGTGGTTCTCCGGCCTTTTCTATCTGCCGCGCATCTTCGTCAACCTCGCGCTCGAGACCGATCCGCAGGCGCGCGCGCGCCTGCTGACGATGGGTCGCAAGCTGTTCCGCTTCACGACCATCCTCGCGATCCCGGCCGTACTGCTCGGGCTGTGGCTCTTCGTCGGCTACGGCATCGGCTTGCGCGGAACGGGCAACGGCTGGATGCACGCGAAGCTGGCGCTGGTGCTCGGCGTGATCGGCTACCACCACGCCTGCGGCATCATGCTGCGCAGATTCGAACGCGGCGCGAACACGCGCTCGGACCGGTTCTATCGCGTGTTCAACGAGTCGGCGGTCGGACTGCTGGCCGCGATCGTGATCCTCGTCATCGTCAAGCCGTTCTGAAGGAGGCCCGGATGGACCGCATCGTCGACTACTACTTTGCGCCGCAGTCGCCGTGGACCTACCTCGGCCATGCGAAGTTCGCGGACCTGGTCACGCGGCTCGACGTCGGCGTCCGCGTCAAGCCGGTCGACGTCGGCGCGATCTTCGCGGTCTCGGGCGGCCTGCCGCTCACGCAGCGCGCGCAACAGCGGCAGAGCTATCGCCTGATCGAACTGGCGCGTTTCTCGCGGCACCTGCAGTTGCCGTTGAACCTGCATCCGCAATACTTTCCGGTGTCGGGCGACGCGGCGTCGCGGCACATCGTGGCGACGGTCGAGCACGACGGCCACGACGCCGCGATGCGGCTGACGGCGGCCATCGCACGCGGCGTCTGGGCCGAACAGCGCGACATCGCCGATGCGGCGACGCTCGACGCGATCACCGCGACCTGCGGGCTCGACGCGGGCGCGATCCGCGCGGTCGCCGCCACGCCTGCGGTCCAGGCCGCCTACCGGGCCAACACCGACGAGGCCATCGTCGCCGAAATCTTCGGCGTGCCCACTTACATCCCCCGCTTCGGCCGTGCGCAGGACGAGCGCTTCTGGGGCCAGGACCGCCTCGACTTCCTCGCCGACGCGCTGCACGCATGAGTGTGGACGCAGAACGCGACGCCGAACCCCGCACGCGCACCGCATCGCTGTGCTTCGCGCCGTGCCCGCGCGGACTCGAGGAGGCGCTGGTCGAAGAACTGCGCGAGCTCGGCATCGCGCCCGCCCATGCGACCGCGGGCGGCGTTCACTTCACCGGTACCTGGCCGGACGCGATGCGCATCAACCTGCATTCGCGGATTGCGAGCCGTGTGCTGGTGCGCGTCGTGCAGGGCCGCTACCGCACCGAGGACGACATCCATAAGCTCGCGCTCGCGCAGGACTGGACCCGCTGGTTCTCGGTCGGCCAGACGCTGCGGGTCGACACCACGGCCGGCAGCGGCAAGAACAAGAGCGGGCTGAAGAGCCTCGAGTTCGTCACGCTGCGCGTCAAGGACGGCATCTGCGACCGCTTCCGTGACGCCGTCGGCGAGCGACCGAGCGTCGACACGCGGATGCCCGATGTGCGCGTCTTCGCGTATCTCGACGCCAACACCTGCACGCTGTATCTGGATACCTCGGGCGAGCCGCTGTTCAAGCGCGGCTGGCGCGAGGAGTCCGGCGACGCGCCGCTGCGCGAGAACCTGGCCGCCGGCATCCTCAGGCTGGCCGGCTGGAAGCCCGGCGTCGCGCTGCTGGACCCGATGTGCGGCAGCGGCAGCTTCATCGTCGAGGCCGCGCAGACCGCGCTGCACATCGCGCCCGGATCGATGCGCTCGTTCGGCTTCGAGAAGCTGAAGAACTTCGACAGCGCGTCGTGGGAGCAGATGCGGTCGGACTCGGTCGTCCAGCCCAGCGACGAGGACCTGGCCGCCATTGCCTTGCTTCAGGCCAGCGACGTGTCGGGCGATGCAGTCGGGATCACCCGCGCCAATCTCGAGCGGGCCGACGTCCCGAGCGCGCTGGCCGCGGCCATCGCGCCCAAGCAGATCGATGCGCGGCAGGTGAAGCCGAACGCCGACCACGGCATCGTGATCGCCAACCCGCCTTACGGCGAGCGCATCGCGATCCGCGGCGAACGCAGCGAGCGCGGCAGGCAACCCGACGACGACGAGCTGACCGCGTTCTTCGGCGAGTTCGGCAACACCCTCAAGCAGCGCTTCGCCGGCTGGACCTGCCACATCCTGACGTCGGACATGAACCTGCAGAAGAAGCTGCGCCTGTCCCCCGACCGCCGCGTCGTGCTGTTCAACGGCGCGATCGAATGCCGGTTGTATCGCTTCGCCGTCGTCTCGGGGCAGCACCGCTAGGGCGATCTCTCAGGCCG
>JBBRRW010000281.1:0-4125 GCA_038245975.1 Burkholderiales bacterium
CAGCGACAGCGTGACGCGTCCGGACTCGACCGGCAGCGGCGCGAGCGCCTTCGACGAGACGTCGGCCGCCTCCATCCGCATCATGACCGGGCGCCCGCCGCCCGACTGGTTCGGACTGCCCACCGTCACCTGACGCAACGTATAGCCGGCGTAACCGAACGCCTTCGCGGCGGCGGCGGCCTTGTCCTGGAATGCGCGCGCGCCCCGATCCAGCAGCGAGGCGCTCTCCTGCGCCCGCAGGTCCGGCGAGATCTCGAAGCCTGAACCGGAGATTTGCAGGTTCTGCGACAGCCGGCCCACCAGGCTTCCGAGCGCGTTGAAATCCTTCGACTTGAGGATGATCTCGGCGCGGACCTGCCAGCCGGTGCGGGTGTTCGACGCGCCGCGGCTGTCGTAGCGCGGGAAGGTGCTGTAGCCGCCGTTGGCGGCGATCACGCCCGGCACTGCCTTGGCTTCCGCGAAGGCCCTGGCCAGCGCTTCGTTCACGTCCTTCGTCAACGCGGACACCTCCGGTCCTTCGCGGACGATCGCGAGCGTGACGACGGCCAGATCCGGCGCGACCTCCGACGTGACGGTCGCGTCGATGTCGAGCATGTCGTACAGCACCACCGGCCGGTCCTGCGCGGCGACGGCGGGCGGCAACGAGACGACGACGCCGAGCAGCAACGCGGATGAGAAGAGGGCGAGTTTCATGGGCGGCCTTTCAGGGTGGTGTTCGATCGGTGCAGGTCCGTCACAGCGCGGTGGGTTCGGGCCGCGGTCTCAGGGGCAACGGGATCCATTCGCTGTCGCCCGGCACCTGCGGGAAGCGCGCGTTCGGATACGTCAGCCAGTCGGCCCGCGCGGCATCGCTGGCGGCGCGATCTCTGGCGACGAAATCCCATTCGAGCGTGCGCGGACCGTCGAGTCGCGCGCCGCCCACCAGCATGACGACGGATGGGCCCGACGCCGTGACGACGATCTCGCCGGCCGACGTGATCACCGCCATGGTCTGCGCCGGTACCGCCCCGCCGTCGACCGCCACGGCGGACCCGGCGGCGGACTCGACCACGTACACCGCGCGCTCCTCGTGGCGGGCATCGAGCACCAGGCTGCTGCCCGCGTCCATCGTCGCGACGGCGTACAGCGTCGGCACCAGCACCGCGACCGGCGACCGCTCGCCGAAGGCGTCACCGGCGATCACCGTGATGCGCACGCCCGGCCGGTCGACGACGGGCAGCGTGGCGGCCGGGTGATGGGCGAACGAAGGATCGCCGTCCTCATGGGTCTTGGGCAAGGCCACCCAGCTCTGGATGGCGTGGATCGGCCGCGCGTGATCCGCGATCGCCCCGGGCGACCGTTCGGAATGCACGATCCCGCGACCGCTGGTCATCCAGTTGACGTCGCCCGGCCGGATCGCCTGGATCGAACCCAGGCTGTCCCGATGCATCAGTTCGCCCTCGAACAGGAAGGTGACGGTCGCGAGACCGATATGCGGATGCGGGCGCACCTGCACGCCGTTGCCGGCCGCCAGCACCGCCGGACCGAGCTGATCGAAGAACACGAACGGACCGACGGAGCGGTGCGGCAGCGACGGCAGGACGCGGCGGACGGAGAACCCGCCGAGATCGCGGGGCTTGCCTTCAACGAGATCGAATGACATGGCGATGTCAACGCGCGAGGGGCACGGATGGGGTCAGGTTCTTCGCACGACGCTAGGGCCGCAGCGGCGGCTCCTCCATCGCGGCGATTTGCTCGCGCAGGGCCAGGATCTGGTTCTGCCAGTAGTGCTCGGTGCCGAAGAACGGGAAGGCGGCAGGGAAGGCGGGATCGTCCCAGCGTCGCGCGAGCCATGCGCTGTAGTGGATCATCCGTAACGTGCGCAGCGCTTCGAGACGATGGAGTTCGCGGACGTCGAAGGCATTGAACTGGCGATAGCCGTTCAGCAGGTCGGCGAGTTGCCGCGTCATGTCGTCGCGCGTGCCGGACAGCAGCATCCACAGGTCCTGCAGGGCCGGTCCGGTGCGGCTGTCGTCGAAGTCCACGAAGTGCGGGCCGCCGATGCGCGTGCCGCTGCCTTCGGTCCACAGGATGTTGCCGACATGGCAGTCGCCGTGCAGCCGCAACAGGCGCGAGGGGCCAGCGAGCGCCTCGCAGGCGGCGACCCCGACCAGCGCCTGGTCGACGACGCCGAGCCACACCTCGGCGAGCGGCGCGGGAATGATGCGATGGTCGGCGATCCAGTTCCGGGGCTCGGTGCCGAAGGTCTGGCTGTCGAGCGCGGGCCGTTCCACGAACGGCGCCGTGGCTCCCAGCGCGTGGATGCGGCCGATGAAGCGTCCGAGCCATTCGCGCGTATCGCGACTCTCGATCTCGGGCGCGCGGCCACCGCGTCGATCGAACAGCGCGAAACGGAAGTCGTCGTGGTGATGAAGGCTCGTGCCGGCGTCGTCGATGCGTGCCGGCACCACCGGCACCTCGCGGGCCGCCAGCGCATCGACGAAGCGATGTTCCTCGACGATCTGCGCATCGCTCCACCGCTCGGGTCGATAGAACTTCGCGACGCACTGACTGCCGTCGTCGAGCCCCACCAGATACACCCGGTTCTCGTAGCTGTTGAGGGTCAGCAGACGACCATCGCAGCGATAGCCGATGCTTTCGATGGCATCGAGCACACGCTCGGGCGTGAGGCGCGCGTACGGATGCGGCAGCGCCGGCGCGTCGACGGGGGTATCCTGCGCGCCCCCGCCATCGGCCTGCATCGCGCGCGCCATCGCCAGCGCGTCGGCAATCGCGTCTTCTTCGTCCTCGTCATGGTCTTCGTCACCGCGTTCATCGTTCTGCATGGGTGCAGTGTAGTGGGCGCCCGCGCATGAACCCCGGTATCTTCTTCGCTTTCTCCGCGTATGCCCTGTGGGGCCTGTTCCCGCTGTACTTCAGGATGCTGCGGAGCGTTCCCGCATTCGAGGTCCTGATGCACCGCGTGGTCTGGTCGGTGCTGGTGGTCCTCGTCGTGCTCGCGATCCTGCGCCGCTGGCGCTGGGTCGCCGAGGTCATCAGGTCGCCGCGCGTGATCGGGCGCTATGCGATCAGCGCGCTGCTGATCGGCGTGAACTGGTTCGTCTACATCTGGTCGGTGCAGAACGGACACATCGTCGACGCCAGCCTCGGCTACTTCATCACGCCGCTGTTCAGCGTGCTGCTCGGTCGGCTGGTGCTCGGCGAGCGGCCGAGGCCGGTGCAGTGGACTACGATCGCGATCGCGGCGACGGGCGTCCTCTGGCTGGGCGCGCAGGCCGGCCATATGCCGTGGATCGGACTTGCGCTGGCCGTGTCGTTCAGCGGCTACGGCCTCGCGAAGAAGACCGCGCCGCTGGGCGCCCTCGAAGGGCTGACGCTCGAGACCTTCCTGCTGCTGCCGTTCGCGGTTGGGTCGCTGCTGTGGCTGGCAGCGCACGGGCAGAACGCGCTCGCGACCAGCGAACCGCTCGTGCAGTGGCTGCTGATCGGGTCGGGGCCGGTGACCGTCGTGGCGCTGCTGTTCTTCGCGGCCGGTGCGCGGCGAATTCCGCTGGCCACGCTCGGCCTGCTGCAGTACGTGTCGCCGACGCTGCAGCTACTGATCGGCGTGCTGGTCTACGGCGAGGCTTTCGGCGGATCGGCGCTGTTCGGCTACGCGCTGATCTGGTCCGCGCTGCTGCTGTACGCCGGCGAGGGCGTGTGGCGCGCGAAGCGTACGGCGATCGCCGTGCGCCAATGAAAAAAGTCCCCGACCCGGCGAGACCGGGTCGGGGACTTTCGGTGACGCAGGCTGCCTAGCGGCTGCCGGTACCGCTGAACGAACTCGAGCCGGCCGGACGCGGACGACGCGCGGCTGCAGGACGACCCGCACCGCCGTGCGCTGCGGGCTTGCTGCCCGCGGGACGCGCTGCGCCGCCGAACGACGGCTTCTTGGCGGCGAAGCCTTCGCCGCGCGGTTTGTTGCCGAAGCCGGTCGAACGCGGACCCTGCGACGGGCCGCCGCGCGCAGGCGCGCCCCGGCCGGCACCGCCGCGCAGGATCGGCTCGGCGCGGATGCGCGGATCGACCTCGAAGCCCATCACGACTTCCTTCGGCAGGCTGCGCTTAATCAGGCGTTCGATGTCG
>JBBRRW010000282.1:0-4120 GCA_038245975.1 Burkholderiales bacterium
ACTGCGCGATGCGGAAGTGGGCGAGTCGGTGATCCTCGTCAACCACACGCATCTGTCCGGACCCGGCCCTTATCGCGCTAGCCATGCGGTTTTCGTGATCGAAGGCGCCACGCAGGCGTTCGACGCGGTCGGTCGCATCCCCGTGGTGCTGCGGTCCCGGATGCTGTCGTTGCGCGCGTTCGACCACGACGAGACGATGATCGAGGCCGACCTCGTCGACGGTCGCGCGCTCGAGTCGCTGGTCGAACGCTACCTGGCCGACCCCGCCGTCGCCTTCCTGCACGTGCACTACGCGAAGCGCGGCTGCTACGCGTGCCGCATCGGCCGCGCGGAGGACCGGGCCGACGCATAGAATCTACGGCTCGGACCGGAGCGTGGCAGACGACGCGTCGCCGCCGGTCTTTCCACGTCACGGGATGCCATGAGCCGTCTATTCGAACCCTTCCAGATCGGGGGGATGCACCTCCACAACCGCATCGTCGTCGCGCCGATGTGCCAGTACTCCGCCACCGACGGCACCGCCGGCGACTGGCACATGATCCATCTCGGCCACCTCGCGCTGTCGGGTGCGGGCCTGCTGATCGTCGAGGCCACGGCGGTCTCGGCCGAGGCCCGCATCACGCCCGGCGACCTCGGGCTGTATTCGGACGACAACGAGGCGGGGCTCGCACGCGTGCTGCGCGCGATGCGCGCGAACGCGCCGCTCAAGATCGCGATCCAGCTCGCGCACGCGGGCCGCAAGGCATCGAGCCGCGCGCCGTGGGACGGCGGCCTGCAGATTCCGCTGACCGAGGCCGGCTCGTGGCAGGCGCTGGCGCCGTCTGCGCTGCCGCATTCGCCGACCGAGGACGCGCCGATCGCGCTCGATGCCGACGGTCTCGAGCGCATCCGTCGTCAGTTCGTCGAGACGACGAAGCGCGCCGCACGCCTCGGCTTCGACGGCATCGAACTGCACGCGGCGCACGGCTACCTGCTGCATGAATTCCTGTCGCCGATCGCGAACCGGCGGACCGACGACTACGGTGGCAGCCTCGAGAACCGCATGCGTTTCGTCCTCGAGCTGTTCGACCTGGTCCGCGCCGAATTCCCGGCCGACAAACCGGTGTGGGTCCGCGTGTCGGCCAGCGACTGGGTGGAGGGCGGATGGGACCTCGACTCCACGGTCGCGCTGGCCCGTGCGCTGAAGGCGCACGGCTGCGCGGCCATCGACGTATCGAGCGGCGGCGTCTCGCCGCAGCAGGTCATCCCGCTGCGGCCCGGCTACCAGGTGCCGTTCGCCCGGCGGATCAAGGCCGAGGTCGGGTTACCGACCATCGCGGTCGGGCTGATCACCGAAGCCGAGCAGGCCGAAGCCATCATCGCCGACGGCGAGGCCGACGCCGTGGCGCTGGCCCGCGCGATGCTGTACGACCCGCGCTGGCCGTGGCACGCGGCCGCGAAGCTCGGCGGGCATGTCCAGGCGCCGAAGCAGTACTGGCGTTCGCAGCCGCGCGAGTTCAAGGACCTGTTCGAGCACGCGGCGTTCGGGCAGCGCTGACGACGGAAGTCCCGACATGGACGGCCGTCCACGTCGGGCCCCGCAACGATGACCGCCACGAGTCCTGCACGGACGGATCGCCCGCATGACGCCCCCTCGTCCGCGCGAGGCTCCAGGCAATTCGCGTATGCTTTCCGTTACTTGAGGTCTAAAGCTTTTCGATCGGGAGATCCCATGCTTCATCGGTTTGCAACGACGCGCATTCGCGGGTGGCGACTCGCGGCCCTGTCCACGTTGGCGCTGCTGTTTTCGGCCGGTGCCGCGCAGGCGCAGATCAAGGTCGGCATCGACCTCGCGACGACCGGGCCGGCGGCGTCGATCGGCATCCCGAGCAAGAACGCCGTGCAGATGTGGCCGAAGGAAATCGCCGGCAAGAAGATCGAATACATCATCCTCGACGACGGCTCGACGCCGACCGGCGCCGTGCTCAACGGCCGCAAGCTCACGTCCGAGGAGAAGGTCGACGTGCTGGTCGGCCCCAACACCACGCCCGCCGCGATCGCGATGCTGGACGTGCTGGCCGAGACGCAGACCCCGATGATCGCGCTCGCCGCGTCCGCATCGATCGTGCTGCCGATGGATGCCAGGCGTTACTGGGCGTTCAAGATGCCGCAGAACGACTCGCTGATGGCGACCGCCGTCACGAAGCACATGGCCAACAACGGCGTGAAGACGCTCGGCTTCATCGGCTTCAGCGATGCGTACGGCGAGAGCTGGCTGACCGAGGTCAACCGGCTGCTCGACATCCGCGGCATCCGCATGGTGGACGTGGAGCGCTATAACCGCACCGATACGTCGGTCACGGGACAGGTGCTGAAGCTGATCGCCGCGAAGCCCGACGCGATCCTCATCGCCGGCGCCGGCACGCCGGCCGTGACCCCGCAGCTCGCGCTGGTCGAGCGCAGCTACAAGGGTAGGATCTACCAGACCCACGGCATCGCCACCTACGAGTTCCTGAAGGTCGGCGGCAAGGACGTCGAAGGCACCTACTTCCCGACCGGTCCCGGCGTGGTGGCGACGCAATTGCCGGACGACGTCGTGGCCAAGAAGGTCGCGGTGGACTTCGCGAAGAAGTACGAAGCGATCTATGGCCCCGAGTCGGTCACGCAGTTCGCGGCCGATGCGTGGGACGCGTGGCTGGTGCTCGCCGACGCGATCCCGAAGGCGCTGAAGGTCGCGCAACCGGGCACCGTCGAGTTCCGCAAGGCGTTGCGCGACGCGATCGAGAGCACGAAGGACCTGACGGTCGCGCAGGGTGTCGTCAACATGAGCCCGCAGGATCACGTGGGCCTCGACCAGCGTGCCCGCGTGATGGCGAAGATCGAGAACAACAAGTGGAAGTACGTCTCGGAGTAGCGGCGCGCCGCGCTCGCTGAAGCCGAGCGCCTGTTCTCGAAGTCGCGCTGCTCCCCTTCACGGGGAGCGCCTTTCTCCTCTGCCTTCAAGGTGAGGCTGTGAGGGGGATGGTGCAACCCTCCTGCCTCGGCGCCGGCGTTTCTTGATCCGCGTCACCCCAGACACAGCTCCACCGTCGCCTCGAACAGCGGATGCCACGCCTCGGCGAACCGCTCGCAGGCGGTGAAGTGGTTGGCGCCGGGCAGCGGCACGTCGGCCTTCAGGTTGGCCGCCCACGCGATGCCGATCTCGCGGTTGTGGCGCTTGAACTCGTCCGACTCCTCGCCCCCCACCGCCGTGATAAGCGGTGCCTTGGTCGCCGGCGTCATGTACAGCGGCGACAGCGGCGCGACGCGATCGAGGGTGAGTTGCAGGTCGGCGTTCAGGTAAGGCGTGTGGCGGAGCGGCTCCATGTCGTAGAGCCCGCTGATCGCGACGCCGCCGTGCAGCACGTCGGCCGGCAGACGCCGGTCGTGCCCGGGCCAGCGCGCGGCCATCATCATCGCGGTCAGGTGCCCGCCGGCCGAATGGCCCGACACCACGATCGCGTCGCGCGCGACGCCGAGGCTTTTCGCGTTCAGCCAGATGTGGGCGATGGCCGCCAGATTCTGCCGCACGATCGTCTCCATCGGCACGGTCGGTGCCAGCCCGTAGTCGACCACCGCGACCTTGATGCCGCGCGCGACATAGGCCGACGCGATCCACGAGAACTCGGCCTTCGACAGCGAGCGCCAGTAGCCGCCGTGGATGAACACCAGCAGCGGCAGCGGACCCGACGATCGCTGCGGCTCGAAGAGGTCGAAGGACTCGGCCGCGTCGGTGCCGTAGGAAACGCCTGCTCGCATCCGCACCGTCGAACGCGCCCGCGCGGCATCCGCCTGCCAGCGCACGAGGAAGTCGCGCACGCTCGCGACGCGCAGCCCGTTGTTGTACTGGTCGTTGCCGAACTCGGGGGGGTAGGACGGCGGGGGTGGCAGCAGCATGGCGTCTCCGTGGTGGTGCGCGAACTTAACCGTCATCGCGCGGCGCGTGCAAGCCGCAGGGTCGCAGGTGCGGCCTCTTCAGCGGCTTCGCTTGAAGGGCGGCTGCGGCACGGCTACAATCCGGCGTTCGGGGAAGTAGCTCAGCTGGGAGAGCGCCGCGTTCGCAATGCGGAGGTCGGGAGTTCGATCCTCCTCTTCTCCACCA
>JBBRRW010000283.1:0-4102 GCA_038245975.1 Burkholderiales bacterium
CAGCGCCGTCGTCGGCGCGGTGCTGCTGGGTGCATGCGTGCTCGCGGCGCTGCTCGCGCCGTGGATCGTCCCGCAGAACCCCTACGACCTCGCGCGCCTCGACATCCTCGATGCGCGACTGCCGCCGGGTTCGGTCGCCGGTGACGGCTCGATGCACTACCGGCTCGGCACCGACAGCCAGGGTCGCGACATGCTCTCGGCGATCGTCTTCGGGCTGCGGATCAGCGTCGCGATCGGCGTGCTCTCGACGCTGTGCGCGGCCGTCATCGGCATCTCGCTCGGGCTCGTCGCGGGCTATCGCGGCGGCCGCGTGGACGCGCTGATCATGCGCATCGCCGACATCCAGCTGTCGTTCCCGTCGATCCTGATCGCGCTGATCCTGCTGGCCTTCCTGCGTCCGGGACTCGGCAACATCGTAGCCGCGCTGATCGCCGTGCAATGGGCCTACTACGCGCGCACCGTGCGGGCGACCGCGCTGGTCGAACGCCGCAAGGAATACATCGAGGCCGCACGCGGTCTGGGCCTGTCGGGTGCGCGCATCGTGTTCCGCCACCTGCTGCCGAACTGCCTGCCGCCGCTGATCGTGGTCGCGACGCTGCAGATCGCGTCGGCCATCGCGCTCGAGGCCACGCTGTCCTTCCTCGGTCTCGGTGTGCCGATCACCGAGCCGTCGCTCGGGCTGCTGATCGCCAACGGCTTCCAGGTCCTGTTCGCCGGCAAGTACTGGATCAGCGTCTATCCGGGCATCGCGCTGGTCCTGCTGATCGTCGCGTTGAACGTGGTCGCCGACCGGCTGCGGGACCTGCTGGACCCGAAGCTGCGATCGCGATGACGCATCCTCCATCGCCGCTGCTCGAAGTCGCCGGGCTCAAAACGCACTTCGCCACCAAGGGCGGCATCGTCGAGGCCGTCGATGGCGTGGACCTGGTGGTGCATGCGGGCGAGGTCGTGGGCCTCGTCGGCGAATCCGGCTCGGGCAAATCGATCACCGGGCTGTCGATCCTGCGGCTGATCGATGCGCCGGGCCGCATCGTCGAAGGCCGCGTCGTCTTCGACGGCGTCGACCTGCTCGCACTCGACGACGAAGCGCTGCGACGCCTGCGCGGCAATCGCATCGCGATGGTCTTCCAGGATCCGATGATGACGCTCAACCCGGTGCTGACCATCGGCACGCAGATGATCGAGACGCTGATCGCGCATCCGCGCACGCCGCCGTTGTCGAAGGCCGCGATGCGCACGCGGGCGGTCGAGGCGCTGGCCCGGGTCGGCATCGCGTCGCCGGCCGAGCGGCTCGCGGCCTATCCGCACCAGTTGTCCGGCGGCATGCGCCAGCGGGTGGCGATCGCCATCGCGCTGCTCAACGATCCCGACCTGATCGTCTGCGACGAGCCCACCACGGCGCTCGACGTGACGATCCAGGCGCAGATCCTCGCCGAGATGCAGACGCTGATCCGCGCGTCCGGCCTCGCGCTGATCTGGATCACGCACGACCTGACCGTCGTCGCGGGACTCGCGGATCGCGTCGCGGTGATGTACGCCGGACGCATCGTCGAGTCGGGGACGACGGCCCAGATCCTCGAGACGCCGCGCCATCCGTACACGCGCGGGCTGATCGATTCGACGCCGGCTGCGGCGGCGCGCCGTGCCGCGGGCGACAGGTCGCGGCGCCTCGCGCAGATCCCCGGCTCGCCGCCGTCGCTGGCCCACCTGCCCGAAGGCTGCGCGTTCCGTCCGCGCTGCGCGTACGCCCAGGACGACTGCGGCAGCGAACCGCCGTCGGTGATCGACGCCACCGGGCGCAGCCTGCGCTGCTTCCATCCGCTGGGCGAACCGACCGTTGCCGTGAAGGGTGCCCGATGAACGGCGCCGTCGTCGACGAAGCCGCGGGGCCGCCGCCGCTGCTCGAACTGAAAGGCGTCTCCAAGCGCTTCGCGACGACGCCCGACCTGTCGACGCGGATCGCCGATCGGCTGCGCAGCCGCCACGAGCCGCGCACCGTGCACGCGGTGGACGACGTCGACCTCGCGATCGCGCGCGGCGAGGTGGTCGGGCTGGTCGGCGAATCGGGCTGCGGCAAGTCGACCCTGGGGCGCGTGGTCGCCGGCCTGCACGCGCCGAGCAGCGGGACGCGGCTGTGGAACGGCGCGCCGATCACCGTCGACGGGCCGCACGCCAGGGCGCATCGCCTCGGGATCCAGATGATCTTCCAGGACCCGTACGCGTCGCTGAACCCGCGCATGCGAGTCGAGGAACTGATCTCGGAGGCGCCGGTGGTCCACGGACTGTGGCCTGCGGCGGAGCGCCGCCAACGCACGATCACGCTGCTGGAACGAGTCGGGCTCGAAGCCGACGCGCTGCCCCGCTATCCGCACCAGTTCTCCGGCGGGCAGCGGGCGCGCGTCGGCATCGCGCGGGCGCTCGCGGTGTCGCCGGAACTGCTGGTCTGCGACGAGGCCGTGGCGGCGCTCGACGTGTCGACGCAGGCGCAGGTGCTGAACCTGTTCATGGACCTGCGGGATCAAGCGAGCGCGGCGCTCGGCCTGACCTACCTGTTCATCAGCCACGACCTCGGCGTCGTGCGGCACCTGTCGGACCGCGTGCTGATCATGTATCTCGGGCGCATCGTCGAGTCGGCAGCGACCGCGACGCTGTTCGCCGCGCCGAACCATCCGTATACGCAGGCGCTGCTCGCCGAGACTCCGACGCTCGCGGTCGGCAAGCGCCGCTTCACCCCGATCCGCGGCGAGATCCCGTCGCCGCTGTCGCCGCCGACCGGATGCCATTTCCATCCCCGTTGTCCACGGGCGCAGGACGTGCCGGACGGCCGCTGCCGTCGCGAACGGCCGCTGTTGAAGATCGTGGGCGAAGGCCATCGGTCGGCCTGCCATCTCAACGACCTGTGATGGGATCGGCTGCGCGATCGCAGGCGTAAACTGCCTCTTTCGCCGCAAGAGACCGGATCATGAATACGCGACTATCGACCTCCATTCCCGCGTCGGCGCCCGACGCGAACCTCGAGACCTCGAACGTCCCGTCTGCCGAAGCGCTCGCCATGATCGAGCGCCTCATCGCCTTCGACACCACGTCGCGCGACTCCAACCTCGGCCTGATCGAATGGGCGCGTGACCATCTCGAGAAGCTCGGCGCGAAGACGCGGCTGACCTACGACGCCAAGGGCATCAAGGCCAACCTCTTCGCGACGCTCGGCGAAGGCAGCAAGCCCGGCATGATCCTGTCGGGTCACACCGACACCGTGCCGGTCGACGGCCAGGATTGGAAAACCGACCCGTTCACGCCGACCATCGTCGACGATCGCCTGTACGCGCGCGGGTCGGCCGACATGAAGGGCTTTCTCGGCATCGCGCTGCAGCGGGCGCCCACTTTCCTCGCGTCCATCGACGCAGGAAGGCTCGATGCCCCGATCCATTACTCGCTGTCGTACGACGAGGAAGTGGGCTGCATCGGCGTGCGCGGCCTGCTCGCGGACCTCGAGGCGATCGGGCTCGTGGCCGCGGGCTGCATCGTCGGCGAACCCACCTGCATGCAGCCGATCATCGCGCACAAGGGCACGCATCGTTTCCGCTGCCACGTCCACGGACGCGAGGCGCATTCCAGCTACACCACGCACGGCGTCAACGCGATCGAATACGCGGCGCGGCTGATCGTCTTCATCCGCGACCTGTCCGATCGACTGGCCGCCACCGAGGTCCGCGACTACGGCTTCAACGTGCCGTACTCGACGCTGTCGACCGGCGTGATCCACGGCGGCATCGCGGCCAACGTGATCCCGAAGGAGTGCAAGGTCAGCTTCGACATGCGGACGCTGCCGTCTGCATCCGCCGATGCGCTGTACGCGGAGATCACCGACTATGCGACGAAGCTCGAAGCCGACATGCGTCAGGAAGACGCGTCAGGCCGCATCGAGATGACCTGGGAGAGTTCCACCGACGGTCTCGCGGCCCACGAGAACGACGCGATCGTGCAGCTCGCCCGCAAGCTGTCGCGCAATGACCGGACCGGCAAGGTCTCGTACGGGACCGAGGCGGGGCTGTTCCAGCAGATCGGCATCCCGACCGTGATCTGCGGACCGGGCGACATCGCG
>JBBRRW010000284.1:0-4053 GCA_038245975.1 Burkholderiales bacterium
GCCGAACAAGGGTCTGGCGGCGATGTTCGTGATGATGAACGCGGCGCGGCTCGGCGTCGGCATGCAGTCGCTCGGCCTGACGGAAGTCGCGTATCAGAACGCCGCCGCGTACGCGAAGGAGCGGCTGCAGATGCGCTCGCTCTCCGGCCCGAAGGCGCCCGACAAGCCGGCCGATCCGATCCTCGTCCATCCCGACGTGAGGAAGATGCTGCTCACGGCGCGTGCGTTCGCCGAAGGCGGCCGGGCGCTGGCCGTGTTCACCACGCTCCTGCTCGACCGCGAGATCGCCAGCGTCGACGAGGACGAGAAGAAGGAATGCGCCGACCTGGTCGCGCTGCTGACGCCGATCGTCAAGGCCTTCTTCACCGACAACGCCTGGATCGCGACCTCGCACTGCCTGCAGGTCTTCGGCGGCCACGGCTACATCCGCGAATGGGGCATGGAGCAGTTCGTGCGCGACTCGCGCATCAACATGATCTACGAGGGCACGAACACGATCCAGTCGCTCGACCTGCTCGGCCGCAAGGTGCTGTCCGACAACGGCGCGAAGCTGAAGAAGTTCGGCAAGCTGGTCGAGGCCTTCGTCGAGGAGGAGGGCACGAACGAGGCGATGCAGGAGTTCGTGAATCCGCTCGCCGACCTCGGCGGCAAGGTCACCAAGCTCACGACCGAGATCGGCATGAAGGCGCTCCAGAATCCCGACGAGGTCGGCGCCGCGGCGGTCGACTACCTGCGCGTCTGCGGCCACCTCGTCTTCGCCTACCTCTGGGCGCGGATGGCCAAGGTCGCGCTCGAGAAGGAGTCGTCGGGTGATACTTTCTACGTCGCGAAGCTCGCCACCGCGCGCTTCTATTACGCCAAGCTCCTGCCCGAGACGGCAGGCCTCATCCGCAGCGCCCGCGCCGGCGCCGCGCCGATGATGGATTTCGATGCCGCCCTGTTCTGACTGGATGACCACCATGACTGTTTCCAAGCGAAGCCTCTTCGTCGCCGCGCTGCTCGCGGGCTCGGCCCTTTGCGCATTTGCGCAGGCGAACTCGCCCGCCGGCGTCTGGAAGACGATCGACGATGACACCAAGAAGGAGAAATCGCTGGTCCGCATCGTCGAGGCGAACGGCGTCTACACCGGCAAGGTCGAGAAGCTCCTCGACCCCGACGCGCCGAAGGATCCGGTCTGCAAGGACTGCAGCGACGATCGCAAGGACAAGCCCATCCTCGGCCTGACGATCATCAAGAACGTCAAGCAGGGCACCGACGACAAGACGGTGTTCGACGGGGGCGAGATCCTCGACCCGAACAATGGCAAGGTCTATCGCCTGCGCCTCAAGCCGATCGATGGCGGAAAGAAGCTGGAGGTGCGCGGCTATATCGGCCCCTTCTATCGCAACCAGACCTGGCTGCGGGTCGAGTAGCCTGACTCATCGGAGATGCCATGAACCGATTCAATGTCCGCAAGGTCGCCGTCCTCGGCGCCGGTGTCATGGGCGCGCAGATCGCGGCCCACCTCGTCAATGTGCGCGTCCCCGTGATCCTGTTCGACCTGCCTGCGAAGGAAGGTCCCAAGAACGGCATCGTCACGAAGGCGATCGAGGGCTTGAAGAAGCTCAAGCCCGCGCCGCTCGGCGTGCCGGAAGACGCGGCGCTGATCGAGGCCGCGAACTACGAGGAGCATCTCGACAAGCTCAAGGACTGCGACCTGATCATCGAGGCCATCGCCGAGCGCATGGACTGGAAGCTCGACCTGTACACCAAGGTTGCGCCGGCGATCGCGTCGCACGCGATCGTCGCCAGCAACACCTCGGGCCTCAGCATCACCAAGCTCGCGGAAGTGCTGCCGGAGTCGATCAGGCCGCGCTTCTGCGGCATCCACTTCTTCAACCCGCCGCGCTACATGGCGCTGGTCGAGCTGATCGCGACGCCGACGACCGAGCCGAAGATCCTCGACGACCTCGAAGCCTTCGTCACGACGGCGCTCGGCAAGTCGGTCGTGCGCGCGCAGGACACGCCCAACTTCATCGCCAACCGCGTCGGCATTGCCGGCATGCTGGCGACGATGAAGGAGGCCGAGACCTACGGCCTGACTTACGACGTCGTCGACGACCTCACCGGCAAGAAGCTCGGCCGGGCGAGCTCGGGCACCTTCCGCACCGCCGACGTCGTCGGCCTCGACACGATGGCGCATGTCATCAGGACGCTGCAGGACAACCTCAAGGACGATCCCTTCTACGCGGCGTACGCGACGCCGCCGGTGCTGCAGAAGCTGCTCGACGCGGGCGCGCTCGGCCAGAAGACCGGCGCCGGCTTCTACAAGAAGGTCGGCAAGGACATCCAGCGCTTCGATGTTGCGACCGGCCAGTACGTCGCCGGCGGCGGCAAGGCCGACGAGGTCGTCGCTCGCATCCTCAAGAAGCCGCCGGCGGAGCGGCTCAAGCTGCTGCACGACTCGAAGAATCCGCAGGCGCAGTTCCTGTGGGCGATCCTGCGCGACAGCTTCCACTACGCCGCCGTCCACCTCGGCGACGTTGCCGAGAGCGCGCGCGACATCGACTTCGCGATGCGCTGGGGCTTCGGCGCGAGCCAGGGTCCGTTCGAGCTGTGGCAGCAGGCCGGCTGGACGCAGATCGCGCAGTGGGTGAAGGAAGACATCGACGCCGGCAAGGCGCTCAGTAGCGCGCCGCTGCCGCCATGGGTCTTCGAAGGCCTTGGCAGCGACGACGCCGGCGTGCACCGACCGGAGGGCTCGTACAGCGCCGCGCGTGCGCGCTTCGTCGCGCCGAGCACCTTGCCGGTCTACCAGCGCCAGCCGTTCCGCGACAGTGTCGCGGGTGCGGATGCGTCGGCGCCTTTGAAGTCGGGCGCCGAGGCGTTCAAGAACGACGACGTCCGCGTCTGGTCGCTCGACGGCGAGGTGCTGATCGCGAGCATCACCGCCAAGCTGCACCTGATCAGCCCGGGCGTGATCGAGGGGCTGCTCAAGGCGGTCGACCTTGCCGAGGAGTCGTATCGCGGCCTCGTGATCTGGTCGCCCGACGACGTGTTCTCGGCCGGCGCCAACCTCGAGGCGCTGATGCCGATCTTCATGAAGAGCGGCGGCAAGGGCATCCTCCCCGAAGTGAAGAAGCTGCAGGACGCGATGCTGCGCCTGCGCTACGCGGCCGTGCCGGTCGTCGCCGCGGTGCGCGGCATCGCGCTCGGCGGCGGCTGCGAGATCGCCCTCTACTGTTCGCGCCGGGTCGCGGCGATGGAGAGCTACATGGGCTTTGTCGAGGTCGGTGTCGGCCTGCTGCCTGCGGGCGGCGGCCTCACCCACGTGGCGCGCCGCGCGGCCGAGATGGCGTCGGCCGCGAACGCCAACGCCGACATCATGAAGTTCCTGACCGACCCGTTCACGAGCGCCGCGACCGCGAAGGTCGGCACGAGCGCGATCGAGGACCGCAAGCTCGGCTACCTGCAGTGGAGCGACGTGATCGTGCCGCACAAGGACGAGCTGCTCCATGTCGCGACCCAGCAGGTCAAGGCGATGAGCGAGAGCGGCTGGCGCGCGCCGGCGAAGACGCTGTTCCCGGTCGCGGGCCGCAATGCCATCGCGACGATCAAGGCCCAGCTCGTCAACATGCGCGACGGCGCCTTCATCAGCGCCCACGACTTCCACGTCTCGACGCTGATCGCCGAGGTCGTGTGCGGCGGCGACGTCGATGCCGGCTCGCTGGTCAGCGAGGAGTACCTGATGACGATGGAACGCGATCGCTTCTGCGCCTTGCTCGATCACCCGAAGACGCAGGAACGGATCATGGGCATGCTGCAGACCGGCAAGCCGGTACGCAACTGAAATGACGCAAAGCTCAGTGCGCCGCGGCACGCTTCCTGCGGCGCGCTGCCAGGCTCACGAGGCCGAAGCCGGCCAGCAGCAGCGCGTACGTCTCGGGCTCGGGGACGGGCGCGACCGCCGCGGTGAACGTCAAATCGTCGATGCTGAAGTTGAAGGACGACGCGCCGGATTGGGATAACAGGCGAACGGACGTGATGCACGCGTCGCCCAGGCTGATGATTCCC
>JBBRRW010000285.1:0-4026 GCA_038245975.1 Burkholderiales bacterium
AAGGCCAGCAGCGGGCGCGTCGCGATGCAGGGGGTCGACCGCACCGGCATTCCGGTCATCGCGCAACTGGCGAGCCGGTTCCTGTTGATGGACAACTGGTTCTCGTCGATGCCGGGCCCGACCTGGCCGAACCGGCTCTTCGCCCACGCCGCATCGTCCGGCGGTCTGGCCGGCAGTCCGAAGCTGAGCGACGTCTGGACGGCATTGCACGATCCCAATCGATCGGTGCAATTCGACGGCGGTCACATCTTCGATCGCTTCATCGTCGCAGGCGAGCCGTGGCGCGTCTACAAGAGCGACCAGTTGCCGCTGGTGCTGGCGTTGAAGGGCATGGTGGAGGCCAATCTGGCCGGCCAGTTCGGCGACATCCGCTCGTTCGCGTCGGACGTGGCATCGCCGGCCTACGCGCCGAAGTACACGTTCATCGAGCCCGCCTACAACGCGTCGTCGGAGTTCAAGTTCGGCAATTCCCATCATCCGTGGGGCTCGCTGCTGGCAGGCGATGCGCTCGTCGGCCTGGTCTACAACGCGTTGCGCAAGTCGCCGCTGTGGGAGAGCAGCGTGCTGGTCGTCACGTGGGACGAGCACGGCGGTTTCTTCGACCATGTCGCGCCGGTGCCGCGGACCCCGCCGGGCGATCGTCCTCTGAACGCGCACCTGGGGCAGCCGCAGAACTACGCGTTCGACGGCACGGGCGTGCGCGTGCCGGCGCTGCTGATCTCGCCGTGGATGCCGAACGACCTCGGTTCGCGGATCTTCCCCGGCCAATCTTTCGACCATGCCTCGATCGTCAGCTCGTTGCGCGAACACTTTCCGCGCATCGATGCGAAGGGACCGCTGACCGCGCGCGACCGCGACGCGCCGACCTGGCTGTCCGGGCTCCTGCCGAAACTGCGCACCGATCCGTTAGCGTCCATCAAGGTGCAGAAGCCCACGCCGCCCGTCGTGCCGGCGGCCGCCAGGACGCCATCTGCCGAGCCGAGCGGCACGATGATCGGTGTCGCGCAGATCGCGATGCACGTCGACTGGGCCTTGGCCTCGCAGACCGGTATGGCGCCGCTGTCGGCGTCGATGTTCGAGACGCACCTGCAGGACGTATCGACCGTCCTCGCCGCGAAGGCACCGGCGAAGCGTGCGATGGTCGACGCGCATCGGACACTGCTCGACTACATCGCCGCGGTCGACAAGCGCTCGATCGCGTTCCAAAAGGCGCGAAGAAAGGCGGCGGGAGCATCGGGCAACCAGGCAGCGAGTCCGCGCTGACCGTAGCGGGGTCGGCGGTCCGAAGCGGCGGCCGCTTCGAAGCACTCACCGTTCGGGAGGGTCGCCATGGCGACATGGCTAGCGCGTGAAGCGCGAGCCTATTCTCGACCAACGGGCCAGGACCGGCCCGGCTGAAGCCTTGCGGCTGGCAGTACTATGCTCGGCAATCACTTGCAGGGCGCTTCGGTCCAAACGGGCCGCATCGATGGTCGGCATGCAGGACCTCACCTCACAGATCCAACTTGACGACGTGCCCTTCCGTGGCATCGTCGAACAGTCCCTGGCCGGGATCTATGTGGTTCTGGACGAACGTTTCATGTACGCGAACGACACCTTTGCGGCGATGTTCGGCTACGCGCGCGACGAGTTCATCGGGCGGCGGCTGGTCGATTGCGTGACTGCGGATTCGGTCGAGGAAGTGATGCGCAACTATCGCCTGCGCATCAGTGGCGAGGTCCGCACCATCCACTATTACACCAAGGGCCTGTGCCGCGATGGGGGCGTGGTGCACCTGGAGCTTCATGCCTCGCGCGTCGAATGCAAAGGTCGCCCAGCCCTGGCCGGCGTGGCCATCGACATCACCGAGCGTGTGCAGCGGCGTGAGGAGTTGAGACGCTCGCGCGAGCAGTTGCGTGAGTTGGCCCAGCACATCAACAGTGCGCGCGAGGTCGAGCGTGCCCGCCTGGCGCGCGAGGTGCACGACGTGCTGGGGGGCATGCTCACCTCGGTGAAGATGGACCTGGCGCGCATCGCGCGGCGTACCGGTGCGCCGGAGCAGGAGGAACTAAACGGCATCGTGATCGACCTGGTGGCGCTGGTCCAGGAAACCATCAACACTGCGCGCGCGATTTCGGAGGAGATGCGTCCGACGAGCCTGGATCTGCTGGGGCTGCCGGCCGCTTTGCGCCAGGGGCTGGAGCGCTTCGGCGTGCGCCACGGCGTAGTGGTGGCCATGACGGTGGACGGCGATGAAGCCGTGCTGCCGGAGGCGATGGCCACTCAGGTCTACCGCATCGTCCAGGAAGCGCTCACCAATGTGTCGCGCCATGCGAAGGCGGCCCGGGTCGAACTCGCGCTGCGCTACGAGCCGGAAGCACTCGACCTACGTCTCGCCGACGATGGCTGCGGCATCGGGAGCGGACGGGTGCGCCCCGGTGCGATCGGCCTGTTCAGCATGGCCGAGCGCGCGCGCGAGATCGGCGGGACCCTGGTGCTCGGCGACCGTCTCGGCGGCGGCACCGTCGTCCACCTGCGCCTGGCGTTGAAACCGTTGCCATCGGCGCCCGGTGATTGAACTGCTGGTGGTCGATGACCACACCATCTTCCGCGCCGGCCTGGCGCGGCTCGTTTCGGACGAGCCGGACATCACGGTCACCGGCGAGGCGGCCGACGGCAACGCCGCGCTGGCGATGATCCGCGCGCATCACTACGGCGTCGTGCTGCTGGACATCAATATGGGCCCGCGCAACGGCCTGGAGACGCTGTCGGCGATCCGCGTCGAGCGGCCCCGGCTGCCGGTCGTCATGCTCTCGATGTACGTCGAGGCCCAGTACGCCCGCCTGGCGCTGCGCTCGCGTGCCAACGCCTACCTGTCCAAGGACGTCGGCCCCGACGAGTTGCTGCGCGCGATCCGTTTCGTCGCGCGCGGCGGCGTCTATGTCACGCCCAGCCTCGATTCCGATATCTGGCGCGAGGCGAGCGCGGCCGGCGACGCGCCGGAGCACCGGTCGCTCTCGCCGCGTGAGATGCAGGTGATGCTGAAGATCGCACGCGGCGTGCCGCTGACCGAGATCGGCGTGCAGATGTGCGTGAGCGTGAAGACCGTGGGTTCGCACCGCACCCGCATTCTGGCCAAGCTCGGCGTCGCGAGCAACGCCGAACTCGTGCGGTACGCGATGCGCCACGGGCTGCTTGACTGAGACCCCAGGGCGGATACAAGCGACGGGGCCGAGTGACGCCTGTCGCCCGCAGCGCCTGAATCGACTTTGCGGGTAGGTGGTAACCCTGAGCCTTTCTCAGAAATCAGCACCTGACGCCACTGCGCACCGATCCATAGCATCCTTCATCGGGTCCAGTACTCGACTGGAGGTCTGAACGGTGGTCGCACGAAGGGTCGAGTCGGGCGAGCCGCGGTGGTGCGCAATGGCGAATGTTCGCTGCCGCACGGACAGCCAGAAACCGGAGGCATACATCAATATGCGTACGCCGAACACCGCCCGCCAGGCCTAGAGCACGGGCAAGGCCCGGGCGTTGAAACACGCAGCATGCAGCGGCCACTCGGCCGGTGTCGCGCTGTCCTTTGATGACGTTGCGGTCGGGTCTAGCCACCGCATGGAGGTTTGAACGATGTACGCACAACTGGTCGAAACGGGCGCGCAGAGGCTGCGCGCGGTGGCCGAGATGTCGGCTCAAGAGCGCGCATTCCAGGAGCGCATCGACGCCGGCATCAAGATCGAGCCGAAAGACTGGATGCCCGAGGGCTACCGCAGGACGCTGATCCGGCAGATCTCGCAGCACGCGCACTCCGAGATCGTCGGCCAGTTGCCCGAAGGCAACTGGGTGACGCGAGCGCCCAACCTGGAACGCAAAGCCATCCTGTTGGCCAAGATCCAGGACGAAGCCGGCCACGGGCTGTACCTCTACAGCGCCGCCGAGACGCTGGGCGTGTCGCGCGACGACCTGCTGGCCGCGCTGCACTCGGGCAAGGCCAAGTACTCGAGCATCTTCAACTACCCGACCATCAACTGGGCCGACATGGGCGCC
>JBBRRW010000286.1:0-3988 GCA_038245975.1 Burkholderiales bacterium
CATCGCGTCGCGTCTGTCCGAAGCCGAGATCAAGGCCGTCTCCGACTACGCGGCCGGCTTGCGCTGATCCGTTCTGACCCGCATCGGCCCGTTCGGGCCCGCAGCGTGCGCCCGCTTCGTTCCCGCGGGCAAAACTGATGCGGCAGGCGGCGCCGGCGATTCAGGCGTGCGTCGGGGGTGCGGCGCCGTCGAGACCGAAGACGCGGGCGATCGTGGTAGCGAGCTGGTCGTCCGCCTCGCCTTCGACGGCCTTGAGCTCGACCATCGCGCCGTGCAGCATCTTCTGCGTCAGGCCGCGGCACAGCGCGTGCAGGACGGCATCGAGATCGTCGCCGCGGGCGATCGCGCGCCGGGCCCGCACGATCTCGTTCGCGCGCCACGCTTCGGTCTGGCCGTGCAGCGCCTGGATCAGCGGCACCGAGCCGCGTTGCCGCAGCCAGCGCAGGAAGTCGGCCACGCCATGCTCGACGATCACCTCGGCCTGCGTCACCGCCGCTTCACGCTGCGCGCCGTTGGTCTTGACGATGCCCGCGAGGTCGTCGACGGTGTGCAGGTAGACGTCCGACAGGTCGCGGACCTCGGCCTCGACGTCGCGCGGCACGGCGAGGTCGACGATGAACATCGGCCGCCGGCGTCGCTGCCTGATGGCCCGTTCGATGGCGCCCAAGCCGATGATAGGCACCGAGCTCGCGGTGCACGACACGACGATGTCGAATTCGGCCAGCCGGTTCGGCATGTCCAGCAGCCGCATCGCCTGTCCGTCGAAGCGGGTGGCCAGCACCTGCGCGCGGTCGACCGTGCGATTCGCGAAGACGATCTGCTGCGGGTGCTGCGCGGCGAAATGCGTGGCGACGAGTTCGATCATCTCGCCGGCGCCGACGAACAGGATGCGCGTCTCGTCGAGTCGTTCGAAGATCTTCGACGCCAGCCGCACGCAGGCCGCGGCCATGCTGACCGACTGGGTGCCGATGCACGTCGAACTGCGGACTTCCTTCGCGACCGTGAACGAGCGCTGGAACATCTGGTGCAGTGTGCCGCCCAGCGTGCCCGCGTTCTCGGCCGCGCGCATCGCCTGCTTGAACTGGCCGAGGATCTGCGGCTCGCCGAGCACCATCGAATCGAGGCCGCTGGCCACGCGAAACGCATGTCGCGCGGCGGCGGCGTCCTCGAGCACATAGGTGTGCAGGCCGAGCTGGGCCCGGTCGGTACCGCCGGCCTCGGCCAGCCATCCCAATGCCGGTTCGACCGCGTCGCTGCTGGCGCCCAGGTAGAGTTCGGTGCGGTTGCAGGTCGAGACGATCGCGACCTCGGCATGCTGGCTGAAGCGCTCGGCGAGGGCACGCGCGGCAGGCGCGAGAGCCGTCCCGGCAAATGCGAATCGTTCGCGTAGCGCCAGCGGCGCGGTGACATGATTGAGTCCGAGCGCAAGAACGCTCAAGTCAATTCGCTCCGGGCCATGCGAACCTCCGTGCCGCGAAAGGTCTCGAAGAGTGCGTCGTGCGTCGATCGGTCGGCACATCCGGGGCTTCGCGCGTTGAGGGTAGGCATCGCGGTTCGTTGGCCAGTGACGGTCTGGGGATAGCTGCGATTTCGGACGGCACGTCGAACACGTGTCGGGCAGTACAGTAGTGTAATCTAAGCATTACAGTTCGTACCGTCAATCAGACGCATAAACCGAGTGCGCGCCTGCGGGCCGCCAGCCATTTGACCAAGGAGCAGTTCATGCAATCACGTCGTCATTTCATTCGTACCGTCTCTCTCACCGGGGCCGCCCTGCTGATCGGCGCCGAGGCGCGCGCCGCCGATCTTCCGATGGTCGACGAGAAGGATTCGACTGCCGTGGCGCTCGCCTACGTGGCCGATGCGACCAAGTCCAAGAACCCCAAGTACGCGGCGGGTCAGCAATGCGGCAACTGCCAGCTGTTCCAGGGCAAGGCCGATGCGGCGTCCGGCCCCTGTCCGCTCTACCCGGGCAAGCTGGTCGCGACGAAGGGCTGGTGCAGCGCCTACGCCAAGAAGGCCTGACCTGACCCGATCGCATTCATGAGGCCGGCCTTCCCGTTTTCGGCGATCGTCGGCCAGGAGGAGATGAAGCTCGCGATCCTGATCGCGGCCATCGATCCCCGCCTCGGCGGCGTGCTGGTCTTCGGTGACCGCGGCACCGGCAAGTCGACGGCGGTCCGCGGCCTGGCCGCGTTGCTGCCGCGGCTGAAGGTCACCGCCGGTTGCCCTTATGGATGCGATCCGGCGTCGCCCTGCGACGACTGCCTGGCATCGACCGAACGCACGAAGGGCGGCAAGGCGATCCGCGTGCTGCAGATCGTGGCGCCGGTCGTCGACCTGCCGCTCGGCGCGACCGAGGACCGGGTCGTCGGCGCGCTCGACCTCGAGCGGGCTTTGTCGCAGGGCGTCAAGGCTTTCGAGCCCGGGCTGCTCGCGCGCGCGAACCGCGGCTTCCTGTACGTCGACGAGGTCAACCTGCTCGAAGACCATCTGGTCGACCTGCTGATCGATGTCGCGGCGTCCGGCGAGAACGTCGTCGAGCGCGAAGGACTGAGCGTGCGGCATCCTGCCCGCTTCGTGCTGGTGGGCAGCGGCAATCCCGAAGAGGGCGAGCTGCGGCCGCAGCTGCTCGATCGCTTCGGGCTGTCGGTCGACGTGACCACGCCGACCGACCTGCCGTCGCGCATCGAGGTGGTCCGGCGCCGCGATGCCTACGAGCGCGATCCGCCGGCGTTCATCGAGCGCTGGAAAAAGGAAGACGAACGCACGCGCAGGAAGCTGACCACTGCGCAAGCCCGGCTCGATGCGGTCGAGGTCGACGACGCGGCCCTCGAAGCGGCGGCCCGCCTGTGCATGCAGCTCGGCACCGACGGACTGCGCGGCGAACTGACGCTGATGCGGGCGGCACGCGCGCTCGCGGCACTCGACGGCGCCGCGAAGGTCGCGACCGTCCATCTGCGGCGCGTCGCGCCGTCGGCGCTGCGCCACCGGCTGCGGCGCGATCCGCTCGACGACAGCGGGTCCAGCGCGCGGGTCGAACGCGCGATGGCCGAAGTCTTTCCGCACTAGCCGCAGACCCGACGTCCCCGCACCGATGGCCGACCCCAGCGACACCGTCGACGTAGCCTGGGACGATGCGCTGCTCGCGGCCGCGTGCCTTGTGGTCGACCCGATCGGACTGGGCGGCATCCGCGTACGGGCGGCCGCAGGGCCGGTCCGCGATGCGTGGAACGCGGGCTGGCGCACCTTGCTCGACGACGGCTGTCCGGTCCGTTCGGTCCCGCTCCACGTCGACGACGGTCGCCTGCTCGGCGGGCTGGACCTGGCCGCTTCGTTGCGCTCGGGCAGGCCGGTCCATCAGCCGGGACTGCTCGCACAGGTCGACGGTGGCTATGCCGTGCTGTCGATGGCCGAGCGCATCGAAGCGTCGACCGCCGCCCGGATCGCGGCGGTGGTCGAGACCGGCGAGGTCGGCCTCGGCATGCGCACCCGCTTCGGCGTGATCGCCTACGACGAAGGCGACGAAGGTGAAGGTCTCGCCGCGACCCTGATCGAACGCCTCGCGCTGTGCATCGATCTGCGCGGCGTGTCGGTGCGGCACGTCGCAGAAGTGGGGGCCATCGAAAGCCGCGCATCGATCGATACGGCGCGCGGGCGACTGCCGTCGGTCGAGATCGACGACGAATGCGTCTCGGCGTTGTGCGGGACTGCCGTCGCGCTGGGCATCGGGTCGATGCGCATGCCGGTATTCGCGATTCGCGTCGCCCGCACGATCGCGGCGCTGGCCGGTCACGCGGTGGTCGATGGCGGCGATGCGGCGCTTGCCGCACGACTGGTTTACGCGTCGCGCGCGCGGCAGTTGCCGGCCGGTCCGCCTCCGGACGACCAGGCGACCGATGCCGGCGACGACGAATCGAAGGATCGCGACGACCAGGAACCGGCGCCGGATGGCGGCTCACCGGACGAGCCCCCGCCCGACGCGCCC
>JBBRRW010000287.1:0-3977 GCA_038245975.1 Burkholderiales bacterium
CTGCGGCGGCTACACCTCCGACATCGCGGACGCGATGCGCTGGTCCGCCGGGATCAACGTCGTCGGCGTTCCGGCGAACGCCAACCCGGCTCGCGTCGAGAACCTGAGCCTCGGCGCGACCGAGACCTGTTCGAACACCTTCCAGAGCGCCATCGACGACGTCGTCGCGCGCGGCACCGTGGTTGTCGTGGCGGCCGGCAACGAGAACGCCGACGTCGCGACCAGCGAGCCCGCGAACTGCAACGGCGTCATCGCGGTCGGTGCCACCGTGCGCAGCGGAGGCCGGGCGAGCTTCAGCAACTTCGGCACCGGCGTGACCATTTCGGCCCCGGGCGCCGGCATCCTGTCGACGCTCAACGCGGGCCTGACGACGCCCGGCGCCGACAGCTACGCGTTCTATTCGGGCACCAGCATGTCGACGCCGCATGTCGCCGGCGTCGTGTCGCTGATGCTGTCGCAGAACCCGGCGCTCACCCCCGCGCAGGTCAAAGCACGCCTGCAGGCGACGGCGCGCGCGTTCCCCACCGGCACGGGTGCGGACTGCACGACCGCACTGTGCGGTGCCGGCATCGTCAACGCGGCAGCAGCTCTCGCCGCCGTCCCGCCGCCGCCAACGACGACCCGCGTCAACCTCGCCGCGCAGGTCAACGGTGGTGTCGCGTCGGCTTCGAGCACGTACAACGCCGGGTTTTCGCCGGCGGGCGTCAACAACGGCGATCACCGAGGGCTGAACTGGGGGGCGGGCGGCGGATGGAACGACGCCACGCCGGGCAGCTATCCGGATTGGGTGCGCGTCGACTTCGCGAGTGTCCAGCCCGTGACCGAGATCGACGTCTACACGATCCAGGACCACTACACCGCACCCGTCGAGCCGACCGATGCGATGACGTTCAGTCTCTACGGCATCACCGCGTTCGACGTGCAGTACTGGAACGGCGCGACTTGGGTGTCGGTGCCGGGTGGCAGCGTGACCGGCAACAACAAGGTTGTGAACCGCTTCACCTTCGCACCGATCACGACGACCAGCATCCGCGTGCAGGTCAACGCGTCGCTGGCATCGTTCAGCCGCGTCGTCGAGATCGAGGCCTACAAGGACGCTCCGCCAGTCAACGCGGCACGTCCGGCCAACGGTGGAACCGTGACGGCGTCGAGCACTTACAACAGCGGGTTTCCGGCTTCAGCGGTGATCGACGGTGATCGGCGCGGGATGAACTGGGAGACGGGCGGGGGCTGGAACGACGCGACGATCGACAGCTATCCCGATCAGATCCAGGTCAACTTCGACACGACCAAGTCGATCGGCGAGATCGACGTGTTCACGTTGCAGGACAACTACCGAAGCCCCGTCGATCCGACGCTGGACACGACGTTCAGCCTCTACGGGATCACCGATTTCGATGTCCAGTACTGGAACGGGACGGCCTGGATGACGGTGCCCGGCGGCAGCGTCTCCGGCAACAACAAGGTGTGGCGCAAGTTCACCTTCCCACCGGTGTCGACGACGGCCGTGCGCGTCAACGTGCGCAACGCGCTGGCCGGGTTCAGCCGCATCACGGAAATCGAAGCCTATATCGCGCAGTAAGGCGTCCGCGGGACGCGAGGTCAGGCCGCGACCCGCACGTCGCCCTCTTCGAACGTCTTCGGCTCCGACCCTTCGGCCACGCGCTTCATCGCTTCGGCGATGCGCTCACGAAACCACTGGTGCGCCGGATTGACATGGGTGCGCTCGTGCCACGCGAGCACCAGTTGCAGCTTGCCGATGTCGATCGGCAACGGATAGCTGCGCAGGATATGGGCCTCGCGCCGCGCGAGCGATTCCGAGAAGACGCCGACGAAATTGCTGGTCTCGAGGATGCGCGTCGCGACCAGCACGCTCGGCACCGACACGGCGACCTGGCGGGACCGGTCCATCGCCTGCAGCGCGCTATCGACGTCGCCGCGGAAGTCGCCGCCGAAAGGCGACACGAAGATGTGCTCGAACGCGCAGAAGTCGTCGACCGTCATCTCCGCCTTGCGGAAGGGATGGTCTTTCCGCATCACGCACTTGTAACCCTCGGTGCTGACGACGCGCGCGCGCAGGTCGTCGGGCAGCAGCACCGGCGTGCCGATCACCATGTCGAGCTGACCGGTGGCCAGCAGCCGGTCGATCTCCGGCTTGCTCAGCCGCTGCACGGGGCGGCCCGCGATCCGCAGGTTGGGCGCCATGAGGTGGAGCTGGTGGACCATCGGCGCCAGCAGGAACTGCGTCGAATCCGTCGCGGCCAGCGAGATGGTGGTCGACGACGTGGCCGGATCGAAGCGACGCGGCGAGACCACCGTGCGCAATCCGTTCATCAGGTCGGACAGGCGCTCCTCGATCTCGAGCGCACGGGGCGTCGGCGTCATCCCGCGCGAACTCGGGATGAACAGCGGGTCGTCGAACATGCGGCGCAGCCGCGCGAGTTGGGCCGACAGCGCGGGCTGCGTGGTGTGCAGACGGACGGCGGCGCGGGTGACGTTGCGCTCGGCCAGCAGGGCTTCGAGCGCCTGCAGCAGGTTCAGATCCAGTCGTTTTGGCATGACGATTCGGGTATGACTGAGATAACGACGATCGCTTGGACGTATGTCGATCGCGCGAAGATACTGTATTCCAGTCGGCGTCGGGCGTCCTGCTTCGCAGGTTCGCCCAGCTCCCGCCGCTCGGAGGCATCGATCATGATCACCCGCCATCGTCTTTCCCTCATGCTCGCGATCTTCGTCGCGCTGCTCGCGACGCTCGCAGGAACCTGGGCGCCGGAAGCGCCGCGTTCGGCGGATGACGGCGCACGGCCGTCGCTGGCGCGCACGGTCACCGACGCCTTTCCCGCCGCCGAAGCAGGTTTCGCGTTGCGCCGTCCGGCGACGGGGGGCTGAGAGGGACGGGCGATGCGCGCAGACGGAAATCGCGCCCTGGGACGCGCTGCCGGGACTTTTGCAGGCGGTCCTGGCCGGCGGTCTCCTGCTGATCGTGTTCGTGCTCGTCTGAAGGAAGCCTGCGCGACGAGCCGATCAGGTCGCGGCATCGCGCACGGGGGACTCGCGCTTCGGGTGATCCGGCTCGAAGAACACCCACTGCACCGCCGGCCATCGGCCCTGGATGCTGTCCTCGACGACGTTGATCGCGTCGACCAGCGCCGTCGCGCTGGGCTGCGGCGCCATCTCGGCCTGGACCGCGACGACGACCGAGTCGCCCCATTGCAGCGTGATGATGCTGATGACGGAGACGACCTCGGGCCGCTCTTCGATATGCCGGCGGATCGCCGCGCGCATCGCCGGTTCGGCCGACTCGCCGACGATCATGCTCTTGACTTCGCGCATCACCAGCACGGCGACGATCATCAGCAACACGCCCACGGCGATGCTGCCCAACGCGTCGAACAGCGGGTTGCCGGTCGCGTACGAAGCCAGCACCGCGACGAACGCCAGCACCAGGCCCGCGAGCGCGGCAATGTCCTCGCCGGCGACGACCAACAGCTCGGACTGGCGAGTCTCGCGGAACCATTGCCAGAAACTTCGAGCGCCCTGCGTCTTGCGGATCTCCTTCATCGCGCCGCGCAGCGACAGCGATTCGAGCACGACGGAAATGCCGAGGACCGCCAGCGCGACCATCGGGTTGTGCACGTCTTCGGGGTGACGTAGCCGGCCGACGCCTTCGTACACCGAGAACGCGCCGCCGAGCAGGAACAGCAGCAGCGCGACCATCATCGCGTAGAAGTAGACAACACGGCCGGTGCCGAGCGGATGGATCTCGGTCACGCCGCCCCTGGCCTGACGCAGCCCGACCAGCAGCAGCAACTGGTTCGCGCAGTCGGCCAGCGAGTGGATCGCCTCGGCGAGCATCGCGCCCGAGCCGGTGTAGGAGGCGGCCGCGAACTTCGCGACGGCGATCCCGGCGTTCGCGCCGAGGGCCCAGAAGATGGCGACGACAGAACCGCCCGATTCGCTCGACGAGGACATGA
>JBBRRW010000288.1:0-3890 GCA_038245975.1 Burkholderiales bacterium
CGACGCGCACCGTGAACGCCGTCGTGCATCCTTCGTCCGGCAACGCGGCGGTGCCGTCCGCGAGGCCGATGCTCCAGTTGTGCAGCGGGCACGCGACGCGGTCGCCGAACACGATGCCCTGCGACAGCGGACCGCCCTTGTGCGGACAGCGATCGAGCAGCGCGAAGACGCGATCGGACGCGTTGCGGAAGATCGCGATGTTGCCGCCGATCTTGCGTTCGACCACGCGCGACCCCAGCACCGGGAGGTCGTCGACCGCACAGATATCGATCCACTGTTCCATCACGTCATCCCCGCCCGCCGCGGTCGCGGCGCTTCGATTGATTCATGGCGCCGTTCACAGCGACGCGACCGGCGCGAACTGACGCGCGTCGATCAGGGCCTTCTCGGGCTGATGCCAGGGGTCCGGCTCGTCGAGCATCGCGAACTGCAGGCGCTCGTACAGCGCCTGGCGATGGGCCGCGTCGTCGAGCACGCGCTTCTTGACATGGTCGAGCCCGACCCGCGCGATGTAGTGCACCGTGCGCTCGAGGTACCAGCCCTCCTCGCGATAGAGCTGCAGGAAGGCGCCCGACATCTCGAGCACTTCCTCGTGGGTCTTGACCTTCGTGAAGAAGTGCGCGACCTCGGTCTTGATGCCGCCGTTGCCGCCGACGTAGATCTCCCACCCCGAGTCGACGCCGATCACGCCGACGTCCTTGATGCCGCTCTCGGCGCAGTTGCGCGGACAGCCCGACACCGCGATCTTCACCTTGTGCGGCGAATACATGCGCCACAGGTCGCGCTCGAGCTGCTGGCCCATCAGCGTGGAGTTCTGCGTGCCGAAACGGCACCATTCGCTGCCCACGCAGGTCTTGACGGTGCGCAGCGCCTTCGCGTAGGCGTGGCCGCTCGGCATGTCGAGCTCGGTCCACACGCTCTGCAGGTCTTCCTTGCGGACGCCGAGCAGGTCGATGCGCTGGCCGCCGGTGACCTTGACCGTGGGGATCTGGTACTTGTCGACGACGTCGGCGATGCGCCGCAGCTCGCTGGCATTGGTCTCGCCGCCCCACATGCGCGGGATGACCGAGTAGGTGCCGTCCTTCTGGATGTTGGCGTGCGCCCGCTCGTTGATGAACCGCGACTGCGGATCGTCCTTCGCTTCCTTCGGCCACGTCGAGATCAGGTAGTAGTTCAGCGCCGGACGGCAGGTCGCGCAGCCGTTGACCGTGCGCCATTTGAGGAAGCGCATCGTCTCGGGGATCGAGGTCAGGTGCTCGGCCCTGATCGCGTCGCGCGCGTCCTGGTGGGTCTTGTCGGTGCAGGCGCACAGCACCTTCGCGGTGGGTGCGGCCGAGTAGTCGCCGCCGGCCGTGAACATCAGCAGCTGCTCGACCAGCCCGGTGCACGAGCCGCACGACGACGACGCCTTGGTGTGCTTGCGCACGTCGTCGAGCGTGAACAGGCCCTTCTCCTTGATCGCCTTGCAGACCGCGCCCTTCGAGACGCCGTTGCAGCCGCAGACCTCGGCATCGTCGGCCATCGACACGGCCTTGCTCACGCCCTGGTGGCCGGTATCGCCGAGATGGTCTTCACCGAACATCAGTTGGTCGCGGATCTCGGAGACATCTTTGCCTTCGCGCAGCAGCGAGAAATACCAGGCGCCGTCGACCGTGTCGCCGTACAGGCAGGCGCCGATCAGCTTGTCGTCGCGCAGCACCAGCTTCTTGTAGACGCCGCCGATCGGGTCCGACAGCGTGATCTCTTCGCGGCCGTCATCAACCTCGGCTGCCCCGCTGAAGTCGCCGGCCGAAAACAGGTCGATGCCGGTGACCTTGAGCTTGGTCGACGTGACCGAGCCGATATAGCGCCCGATGCCGAACTGCGCGAGGTGGGTCGCGCAGACCTTGGCCATCTCGAACAGCGGCGCGACCAGCCCGTAGGCGCTGCCGCGATGGTTGACGCATTCGCCGACCGCGTAGATGCGCGGGTCGTAGGTCTGCATCGTGTCGTTGACGAGGATGCCGCCCGGTCGCTCGGAGCAACGCAGGCCGGCCGATTGGGCGAGAGTCGTGTTGGGGCGGATGCCGACGGCCATGACGACCAGGTCCGCCGGGATCTCGCTGCCGTCCGTGAAGCGCACCGCCCTCACCCGCCCGTCCTCGCCGCCGATCAGCGAGTCGGTCTGCGCCTCGAGCATGAACCTGAGTCCGCGGTCCTCGAGCGACTTCTGCAGCATCTTCGCCGCGATCTTGTCGAGCTGCCGCTCCATCAGCCACGGCATGATGTGCACGACCGTCACGTCCATACCGCGCAGCTTCAGGCCGTTCGCGGCTTCGAGGCCGAGCAGCCCGCCGCCGATGACCACCGCGTGCGGGTAGAGCGCCGCGGCGTCGATCATGCCGTGCGTGTCGGCGATGTCGCGATAGCTCAGCACACCCTTCAGGTCCTTGCCCGGAATCGGCAGGATGAACGGGTTGGAGCCGGTGGCCAGCAGCAGCCGGTCGTACGACGCCGTCGTGCCGTCGGCCGCGATCACCTGCCGCTTCATGCGATCGATCTTCGTGATGGTCTTGTTCAGATGCAGCGTGATGCCGTTCTCGGCATACCACTCGACCTGGTTGAGCATGATCTGCTCGATGGTCTGCTCGCCGGCCAGCACCGGCGACAGCAGGATGCGGTTGTAGTTGGCGTGCGGCTCGGACCCGAACACCGTGATGTCGTAGAGGTCCGGCGTGATCTTCAACAGCTCTTCGATCGCGCGCACGCCGGCCATGCCGTTGCCGACGAGCACCAGTTTCTGCCTCGGAATATTTCCGCCGTCCATCTCGAACCTCGACTTCAATCGATTCATGCTGGATGCGACGGCCGCAGCCATCGCGGGGAGATGCGCGGGTCAGGCCACCTGGCGCTCAACATGGGCATGCCGGCGATACAGGAACTCGAGGACCGCGGCACGGAAGTGCACGTAGGCCGGGTCTTCGGCGAGCGCGATGCGGTCCCTCGGCCGCGCGAGATCGACCGACAGGATCTCGCCGATCGTCGCTGCCGGTCCGTTGGTCATCATCACGATGCGGTCGGACAGCAGCACGGCCTCGTCGACGTCGTGCGTGACCATGACCACGGTCGACCCGGTCTTGCCGACGATCTTCAGCAGCTCGTCCTGCAGGTGTGCACGGGTCAGCGCGTCGAGCGCGCCGAAGGGCTCGTCCATCAGCAGGACCTTCGGCTCCATCGCCAGCGCGCGTGCGATGCCGACCCGCTGCTTCATGCCGCCGGAGATCTCGTGCGGACGCTTGGCCGACGCGTGGTCGAGCCCGACCAGCGACAGTGCGGCGTGCGTGCGCACCGCCAGCTGCGCCTTCGATTCCTTCGCGGAGAAGACGCGCTCGACGCCGAGATGGACGTTGTCGAAGCAGGTCAGCCACGGCAGCAGCGAATGGTTCTGGAACACCACCGCGCGTTCGGGCGACGGTCCGCTGATCTCCTTGTCGGCGCAGATCAGCGTGCCGCCGGTCGCGCGCGTGAGGCCGGCGATGAGGTTCAGCAGCGTCGACTTGCCGCAGCCCGAGTGCCCGATCAGCGTGATGAATTCGCCTTTGCGCACCTCGAGGCTGATGTCGCGCAGCGCGTGGAAGTGTCCCTTGCGGGTCGTGAAGACCATCTCGACGTCGCGGACGTCGATGAAGCGTTCGGCATTGCGCTCGGTGCTCGAGCCTTCGGACCTCTGCAGGACGGTGGCCATGGTGATCTCAGGTGATGTCGTTGCCGAAGCTGACCGCGCGCG
This sequence comes from Burkholderiales bacterium, assembly GCA_038245975.1. GTDB lineage: Bacteria > Pseudomonadota > Gammaproteobacteria > Burkholderiales > Burkholderiaceae_D > CAHJXF01. The sequence continues at coordinate 3,767 of JBBRRW010000288.1, forward strand.
CCAGCGCGATCAGCGCCTGCTCGAGCAGCAGGCCGACGATGCCGATCGCGAAGATCGCGATGATGATGTGGGTGACGTTGAGGTTGTTCCACTCGTCCCACACCCAGAAACCGATGCCGACGCC
>JBBRRW010000289.1:0-3872 GCA_038245975.1 Burkholderiales bacterium
ACGGTCCCGTCGATGGCGGCCCGCAGCTCGTGCTCCATCTTCATCGCCTCGACGATGGCGACGACGTCGCCCGTGCGGACCGCATCGCCGACGGCGACCGCGACGTCGACGACGGTGGCGGCCATCGGCGTCGCGACCGTCGTGCTCATCGCGGTCGCCGCCGGCATGTGGCTGCGAAGGGCACCAACCACGTCATCCACGCTCCGTGTACCGACCGCGCGGCATCAGCCGGTGGTGAGCCCGACGCGCTCGGCCGCAGCGAAGACCGGGTCAGTCGAATCATGAAGAGTCTCGAAAACGGGTGGGGGCGAGGCCGCGCTGTGCCGGCAGCCGTGCGGCGGCGCTGCGGCGAAGCCATTGCGCAATCGGGCAAGTCGTTGGGCGGCGAGTGTCGCATGGAGCACCACGCCCGGGCCATGCGGGTTGTACCCGAGGCAACGGACGCCGCTACACCATCGCGAGCGGCCGCTTCTCGTCCGGCGGCGTGAAGACCGCGTCGATCGCGGCCAGCTCCGGCGGCGTCAACGCGAGGTCGACCGCCGCGAGGTTCTCGTCCAGATGCGCGTGGCTCACGGCCTTGGGGATCGCGATCACGTCGCCGCGGCGCAGGATCCAGGCCAGCGCGAGCTGCGCGGCCGTCGCGCCACGCGCCGCGGCGAGCGCCTGCAGCGTGGGGTCGCCGGCGAGGCTGCCGCGGCCGAGCGGGCAGTAGGCCATCGTCGGCATGTGCAGCGTCTGCTGGTAGGTGAGCAGACTGAACTCGGCGCCGCGCTCGTCGAGCGCGTAGTAGATCTGGTTGGTCGCGCAGTGCAGCTTGCCGGGCTTGGCCGTCAGCTTCGGCGGGGCGATCGCCTCCATCTCCATCAGGTCGTCGATGTCGAAGTTGCTGACGCCCCACTCGCGGATCGCGCCGCGCGCCTTCAGCGCCTCGAACGCATCGACCGTCTCGGCGATGGGCACCGCGCCACGCCAGTGCAGCAGATAGAGGTCGACGACGTCGAGACCGAGCCGCTTGCGGCTGCGGTCGCAGGCCGCGGGCACACCCTTGCGATCGGCGTTGTGCGGGTAGACCTTGCTGACCACGAACAGCTCGTCGCGGCGGATCGCGCCGCCGCGCAACGCGTCGGCCAGCGCGCGTCCGAGCACGGTCTCCGCGCCGCCTTCGCCGTACATCTCGGCCGTGTCGAAGAGCCGGTAGCCGCCGTCGATCGCATGACGGATCGCCGCGATCTCGGCGTCGCGTGTCGCGGCCGATTCGCCCATCTGCCAGGTCCCCAGGCCCAGCGCGGGGACGACCTCGCCAGTCGGTAATGCAACGGTCTTGTTCATCGATCAGAGTCCTCCGCCGGCCGTATATCCGCTTCGTAAGAGCCGAAGAGATTGACACAGCCGGCGAGCCGCGCCGGTAGGACGATCGATGCAAACGGACGGTCCGATGCGATCCGTCGGGCGCCCGGTATGCTGTGCGGCCGTGCCTTCCGGAGCCCGACATGACGCCCACGACGACTGCCGACACGATCACCGACTTCCTCGTCCGCCGCGACGACCTGCACGTCACGCGCGTGCGTTCCGCGCCCGTACCGCCCGGGCTCGCCGACGGCCACGCGCTGATGGCGGTCGACCGCTTCGCGATCACCGCCAACAACGTGACCTATGCGGCCTTCGGCGATGCGATGTCGTACTGGAATTTCTTCCCGTCGGCCGAAGCCGGCTGGGGGCGCATCCCGGTGTGGGGCTTCGGCACGGTCGTCGCATCGCGCTGCGAAGGCGTCGCGGTCGGCCAGCGCTTCTACGGCTACTTCCCGATGTCCACGCACCTGCTCGTCGAGCCGACGCGCGTCAAGGCCGGCGGCTTCGTCGACGGCAGCCCGCATCGCGAGAAGCTGCATCCGCTCTACAACCAGTACACGCGCACCAGCGGCGACGCGTTGTACGACGCCTCGCGCGAAGAGCTGCAGATGCTGCTGCGCCCGCTGTTCGTCACGTCGTTCGTGATCGACGACTTCCTCGCCGACAACGACTTTTTCGGCGCGAAGGCGGTGCTGCTGTCGAGCGCGTCGAGCAAGACCGCCTATGGCCTCGCGTGGCAACTGTCGCTGCGCCGGCCCGACGGGCCCGAGGTCGTCGCGCTCACGTCACCGGGCAACACGGCCTTCGTCGCAGGCCTCGGCTGCTACGACCGCGTGGTCACCTACGACGCGATCGCCTCGTTGCCCGCGGAACTGCCGGTGGTCTACGTCGACTTCGCCGGCGACCGCGTGCTGCGCGCGGCACTGCACCGGCACTTCGGCGACGCGATGCGCTACAGCTGCGCGGTCGGCTCGTCGCACTGGGACGCCGAACGCGCGCCCGACGACGGCGAGGCGCTGCCGGGCGCGAAGCCGACCTTCTTCTTCGCGCCCACGCAGATCAAGAAGCGCAGCGCGGAGTGGGGCGCCGAGGGCTTCCAGCAGCGCTTCGCCACGGCATGGCATGCGTTCACCGCGCGCGTCGCCGATCCGCAGCGGCCATGGATGACGGTCGTCGTCGAGCACGGCCCTGCGGCGGTCGAGCAGGTCTATCGCAGCCTGCTTGAAGGTCGCGCACGGCCCGACCAGGGTCGGATCGTGTCGATGCAGGGGGACTGACGACGTCAGACGGAAAGCTTTCGGTTCGCCGGCCGACTCAGCAGGATCAGTCCGCTCGCGACCAGCGCGATGGTCGCGACGATGCTCGGAAGGCGCATCGCGGAGACGGCCGACGACCCCGCGTGCGCGAGCAGCGGGCCCGCGAGTTGGCCGAGCGCGAACGCTGCGGTCATCCCGGCGACCATCCGCGCCGGTGACGCCTGCGCGACGCGGCGCGCCTCGTTGAGTCCGGACAGCGTGACCAGGATGAAGGTGCCGCCGACGCAGACGGCCGACACGACCAGCGCCGCGATGCTCATGTGCACGACCGGCGCGAACGTGCCGACCGCCATCACCAGGATGCCGGCGCCGCACACGGTCCGCGGCGCGACATGCGACAGCAGCGTCGACACGCTGATCGTGCCGATCGCAGCCGCGAGGCCAAAGGCCGGCCAGATCCAGCCGAACACCGAGGGGTCGTCGACCAGTGCCCGCGCGACCGCCGGCAGGAAGGTCGCCGGCACGATGTAGCCGAAGCCCGCGACGCCGTAGCAGACGATCAACAGCCAGCCTTCGCGATCGATCGGGGGCGCGGCGGCGAGCCCCGGCCCGTGGCCGACGGGCTCGTGCATCAGCGGGCGCCACGTCGTGATCGCCACCACCGCAGCGATCAGGCCGAGGACCGCCCACGCGGGTCGCGGATCGCCGCCGTTCGTTCCGGCCACGAACGCGATGCCGCCGGCGACCGCGATGCTCAGGCCCACGCAGCCGAAGATCCAGCCGCCGAGCGCGCCGCGTCCGGTCATCGCGAGCAGCGTGAGCGCCCAGCCGGCCACCCCGATCATCACGAACGCACTCGCGATCCCCGCGACGAAGCGCAGCGCCAGCCACGGCGGCATCGTCGCGCTGACCGCCATCCCGAGCGTCGACAGCGCCACCCAGGTCACGCCCCAGCGGATCGACGCGCCGGGCCGCGGCGGACGCACGAAGCCGAGCACGGCACCGATCAGGTAGCCGAGATAGTTCACGCTCGCGAGCCATGCGCCATCCGCGAGGCTCAGCCCCTGCGCGCCCTGCATCAGCGGCAGCAGGGGCGTGAACGCGAAGCGCCCGATGCCCATCGCTGCGGCCATGCTGACGCCGCCGATGACGACTATGCGGACGGGAGGGGGCGTGAGTGGCGGAAGTGGCGGGGCGGCGCGGTCGCGGGTCATGCCGACATCGTAGGCGGGAAGGGCGCGGATCGGTGATGCGAGGCATCGCCCG
>JBBRRW010000290.1:0-3855 GCA_038245975.1 Burkholderiales bacterium
CCTGCATGTCGCGGAAACGATCGGCCATCTGCTTCGCGGGCGCGTACGCACGCACGGTCTCGCCGCGCTCGCCGCCGATGGTGTACGCGTAGGCGGCCGTCGACGACTCGACGAAATCCTCGTAAGACATCTGCTTCGCGATCGCGTCGATCACGCACGAACACTTGTAGACCATCTCCTGGGACTGGCCGGGGTTGTCGCGCATGCAGCCGTGCACGTACTCGACGCGATCGACGGTCGGGTAGTCGAACGCAAACGCGATCGACGGCAGCAGCAGCGTCAGTATGGCGACCGAGCGGATAGCCATGCGGGTCGGGCTCTTGTTCATGATGGATCTCGATGAATGCGCAGATTATTTCGCCAGCTTCTCGAACGACAGCACGTCCTCGAGCAGCGGCGCCGCGTCGTCGGCGCCCGCGTCGCCGGCCGTCGCTTCCTTCACCACGCGAGACCGCAGCTGCACCACGCCGCCGGGCACCTGGTCCGACAGCGTGAACGCGTATGACTTGGTCGCGAACGCGCCGAGCCGGGCCTTCATCGGATCGTCGGCGAAGGGGCGGATGACGACCTCGCTGGCCGCGACCTGCCGGCCGTCGACGACGGCCGACGCCGGACGGATCTCGGCGTTGTCCGCGAAGGCGAGGCGGATGCGCCGCCTGAAATAGTTCTCGGAGCCGCCGAGGCGCCGATGCAGCTCGCGCACTTCCTGCTCGAGGAAATACAGGATCACCGGATTGGCCTTCACATTGTCGAGCGACGGCAGCGTCACCTTGCGCTCACCGGTCAGGTACGACACCTCCACGCTGCGCGTGTCGCGGCCCTTCGGCCTGACGGTCAGCACCACCGCATCGTCGAAGTTCTTGTCGAGCGTGCCGGTCTGCGCGTAGCGGTAGCGCAGCACGGCCGACGTGCCGAGGGCGCGGAGGTGGTCGTCGAGGAAGACCTTGCGTTCCGCGGCCGAAATCTCGTCGGCCGCGTGGGCGCCGAGGGCGACGCACAGCAACAGCGCGTTTGACAGACCCAACATGCAGGCGACGGAAAGACTACGGAGGATCGGACGGGTCATCATCGGGTCGGTGGCGCGGCGCCAGCCGCGAGTTGATCGGCGAGCTCGTGGGCAAGTCCGGCATCGAGGTCCTCGAGCACGTGCGCGACCTTGCGCGCGTCGTCGTAGGCACCCATCCGCAGATAGGCCCGGCCAAGGTTGGCCCAGGCCCGCGTGTAGTGCGGGTCGAGATCGACGGCGAGGCGGAACGATTCCACCGCGCGCGGTAGGCGATCGAGCGAAGCGAAGCTGTTGCCGCGCATGAACCAGCATTCGGCGTCGCGCCGGTCGTCGACGATCCAGCGGTCGGTGAGCGCGAGCAAGTCATGCCATCGTCCGTCGATTTCGAGCGATGCGGCCTGCATGAAGAACGGCAGCGCCGCGACCGGCTGCGACCAGAAAGGCGGTGGCCCCTCGAGCGGTCCGACCGCGACATAGCCCGCGGGATCGGCGACGCGATCGGCGATCCAGTCGGTCGGCGCGGCGAAGTAATAGCCTTCGGCCCCGCGCAACCGGTACGTGAGGATGCCGACCAGCCGGCCGTCGGCATCGAACAGCGCGCCGCCGCTCGCGCCCGACGTGAAGGCCGTGGTGGTCTGGATCACCTTGCTGCCGTTGAGTTCGTGAAGCCCGTTGACCACGCCGGCATACATCTGCAGGCCGGCGCCGCCGGTATAGCCGGCCGCGGCGACCGGCTGCGCGACGCGCAGGCCCCGCGCACTGGCGAGCGGTAGCGGCGGCACGTCTGCAAGACCCGGCACGTCGAGCAGACAAAGGTCGAGGTGCAGGTCGGCACGCTCGCCGCGGGCCGGCCAGCGCGCGCCGCTGCGGACCAGCATGACGGTCTCGGCATCGCGCGTGACATGGCAATTGGTGACGAAGCGGCCGGGGGCGACGCTGACCGCGGTCCCGATCGAAAAGCCGCCGCCCGTCTTGATCGCCTCGACCTTGACGACGCTGACGGACAGCGCGATGAAGCGCAGGCGGTCGAGCTCGGCCGCCGCGGCGGGCAGCAGGGCGGGCAACGCGGCGGCGACCAGCACCCGTGCGGCCCAGCGGCGGCGGGATCGGGACATCGTCTCAACGGACCGGTACGCCGCGCTCGTCGAGCTGCGGGACGCCGTAGCCGGAAAGGATCGCGCTGATCTCCGTGCGGTTCTTGTCGATCAGCCCTTCGATCCGGTCCTTCCACGCCTTCTCGCCGTAGCGCACGCCCATCGCGATCTCGTAGTCGAAGCGGACACCCTTCTCCGACGGCAGCAACACCACCGTCAGCGGCTGCGATCCCTTCTTCGCGTAGTAGCCGGCGATCGGGCCCCACACGATCGCCGCGTCGATCCTGCCGGCCGAAAGCTCCTTGTCGACGATCTCGCCCGCGTACTGCTCGGGGTCGGCGTTGAGGATGCGGTAAGGAACGCCCTGGTCGACGAGGTCGTGACGTACCAGCCACTCGCTGGCCGGCGAGCGATCGTAGATGCCGATCCGCAGCGATTGCAGCACGTCCTGCGGAAGCGCGAGGAACTGGTCGACGGTCGTGACCGCGCCGAGCTTGCCCTGCTTCGGAAAGACCAGCACGTAGGCCGATCGGTAGTAGGGCTTCGTCGCGGACACCTGGTCGAATCCCTTCGGCACGCTCATCACGAGGTCGCACGGATAGTCTTCGCCGGGCAACTTGAAGCGCAACGTGTTGCGGATGAAGGCCATCCGCTGCGGGAAGAAGTAGTACTTGAGCGGCAGTCCCAGTTCCTTCGCGAACAGCGCCGCTATCTTGTCCTCGTAACCTTCGCCCTTGTCGTTGGAATACGGCAGGTTGTTGGGGTCCTGGCAGACCCGCAGCGCCTGCCGCTGGTCGCCGTCGGCGTCCTGCGCGTGGCCGGTCGTCGCGAGCGAAGCAAGGACGACGCACGACAGGAGCAGCGCGGCTCGCATCAGCGGACTCGGCGCAGTGGTCGGGTTCGGCGGCATCGATCAGTTCTGCGGCTGCACGTGCGCTTTCGTGATCGCGCCGTCCGAACGACCCTTCAGGTAAGCGTAGAGGTCGTCGCTGTGCTCCATCACGGTCTTGCTCTCCTTCCAGCTCGGCATCCCCTTTTCGAGGCGACCTTCGACGAGCGTCTTCTTGAAATCGTCCTTCGACAGGCTCTTCAGGCTTTCGATCAGCGACGGCCCGACCAGCCCTTCCTGGTTGGGGCCATGGCACCGGTCGCACGCCGAAGCGCGCCACGTGCGGAAGCCTTCCATCACGCTCGCGTTCACCTTGACGCCATCGACGACCTTGCCGTACGGCTTGTCCTCGGCCGGCTTCGTTGAAGCGGCTTGCTGCGCGGCTGCCGTGGCAGCAAAGGCAATCAGTACTACGGCGGCGATCCATCTGTTCATCGTTCGCTGTCTCTCGTGTCGTTGCATGAACGGCCCGTCCGGCGCAGGCGTGACGGACGTTGCGGCCCGGACGATCGCGCGCAACGACGGGACGCCGTTGCCATCGAATCCGTGCCACAACCGTTCAAGGGAAGATTGAAGAGACGTCCCGCCTGGCACGCGGGACGTCCGTTGCTAACGATGGCCGATCAGTTGTCGCTCAGCGCGAAGACGGTCAGCGATCCACCGAGATTGGTGTATTGCGCCAACTCCTTGTAGCCGCCCACGGCGCCCAGCCCGTCCGCGTCCTTTTCGAGGCCTGCGGCCATGCCGATGCCGGCCCAGCCGCCGATACCCGAATACACGCCGACGTACTGCTTGCCCTTGTGCATGTAGGTGAACACGTTGCCGATGATCCCCGACGGCGTCTTGAACTTCCAGAGCTCCTTGCC
>JBBRRW010000291.1:0-3825 GCA_038245975.1 Burkholderiales bacterium
CAAGTTCAGCACCGAATACACGATCCGCCTCAACAACGTCGGGACCTTCGGCATGCCGCCGACGCGCGTGGAGGCGATGTACGCGCCGGAGATGTACGGCGAAATGCCGAATGCAGCGATGGAGGTGAAGCGTTGAAGACGGCGTCGACGAACGGTCTCAATCCAGAACGCTGATGACCAACGCCGATGCGAACGGCACATTGAGCAGTGTGTGTTGGGCCACAGTGAGCAAGTAGCGCCGCCCGAACGGCTTTTCGGACCAGAGCAGGTAGGAATACGTCATGACGGCGAACATGACGAAGCCTGCGACAGCGCGCCAATCGGCAACGATGCCGTGCCCCACGGCGGATAGCGATGCGACGATCAGGATCACGGTGGTCCAGCCGAGACGCAACGCAAGGAAGAACTCGGCGATGAGGATGAAGCAGATGTTTTCGAAAAGTGGTGCGATGACCAGCGCGCCGAAGACTTCCTGGGGCACGGAAGCGATTTGCGTGTCGTAGGGCTTAGCCAGATCGAGAGCGATCGCGACCGATATGACGGCAGCGACAAGGGTGAACGCGAAGATCGATGTCTTGAGGACATAGATGAGAGCGCCCGCCCGCTTGTCGAATACGAATCGGAAGAAAGCCATGGGACGAGATGGAAGCGGCATGTTTGGCGACGGGGGCAGTTCGCCCCCGACGAGGTCTACGCGCCGACCGTGTTGTAAAACGTGCCTTGCGACTCGGCGAGGCTCGCGTAGTCGACGTCACCTGCGACGACCGAGGAGTAGAGATATCTCGCTGTGGCAGTTAGTAGCTGGCCGGCGGCCCAGCCCACCAGCCAACTCATTCCTCCGCCAATCGATTCCGTTTCCTGCATCGTGATTTCTTGCATTGCGACCTCCGTGATAGCTGTTGTGAAGACAGCGAGACCCGATCGTTCGAACGCTCGTCCGCTGCAATGGATGGGCTGCTTGCTTCGGGTGATCGCCCAAGCCGCAAGACCCGAAACCAAGATAAGCGGACTGCGACAACGCGTCATCGTCCGTTTGGCTGCCGCTGGCGCACTTGAGCACACGCTGCTTCATTCAAATGCCGCATGGCTGTCGTCGCTGAGATTCGACCTTTCGTGATGAGACTAGCAATACGGCTGACAGAAGCCATGCGACATGAACAATTGAGGGGCCCGATCCGTATGACGACCTGGTTGCATGCCGCCTTCTTGATGCTGTGTTGCGCGGGGTCGAACGCACTCGCAACGGTTCCCACCTACCCCCAAGTCCGCGCCGCCTACCGCACCAGCGAAACCACCTTCACCGACCGTCGCGGGGAAGTCATCCAGGTCCTTCGCACCGACCCCTCGGTCCGCAAGCTTCCATGGACCACGCTCGACGAGATATCCCCCGCTTTGCGGACAGCGCTCGTCCTGTCGGAGGATCGCCGCTTCTACGAACACGCCGGTATCGACTGGAAGGCGGTCGGCTCGGCGGCCTGGGGCAACCTGTGGAACACGAAGACGCGCGGCGCATCGACCATCACGATGCAGCTCGCAGGTCTGCTGGACGACGACCTGCGCGCGTCGCATGCCGGCCGTTCGATCGGGCAGAAAGTCTCGCAGGCCGCGACTGCGGTCGCCCTCGAGCGCGAGTGGCGGAAGGACCAGATCCTCGAGGCCTATCTGAACCTCGTCGGTTACCGCGGCGAGATCGTCGGCGTCGCCGCGCTGGCGGCCACGCTGTTCGAGAAGTATCCGAGCGGGCTCGACGCGCGCGAGGCGGCGATCACGGCCGCGCTGGTGCGCGCGCCGAACGTCCCCACGGCGCGCGTCGCGGAACGGGCCTGCGCGATCCTCGAAGCCGAAGCACTGGCGGGCGAGTGCCGGGGCCTGACGGAGTACACCGCGCTGGTCCTCGGACGCAAGGCCGCGCCGCGCCTCGACAGCGATCCGCAGCTCGCGCCGCAGTTCGCGCGGGCGGTGCTGCGCGACCGCAACGCGACGAAGCGGCCCGGTGGCGCGATGACCCGGAGCCCACCGGATACGGTCGCCACCACGCTCGACGCGCGCCTGCAGCGCTTCGCGCGATCGACGTTGCGGTCCCATCTGGCCGAACTCGCGGACCGCAACGTCGAGGACGGCGCGGTGGTGGTCCTCGACAACGCGACCGGCGAAGTGCTGGCGTGGGTCGGCTCGTCGGGCGGGCTGTCGGAGGCCGCCGAGGTCGACCACGTGCTCGCGCCGCGCCAGGCCGGTTCGACGCTCAAGCCCTTCCTCTACGAACTGGCGATCGAGAAGCGCTGGCTCACGGCCGCGTCGCTCCTCGACGATTCGCCGGTGAACCTCGCGACCACCAGCGGGCTGTACATCCCGCAGAACTACGACCACGACTTCAAGGGACCGGTCAGCGTGCGCACCGCGCTCGCGTCGTCGCTGAACGTGCCGGCCGTGCGGACCGTCGTCATGGTCACGCCGGAACGCTTTCATCAGCGCCTGCGCGCGCTGGGCTTCTCGACCCTGCGCGAATCGGGCGACTACTACGGCTATGCGCTGGCGCTCGGCGCGGCCGAGGTCAGGCTCGCGGACCTGACCAACGCCTACCGCTCGCTCGCCAACCGAGGCGCCGTCGCGCCGATCGTCGTCGCAGTGTCGACGAAGAACGGGTCGCCGACGACTGCGATGGACGCGGGCGCGTCGCTGATCGTGACCGACATCCTCGCGGACCGCGACGCGCGTGCGATGACGTTCGGGATGAGCAGCGTGCTGTCCACGCGGGCCTGGTCCGCGGTCAAGACCGGCACCAGCAAGGACCTGCGCGACAACTGGTGCGTCGGCTTCACCCGTCGCTACACCGTCGGCGTCTGGGTCGGAAATTCGAGCGGTGCCTCGATGTGGGATGTATCGGGCACGACCGGCGCCGCCCCGGTCTGGCAGGCGCTCGTCGACTATCTGGCGAAGCAGGACGACGGATCGCCCGCGACCGCGGAAGATCGCGCACGCGGTGCGGCACACGTCCTCCGTCGCGCGATCCGCTTCGACGGTGCCCTGGAGGCGCCGCGCAGCGAGCTGTTCCTCGACGGGACCGAGTCGGGTCGCATCGTCCGTAGCGCGGCGTCGTCGACGGTCGCCGGCGGCGCGATCCGCATGCCGGTCGACGGGACGATCGTCGCCATCGATCCCGACATCCCGCCGTCGCGCCAGCGCATGACGTTCCGGTCGGCCCTCGGCGGGAGTTCCGTCACGTGGCGACTCGACGGCCGGAACGTCGGGCGTGGCGCGGCGATGGAATGGGCCGTCTGGCCCGGACGCCATCGTCTGGAACTGCTCGACGCCCAGCACGTGCCGATCGACCGCGTCGGCTTCGAGGTGCGCGGTGCCGACGTGCGGCCGACGATCGCCAATCGCTCGACGAAGTAGCGTCGGCTAGCTGCTTGCCATCGGCTGGCCTCGGTTTGACGAAAGCAAGTGGCCAGGAGCCGACGATGATGCATTCGTCCTCGCAGCGAAGCGCCGGCCGCGCGCAGGTCGAAGCGATCCGGGCGTTCAACCGTTTCCACACCCGCCCGTCGCCCGGTGCGATCCGGCCTTCAAGCACTGCTGCATCGCGGAACGCGACGGCGAGGTCGCCTGCCGGTCTTCCTCGTGCGGAAGGGCAACCCCGACGACATCCTCGGCTCCGCGCGGCGGATCTACGAGGCGGCCGGCTTCGTTCTCGAACGCGAGGAACGGCACCGGTCCTTCGGCCCGGATCTCGCGGGCCAGTCCTGGTCGCTCGATCTGAAGTCGCAGACGAATCGAGTGTCTCGCAGGTGCGGCGCCGACTCGAACGCTGCGCGTCGCGAGTCC
>JBBRRW010000292.1:0-3774 GCA_038245975.1 Burkholderiales bacterium
CAGGGATGTCTTCGGGCGCGACCGGACCGTAGGCGATGCGGCCGCGCGGCGTCTCGACCTCGACCATCGGCTCCAGCCAGAACAGTCCGCGCGAACCGTTGCGCACGATCTCGATCGCATCACCGCGCTGTGCACACGCGTCGACCAGCGCAGCGACGACCTCGTCGGCACCGACCGCGATGGCCGCGGAGTCGCGCGGTATGTAGAGACGGATGCTCATGCCGCGATTTCCATCTTCCGGGCGAGCGCGTCGAACTTGTCGTGGGTCATCCGCGCGTACGGGCGCTCGTCGACCATGATCGCCGGCGACATCGCGCACAGCCCGAGGCAGTAGACCGGCAGCAACGTGACGCCGCCGTCGTCGCGCGTGTGATGCGACTTGCAGCCGAGCACCGCTTCGGCATGCGTCATCAGCGCGTCCGCGCCGACGGCCTTGCACGACTCCGCGCGACACACCTCGACGACGTGACGGCCGACCGGCTTGTCGCGGAAGAAGTGGTAGTAGGTGATGACGCCGTGCACCTCGGCGCGCGACAGGTTGAGGCCCCGCGCGATCGCGGGCACCACGTCGGCCGGCACGTGACCCAGGGCCTCCTGGATCGCGTGCAGCAGGGGCAGCAGGCCGCCGGGCTGATCGCAGTGGAGCGCGATCAGTTCATCCACTCGCGGCGGCCCTACCGCCCGGTCGGTTCGATGAGGCATCGTCGAGTCTCAGAAGAGCGCCACGGCCTTCTGCAGCGCGATCACGAGGCCGATGGCGAACGGCACCCCGACGGCGAGCCACGCAGCCACGCCACCCATCCCGAACGCACCCCGTGCCGCCGTAGCGGCACTGCCCCCGATGCGGTCCTCATGCTGCAACGCGCGCTCGCGTTCGAGTTCCTCGGGCGTCATGCAGACCGATTGCTTGACCGGCTTGACGAGCAGGTTGCAGATCAGCCCCAAGAGCAGTAGCGCCGCCATGATGTAAAGCGTGCGGTCGTAGACGAGGCTCTTCGTCACGCCGGCCGCAAGCTGGCTCTCGCGAACGGCCGCGATCACCAGGGGACCGACGATGCCGGCCACCGACCACGCGGTCAGCAGCCGACCGTGGATCGCCCCGACCATCTGCGTGCCGAAGATGTCGGCGAGGTAGGCCGGCACGGTCGCGAAGCCGCCGCCGTACATCGTGAGGATCACGCACACCGCGATCACGAAGAGGCCTGCGAGGCCGAGGTGCCCGAGCGTCGGCAGCGAGGAGTACAAGGCAATGCCCAGGATGAAGAAGACGCAGTAGGTCGTCTTGCGACCGATCTTGTCCGACAGCGAAGCCCAGAACAGCCGGCCCACGCTGTTGAACAGGCTGATCAGTCCGACGAGACCTGCCGCGGCCGCGACGATGCGCGCCTTCTGGGCGGCGTCGAGCACGCTGGCGCTATCGACGCCGAGCAGCTTCGCGCCGAACACCTCCTGGAACATCGGGCTGGCCATCGAGATGACGCCGATGCCCGCGGTCACGTTCAGGAACAGCACGGCCCAGATCAGCCAGAACTGAGGCGTCTTCCAGGCGCGCGAGAGGTGAACCTGATGCTGCGTGATCATCGCGTTGCCGCCGGTCTTCGACGGCGTCCAGCCGGTCGGACGCCAGCCGCTCGGGGCCACGCGGAAGCCGAACGCACCGGCCGACATCACGATGAAGTAGAGCACCCCCATCGCGATGAGCGTCGGGGCGACGCCCTGGGTGCCCGTGCCGCCGAAATACTTCATGAGGTAGACCGCGAGCGGGGCGCCGATCATCGCGCCGCCGCCGTAGCCCATGATCGCGAAGCCCGTGGCCATGCCGCGTCGATCGGGGAACCATTTGATCAGTGTCGAGACCGGCGTGATGTAGCCGAGCCCCTGCCCGATGCCGCCCAGCACGCCGCACCCGAGATAGACGAGCCAGAGCTGGTGCATGGCGACGCCGATGCCGCCGACGACCAGGCCGCCGCCCCAGCATGTGGCCGCGATGAAGCCGGCCTTGCGCGGGCCGGCGTGTTCGAGCCATGCACCCCAGATCGCCGCCGAGATGCCGAGCATCGCGATGAAGGTCTCGAAAATATGCGTCACCTGCGGTACGGTCCAGTTGCAGGCGGTGGTGGTCATCGCGGACCAGAAGCCGAGGTTCGCGCACACCGCGGCATCAGCTGTCGCGACGATGTGCGTCATCGGCAGCCAGAACACCGAGAAGCCGTAGGCCATGCCGATGCACAGATGGATCGCGAGCGCCGCGGGCGGCACCAGCCAGCGGTTGAAGCCGGGGCCGGCGATCGTGCGTTCCTTCGAGAGGAATCCGCCGGACGATGCGTTCGAGGGAAGATGGTCTGCAGGAACTGATGCCAAGTTGGTCTCCGAGATCGTTTTTATGGGCGCATCATCGACCGCTGGACGAGGTCCGCATGCGAAGTGCGCAACCGAATGTAGACGCCCGCAGCGACTCCGGCAATAGGTGCATCACAGCGCATCCCTTATGCCCGCGGGCACCTAAGGACAGGTACTTAAGGGGAGGTACTTAGGGCCGACACCTAGATGCGCCCGTGCGCCGTATCCCTCACTGTCTCGAACCGATGAAGCACGTTTCGATCAAGCCCCACTGGACCATCCGCTTTCCCGACGGGAGGACGATGCCGCCGCGCCTTCTCGACCTGCTCGCGCAGGTACAGGAAAGCGGCAGCCTGTCCGCGGCCTGCCAGAAGTCCGGCACGTCCTATCGTCATGCGTGGGACCTGATCCGCCAGGGCGAGGCGATGTTCGGTGCGGGACTGCTGCAGATGGAGCGCGGCCGTGGCTCGCGCCTCACGCCGCTGGGCGAAAAACTCGTGTGGGCCGACCAGCGGATTCTCGCGCGGCTGTCGCCGGGACTCGAGTCGCTGGCGTCCGAGCTCGAGAGCGAGATCGAGAGCGTGCTGCAGACCGAACCGGTGTTGTTGCGGATCCACTCGAGTCACGGCTTCGCCATCGAGATCCTGTTCGAGCTGCTGCGGGCGCGCGGCATCGCCTTCGACCGCAAGTACGTCAGCAGCCTGGAAGCGCCGGCCGCGTTGCGCGACGGCGCCTGCGATCTCGCAGGCTTCCACATTCCGCTGGGCAGCCAGGAACTGCCGGCCTTGCAGCACTACCGCCGCTGGATGGACCCGCACCGCCATCTCGTCATCGACATGGCCACGCGGCGCCAGGGACTGATGGTGGCACCGGGCAACCCGCTGAAGATCTACGAGCCCCAGGACCTGTTGCGGTCCGACGTGCGCTTCATCAATCGCCAGCGCAACTCCGGCACGCGCTTCCTGCTCGAGGGCTTGATGGCCGAAGCCGGCGTCGACAGCAATCGCGTCAACGGCTTCGAGCACGGCGAGTTCACGCACGCGGCGGTCGCGGCCTACGTGGCGAGCGGGATGGCCGACGTCGGCTTCGGGCTCGAGACCCCGGCACGTCGCTTCAAGCTCGACTTCATCCCGCTGGCCAAGGAGCGCTACTTCTTGATGTGCGATTCGACCGCGCTCGATCAGCCGGTCATGCAGGAGGTGGTCACGGTGCTGCGCAGCGAAGCCTTCCGTTCGGCGGTCGACGAACTTCCCGGCTACGACGCGCGCGAAGCCGGCCGCGTGCAGCGGCTGTCCGAGGCGTTCGCCGGTGTCGCGGCCGATACGGTGACCTGACCCGGTCGAGCGATGCGCCCCACCGTGCAGACCGGGTAGTAGCCGCCGAACGGCGGCGCGGCTCCAGTCGAACTCTGTGGATTCGTGATTTGCAATGGGG
>JBBRRW010000293.1:0-3765 GCA_038245975.1 Burkholderiales bacterium
CTCAACCGGTTGCTGTGCCTGGTCGATGAGAACCAATCGGTATTCGTGAAAGCATGGGATGAGTTCTTTGGCGTTTGAACCGGTGCCCGTGCCTCGTCCGTGCACTGCACGGACGATGAAGTGGTGGTCTCGCTGACGGATGGCCGGGTGCCGTCGATTCCGATCGCCTGGTTTCCGCGATTGGCGCGCGCCGACGCGGCGCAGCGTGCGGACTGCACGCTGCTCCGCGGTGGCGAAGGGATTCACTGGCCGGCCATCGACGAAGACGTCTCCGTCGCGGCGCTTCTCGCCGGCCGGCCGTCCGCCGAGTGGCGTCCGACGCTTGCATGAGTCACAGCTGAAGCAAGCCACGACGCGTCCGCACGAACAAGGCTGGACATGGGCGTGACCGTTGCCGCCGATGGCGGCCAGCCCGCGCGACCCCGCCCCGTGGTCGGGCGTGTCGCGGCGATCACCGGACATTGGATTGCACGCGCTGTCGCATTTCCCGCCGCCGTCCTCGTCGCCGTCGAGATGGCCGTGCTGTTCGCCGGCGTGGTCTCGCGCTACGTCTTTCACCGCCCGCTGGTCTGGTCCGACGAACTCGCGTCCATCCTCTTCATGTGGCTGGCGATGCTGGGCGCGGTCGTCGCGTTCGAGAAGAGCGCGCACATGCGGATGACGGCGCTGGTGTCGCGGCTGTCGCCGGCGCGCCGGTCGTGGGCCGAGACCGCGGCGTTGATCGTGCCGATCGTGTTCCTCGCATTCCTGTTCCCGCCGGCCTTCGACTACGCCCGCGGCGAGATGGACATCACCACGCCGGCGCTCGAGATCGCCAACGCGTGGCGCGCGTCGGCGCTGCCGATCGGCATCGCGCTGATGACCGTGTTCGCGCTGCTGCAGCTCGCGCAGCGCGCGTCGTTAAGGCAGGCGCTCGTCGTGACGATCGCGGCGATCGCGATCGTCGCCGCGCTGCTCACCGTGTCGACCTGGACGCCGGCCTTCTTCGCGAGCCTCGGGCGCTGGAACCTCGTGGTGTTCTTCGTTGTCGGCGTGGGCGCCATGGTGTTGTCCGGCATCCCCATCGCGTTCTCGTTCGGGCTCGCGACGCTGGGCTTCATCGTGCTGACCACCGGCGTGCCGGCATCGGTCGTGGTCGGGCGCATGGACGAAGGCATGTCGCACCTGATCCTGCTCGCGGTGCCGCTGTTCATCTTTCTCGGCGGCCTGATCGAGGTCACCGGCATGGCCAAAAAGATGGTCGACTTCCTCGCCAGCCTGATCGGTCACGTCAGGGGCGGCCTGTCGTACGTGCTGCTCGGCGCGATGGTGCTGGTGTCGGGCATCTCGGGCGCGAAGGCGGCCGACATGGCCGCCGTGGCGCCGGTGCTGTTCCCCGAGATGAAGGCGCGCGGCGCGAAGCCGGGCGAGCTGGTCGCGCTGCTGTCCGCGTCGGGCGCGATGTCCGAGACCATCCCGCCGAGCCTCGTGCTGATCACCATCGGCTCGGTTACCGGCGTGTCGATCGCCGCGCTGTTCACCGGCGGCCTGGTCCCCGCGCTGGTCCTCGCGATCACGCTGGCGCTGGTCGCCCGCTGGCGCGCCAAGGACGAAGTCTCGACGTCGGCCCGCGCGTCGTGGCTGACCGTCGCGAAGCTGTTCGCGATCGCGCTGCCGGGACTGGCGTTGCCGTTCATCATCCGCGCGGCCGTCATCGAAGGCGTGGCCACCGCGACCGAGGTATCGACCATCGGCGTGGTCTACGCGCTGGTGATCGGCGCGCTGGTCTATCGACGCTGCCCGCCGCGCGCGCTCGGCAAGCTGCTGGTCGAGACCGCGAGCCTGTCGGGTGCCATCCTGCTGATCATCGGCACGGCGACCGCGATGGCCTGGGCGCTCACGCAGTCGGGCTTCTCGAACGCGCTGGCGCAGGCGATGGGTGCGTTGCCGGGCGGCAAGGCGAGCTTCATCGCGATCTCGATCGTCGCCTTCGTAATCCTCGGCAGCGTGCTCGAAGGCATCCCGGCGATCGTGCTGTTCGGCCCGCTGCTGTTCCCGATCGCCCGGCTGGTCGGCGTGCACGAAGTCCACTACGCGATGGTCGTCGTGCTGGCGATGGGCATCGGCCTGTTCGCGCCTCCGTTCGGCGTGGGCTACTACGCGGCCTGCGCGATCGGCCGCGTCGATCCGGCCGTGGGGATGAAGCCGATCGTCGGCTATCTCGTCGCATTGCTGATCGGGCTGGTCGTGGTCGCGCTGGTGCCGTGGCTGTCGATCGGCTTCCTCTGATCGCATCGCGAGCCGCGTCGTACCGTTCGAAGCCTCGCGAAGGAAGTGCCGCGAATCGGTCGACCGCGGATACCATCGAAGGACCCGCGGCCCGGTGTTCGAACGAGGACAGGACATGACGCAAAACCTTCCGGACCGTCCGGTCCGTCGTCTCGCAGACCTGCCGTCGCCCTGGGGGCTGCCGCTGATCGGCCATGCGCTGCAGATCGATCCCGAGCGCATGCACCTGATCCTCGAAGGCTGGTGCCGGGACCTCGGGCCCAGCTTCACGATCAGGCTGGGACCCCGGCGCGTGTTCGTCAGTGCCGATCCGGAACTGTTGCACACAGCGTTGCGCGAGCGGCCGGAGCGCTACCGGCGTTTCGCACCGATCGAAGCGGTGATCGCCGAGATGGGCGGCAACGGTGTGTTCTCGGCCGAAGGCGAGGCTTGGCGGCCGCAACGCAAGCTGATCATGCGAGCGCTCGCATCGACGCAGTTCCGGACCTACTTCCCGGTGATGCAGGCCATCACGGAACGTCTGCGCCGCCACTGGCAGCGCGCGGCCGATCGCGGTGCGACCGTGGACATCACGCAGGACCTGGTGCGCTACACGGTCGACGTGACGACCGCGCTGTCGTTCGGCGAGGACCCCAACACGATCGATGCGGAGGGCGATGTCATCCAGGCGCATCTGGCGCGCATCTTCCCGATGCTGATGGCGCGCACCAGCGCGTCGTTCCCGCTGTGGCGCTACCTGAAGTTGCCGAAGGACCGCGCGCTCGATCGTTCGCTCGCGGCCGTGCATCGGCACATCGGCGGCCTGATCGAGCGCAAGCGCGTGCGCATGCACGACGATCCGTCCGGGACCGCCCGCGACCTGCTCGAAGCGATGCTGATGGCCGCCGCCGAGCCCGGCTCCGGCATCACCGACGAGGTGATCTCGGCCAACGTGATGACGCTGCTGCTGGCCGGCGAGGACACCACCGCCCACACGCTCGCGTGGACCTTCCACTTCCTGTGCGCCGACGCAGGCGTGCAGGCCCGTCTGCAGGCGGAGGCGCTCGCGAAGCTGGGCGACGCCCGCGTGTGTCGCGCCTACGACGACGTCAAGGAACTCGAACTGTTCGAAGCCAGCGCGCACGAGGCGACGCGCCTGAAGCCGATCGTTCCGCTCTTCTTCCTCGAACCGCTCGCCGACGTGGTGCTGGGCGACGTGGCGCTGCCGGCCGGCACGCCGCTGTTCTTCCTGTTGCGCCCCGCGATGCAGGCGGATCGACACTTCGGAAGGCCTGCGGAGTTCCTGCCCGATCGCTGGCTCGCCGGGCACCAGGCCGTGCAGCCGCACGACCCGCGCGCCTACGCGCAGTTCGGCGCAGGCCCGCGCGTCTGCCCCGGTCGCCATCTGGCCGGCGTCGAACTGCGGCTGGTCCTGTCGATGCTGGCCCGCAACTTCTCCGTCGAGCTCGCGGCCGATCCGGCGTCGATCCGCGAAGTGATGGCCTTCACGATGACCCC
>JBBRRW010000294.1:0-3754 GCA_038245975.1 Burkholderiales bacterium
GTCGAACGGTCCGGCGAGGCGCTAGGCCGAGGGGTCGTCTGCAGGCGCAGCCGCGACGGCGGCGACTGTCGATACCGGTGGTCCGTCGGGGATGAAGACATAGCCTAGGCCCCACACGGTCTGGATGTAGCGCGGATTGGAAGGATCGGGTTCGATCAGCTTGCGCAGCCTCGAGATCTGTACGTCCAGGCTGCGGTCGAACACCTCGTATTCGCGGCCTCGCGCCAGTTCCATCAGCTTCTCGCGGGACAGCGGCTGTCGCGGATGACGGGCGAAAGCCTTCATCACCGCGAACTCGCCGGTCGTCAGCGACTTCGACTGGCCGTCGTGCGTCAGCGTGCGGGTCTGGAGATTCAGGTTGTAGGGCCCGAAGACGAAATTCTCGATGTCGGAGGCGGGGGCTCCCGGTGCTTCCGGCGCACTGCGTCGACGCAGCACGGCATGGATGCGCGCGACCAGTTCGCGCGGATTGAAAGGCTTGGGCAGATAGTCGTCGGCGCCCAGTTCGAGGCCGATGATCCGGTCCACCTCGTCGCCGCGCGCCGTGAGCATGATGATCGGCGTGTTGTCGTTGGTTCCGCGTAGCTTGCGGCAGATGGCGAGGCCGTCCTCGCCCGGCAGCATCAGGTCGAGGACCAGCAGGTCGAAGCGCTCGCGCGTCCACAGCTTGTTCATCGCCGTGGCGTTCTCGGCGAGGAACACGTTGAAGCCCTGTTCGGTGAGGTAGCGGCGCAGCAGGTCGCGCAACCGTTGATCGTCGTCGACGACGAGGATCTTGTGTGTGATGGGAGCAGTCATGTCGCCGATGGTAATGCGCTGGCTCGTCGACTGTCACGCGCACGCCGACGACAGGTGTCGCAGTGATTGCGAAACATGACCTGGGCAATCGGTCCCGGGACACTCGCCATCGTCTTGTCCGCGCCCCCGATCAGGGATCGACTCACAATCCGTTACAAATCCCGCACGGTGACGTTGATGGGGAGTCCGCGGTGCCCATACCATGGGGGCTCGCTGCAAGCGCTGCGGCGTGCGCAGTCGGCAAGCTCCCCCGCACGATGATCTGATCGACCCGCATCCATGACCGTCTCGTCCCGTCGTCCATCCCGCAGGCACTTCGCGCTGAGCAGCGCGTTGCTGTGCATGGCCGTGTGGATCGCCAGTCCACAGGACGCGGCCGCTCGCGAGCAGCCGGGGGGCGGTTATCCGCATCGGCTGGGCATGTCGCGTGGCGCGCAGATGGAGGCGCGCGGCGCACGTCAAGCCGAGCGGGCTCAGCAGAGGGCCGCGGCCCGTGGCGCCCAGGAGCGCGAAGTAGCGGCACCGAGGGGACCCGAACGCGAAGCGCCGGCGGCGATCGCGCCTGCACCGCCCAGCCCCGCGCCCGAACTCGATCGCAGCGGGCGACCCGGTCGCCTGACGCCCGACGAGCGGCGCGCGCTGCGACAGCAGATCAACGAAGCGGGGCGTGATGTGTATCGGCCGATACGACCCTGAAGTCGTTCGGCGATCGACAGGCAGTGACTACTGCTGGTTGATGGTCGCCATCAGCTTGCGCCGCGAGACCAGAAGGCCGTTGGCATCCATGTCCTGCAGATGCATCTGCGTCGATGGTGGCACGGCAGTGGAGCCGACATGTCGTTCGAGGACGCGCAGGAACGGCTTGATCAGCTTCGGATCGAAGTGCACGCCGGATTCGCACAGCATCTGCTCGACCGTCGTACGGTGCGGCCACGCCCGCTTGTAGGGACGGGCGTTGGTGAGGGCGTCGTATACGTCGGCCAGCGCGCAGATCCGGGCTTCGAGAGGAATGCGCTCGCCGACCAGGTTGTGCGGATAGCCGGCGCCATTCCACCACTCGTGATGATGGCGCGCGATGACGGCTGCCATGCGCAGCGTCGGGTCGTCGGAATGCTGCAGCAGGAAGCCGCCGACCTCCGCGTGCGCGCGCATCGCGGTCAACTCGCCCGGATCGAGCGGGCCCGGTTTCAGCAGGATCAGTTCGTTGACGGTGATCTTGCCGATGTCGTGCAGCCGTGCCGCGTGCTCGATGCGCACGCAGTACTCCGCATCCTTGCCGAGTTCGGCAGCGAGCATGCCGGCCAGTCGACCGACGCGAAAGCAATGCTGCCCGGTCTGGTCGTCGAAGAACTCGGCCGCCAGCGCCCAGTTCTCCGCCATGTCGTAGGCCACGGTGCGTATCGACGACTTCAGCGACGCGGTTCGCATCGTGGCGAGATCGTCGTGGATCGCCGTCAGCTCGTCGTGCTTGCGGATGTCGTGCAAGCGGTTGGCGCGGTCGCCGGCCTCGACGGGCGGGGGCGATACGATCGGGTCGGTGGCGAGCCAGCGACGCGCATTGGCGAACGGATCGGTGGTGTCGGCACCCCGATCGCCGAGCGAGTCGCGACGCACAGGAACGCCGTTATCGCTCATCTGCCGATAGAACTTCGCATGCTTGACGCCGGTCGTGTATTCGACCAGTTCCTTCGCATAGGCGACACCGACTTCGGCGTCCTCGCGCGAAGTCGGGCGGCTGTAGGCCGTCATCAGCGCCCGCAGGACGTCGTCGTGATAAAGGTGCGTCTGCCGGCTGCGGTGATACAGCTCGCGCAGCTTCTTGCGCGCGGCGAGCTCGCGCTCCGGATTGCGGCTCGCCCAGTCGCACAGCGCGGCCGCCGTCGAAAGCAGAATCTCGACGCGGGCGTTGCGCGTCGAAGCGAAGCGCACGAGCGCCGCGTCGATCAGCACTTCGGCCGTCTCGCCGTCGTCGTGGGCCAGCAGATAGATCGCACGGTTGTATTCGAAAGCAGCGCGCAGGACGACGTCGATCAGCGGATTGTCGGCAGCCGCGGCGGCCACCGTCATGTACTGCAAGGCCGCTTCCTCGTTGCGCAGCCGATGCGCGCAGAACAGGCCGTTGGTCGCGCTCGCGAAGCGCACGTGTTCGCCTTCGCGCGTCGGGATGTCGGCAAACAGCACGCGGTCGATCATCGCCAGCGCGTCGACATAGCAGCCCATCTCCTTGAAGAGCGTGCCGGTCGTCGAGTAGGCCACCGATTCGAGGAAGGGATCGCCCAGTTCGCGCGCCAGCATCAACGTGCGTTCGAGGCACTTGCAGGCTTCCTCGAAGTTGGCGCTGTCGAGATAGACGGCGCTCAACACGTTGCACGCGCGGCGTTCGAGATTCTTCAATCCGTGCCGACCGGCGAGGTCGCGCGCGGCCTCGCCGCGAGGAATGCCGTCGAAGCTGCAGCCGATCCGCTGGTAATAGAAGCAGGCACGGGACAGGAGGATGCAGCGCTCTTCCGCGTGGTCTTCGCCGCTCCAGCGCATCAGCAACGCGCTCAGGCGATCGACGTCGCGTCGACGATCCGGATCGAAGGTCGTCAGTGCATCGGACAGCGACCGCGAGACTTCGGAGAACGCGTGTCCGGCCGCCGCCGCGTCTCCGAGGTCCGTCGACGTGACGATGCGGTCATCGTGACTCGAAAACAAATCACCGCCGGAAGAGTTATTCATGAATCGACTCAAACTAGTCTTGCTACCTTAACCTTGCGCCTGTCCCATCGCACCAGCGTCTTTACACACCCCGGAGCACTCCCTGATGAATATCGAACTGCACAGCGCCGAAATCGCCTCGACCCAAGAACAGCCGCAATACGTGTTCGTCGTGGATGCGGATCTCGCCCATGTCGGCGGCGGTTCGACGGTCGTCGACTACTGAGGCTGGACCGTTCGGACGTCCTGAAACAAC
>JBBRRW010000295.1:0-3748 GCA_038245975.1 Burkholderiales bacterium
ACCACCGACCCGGCCATCTTCCGCGAGATGGGCGAGCTGGGCCTGCTCGGCCCCACCATCCCCGAGCAGTACGGCGGCCCGGGGCTGAACTACGTGGCCTACGGGCTGATCGCGCGCGAGGTCGAGCGCGTCGACTCCGGCTATCGATCGATGATGAGCGTGCAGTCGTCGCTCGTGATGGTGCCGATCTTCGAGTTCGGCACCGAGGCGCAGAGGCAGAAGTACCTGCCGAAGCTAGCGACCGGCGAGTTCATCGGCTGCTTCGGCCTGACCGAGCCCAACCACGGCTCGGACCCGGGCTCGATGATCACGCGCGCGAAGAAGGTCGACGGCGGCTATTCGATCTCGGGCTCGAAGATGTGGATCTCGAACTCGCCGATCGCCGACGTGTTCGTCGTGTGGGCCAAGGACGACGAAGGCGCCATCCGCGGCTTCATCCTCGACAAGGGCATGAAGGGCCTGAGCGCGCCGAAGATCCTCGGCAAGGTCGGCCTGAAGGCGTCGATCACCGGCGAGATCGTGATGGACGAGGTGTTCTGCCCGGAAGAGAACGCGTTCCCCGACGTGCGCGGCCTGAAGGGTCCGTTCACGTGCCTAAACTCGGCGCGCTACGGCATCGCGTGGGGCACGCTCGGCGCGGCCGAGGACTGCTTCTTCCGCGCGCGGCAATACACGCTCGACCGCAAGCAGTTCGGTCGCCCGCTCGCGGCCAACCAGCTGATCCAGAAGAAGCTGGCCGACATGCAGACCGAGATCGCGCTGGGCCTGCAGGGCTGCCTGCGCCTGGGCCGCATGAAGGACGAAGGTACCGCCTCGGTCGAGATCACATCGATCATGAAGCGCAACTCGTGTGGCAAGTCGCTCGACATCGCCCGCTTGGCGCGCGACATGATGGGCGGCAACGGCATCTCCGACGAGTTCGGCGTGGCGCGGCACCTGGTGAACCTCGAGGTCGTCAACACCTACGAGGGCACGCACGATATCCATGCGCTGATCCTCGGCCGCGCCATCACGGGGATCCAGGCGTTCCAGTGACGTCGGGTCTGCGGTCGGGACCCGGCGCGGCTTCCCTTCGTTGAGAAGGAACCAGCGGCGGGCGGGCCGGCACGACTACGTGCTGCCGACGCGGCTACGCGACGCGCTCGCCGCGGCGTTCGACCTGCCCGCCGACGCCATCGACCGCGTGCGCCTCGTCCAGCAATCGCACTTCGCGCGGCTGCACGGACGGCGTGTCGCCGCGACGACACGCAGGGGCGCCATCTACATCGCGGGCTCGGGACGGCGCTTCGCCGGCGATCCCGAACTGGTACTGCACGAGTACTTCCACGTCCTGCGTCAATGGAACACCGGCACGCTGACGACCTGGCGCTACGTGAAGGAATCGCTGCAGCGCGGCTACCGGAACAACCGCTTCGAGGTCGAGGCCCGCGCGTTCACGCGGATGCACGTACTCGCCTTCGCGGCCGGCCTGCAGCGCCGCGACGAGCGACCCGTTGCCTGAGCGTCGCGTCGCGGGTTTCGTACTCGCGGCACTGCTCTGCGTCGCCGGCGCGGCGCAGGCCGGCACGCCCCGCTGCTCCGGCGTCGCGGTCACCGGCAGCGGCGTCGGCGCCGTCACCACGGGTCCGGAGATCGCGACCGGCTTCGCGAGCAAGTCGCCGGCGTTCTCGCGGACCGTGATGGCGGTCACGGCCAACCCGATCGCGTCGCGGATCGCCTGCGACGTGCTGGCCGATGGCGGCAGCGCCGTCGATGCGGCGATCGCCGCGCAGATGGTGCTCAACCTGGTCGAGCCGCAGTCGTCGGGCATCGGCGGCGGCGCCTTCCTGCTGTACTACGACGCGGCGAAGAAGACCGTGCAGTCTTACGACGGACGCGAGACTGCGCCATCGGCGGCCACCGAGAACTATCTGCGCTACATCGACGACGCGAACAACCGCACGACGCCGCGCCCAACCACCCGCGCGAGCGGCCGATCGATCGGCGTGCCCGGCGTGCTGCGCATGCTCGAACTCGCGCACCGCGACCACGGTCGCC
Source organism: Burkholderiales bacterium (assembly GCA_038245975.1). Taxonomy (GTDB): domain Bacteria; phylum Pseudomonadota; class Gammaproteobacteria; order Burkholderiales; family Burkholderiaceae_D; genus CAHJXF01. The sequence goes on from JBBRRW010000295.1 coordinate 2,038, forward strand.
GGTCCTGGCGATCGCTGTTCGAGCCCGCGATCGCAGTGGCGACGCAGGGCTTTCGCATCAGCCCGCGCATGGCCGCATCGATCGAGGCTGAACGCCGTGGACTGCAGCGCGACCCCGAGGCCGCCGCGTATTTCCTCGGTACCGACCGCCATGGCAAGCCCGCCGGTACGGTGCTGAAGAGCCCGGCGCTCGCACGCACCTTCGCGGCCATCGCGCGCGGCGGCGCGGCGGCGTTCTACGGCGGCGCCATCGCGCGCGCCATCGTCGCGAAGATCGCCGACGACCGCGACGGCACGACCCCCGGCAAGGTCACGCTCGTCGACCTCGCGAACTACCGCGCGAAGCGCCGCGAGCCGGTCTGCACGACCTATCGCGGCTACCAGGTCTGCGGCATGGGACCGCCGTCGTCGGGCGGCATCGCGGTCGCCTCGGCGCTGGGCATCCTCGAACACTTCGATCTCGCCGCGCACGCGCCCACCGCAATCGATCGCGACGGTGGCCGGCCCGACGTGCTCGGCGTGCATCTGGTCGCCGAGGCCGAACGCCTCGCGTACGCCGACCGTGACCGGTACGTGGCCGACACCGACCTCGTGCCGCTGCCGGGTGGTTCGGTCGATGCGCTGCTCGACCGGACCTACCTGCGGTCGCGCGCCCGGCTGATCAGCCCGACGCGCAGCATGAGCCGTGCGCAGGCCGGCGACTTCGGCGCGTTACCGCTCGGCGTGGCCACCGGCGAGGAGCACGGCACGTCGCACATGACCATCGGCGACCGCGACGGCAACGTCGTCTCGATGACCACCACGGTCGAGGCCGGCTTCGGCGCGTATCACTTCGTGCGCGGCTTCCTGCTCAACAACCAGTTGACCGACTTCGCGTCCAATCCCGTCGATGCCGCTGGCGCGCCTATCGCCAACCGGGTCGCCGCCAACAAGCGCCCGCGCAGCGCGATGTCGCCGACGCTGGTGTTCCAACGCGCCGCCGATGGCGGACGCGGCGACTTCGTCCTCGCAACCGGCTCGGCCGGCGGCTTCGTGATCATCCAGTTCGTGACGAAGACGCTGGTCGGCGCGCTGGACTGGGGCCTCGATGCGCAGCAGGCCGTGTCGCTGATCGACTTCGGCGCGGCCAACAGTCCGACGACCTACGTCGGCGGCGAACATCCGGGTGTCGACGCCAGCGACAACGGCGCGCACGACCCGCTCGTCGTCGACCTGCGCGCGCTCGGCCACACGGTGTCGGTGATTCCGCTGTCGAGCGGCATCGCGTTGCTGCGGCGAGTCACGGTCGGCGGCCGAGCCGCGTGGAGCGGCGGTGCGGAGCCACGGCGCGAGTATTCGGCGGTCGGCGATCCCATCACGCCGTGACGGGCCGTTGTCAATCGATCCATCCGGTCGAATTGGTCGCTGTCCGATAGGCAGTCTCGTCAGACTGCTTCAATCATCGGTCTCGACGCGCGGGTACAGCGGCCCGCACCGTGCCCATCCATCGCACCACCGAACGACGAGGAACCCGATGAACCGATTCCCGCTCGCAAGCCGTCTCCTGCCGCTGCTCGTCGCCAGCGGTGTCCTCCTGGGTGGCTGCAAGGACGATGGCGGTCCGCCGCCGGTCGCGCCGCTGGCGCTGCAATGCTCGGGCACGGTGGTTCCCGGGACCGGCGCGGGCACGCCGACCAGCGGCCCCGAGATCGCGACCGGTTTCGCGTCGAAAG
>JBBRRW010000296.1:0-3730 GCA_038245975.1 Burkholderiales bacterium
GACGTCCGAAGAAGACCATGCCGATCGCCAGGACGAGCGTCGGGTTGAGATACAGGCTCAGGCGCCCGAGCGACGCGGCGACGTATTCCAGCCCGAGAAAATCGAGGTCGCTCGCGAGGTCGTCACCGAGGAAGCCCACCATGCCGATCCGCCAGCGGTCGGCCCACGCGAGCGGCCGCACGCCGACGCGTCGGGACGAGAGCCATGCGACGAAGGCGAAGAACGGGAGGGCCACGGCCATCCGCGGCGCGATCAGCGTGATGGCATCGGCACCGTACCGGTCGCCGGGCTTGACGATGATTGCCTTGCCCGAGAACGCGATCGCGCCGGCGACGGCGAGGGCGACCCCGGGCAGCCTGCCCTCTCGCCCCTGCGACGCGCGCGTGGAGACGACGGTCGATGAGTGGGCGAGGCGATGCATGTCGAAAGAGGATCGGCGGACTGTGGTCGCGACGGGCGATTCCGCGGGAGGGCACGAGGTGCTTCGCGAGGGATCGACGCCGGCCGCCGCAGTTGCCGGACTATAACTGTTCGGCCCTCATCGATGCGATGGCGCAACGGCGACCCGGGCGGCGCTGCCTATAATCGCGGTTCAGGACGCCGAACAAGCGGCCATCGCATCCGTGCGCAGCGCCCTCACGACCCTTCATGAAAATCATCGTTCTCGGTGCCGGGATACTCGGCACAACTTCCGCGTGGTTCCTCCGGCGTGACGGCCACGACGTCACGGTGATCGACCGACAGCCCGGAGCCGGTCTCGAAACTAGCTATGCCAACGGCTCGCAGATCTCGGTGTCGTATGCCGAGCCCTGGGCCAACCCCGGTGCGCCGCTGAAGATCCTCAAGTGGCTCGGCAAGGACGATTCGCCGCTGCTGTTCAGGCTCAATGCCGATCCGCATCAATGGATGTGGGGCCTCGCCTTCCTCGCCAATTGCACGCCGGCGAAGACCCGCTTCAACACGATCCAGCTGACGAACCTCGGCATCTACAGTCGCGACACGCTGATCGCGATGCGCAAGGCGACCGGCATCGAATACGACGCACTCGAGCGCGGCATCCTGCATCTCTACGAGAGCGATGCCGAGTTCGCTGCGGCCCGCCCGGGGCTCGAACTGATGCGCGAGTTCGGCTGCACGATGAATTTCCTGACGCCCGACCAGATCGTCGCGCTCGAACCGTCGCTCGCGTTCTACAAGCCGCGGCTCGCAGGCGCCGCGCATGCGCCCCAGGACGAGTCCGGCGATGCGTTCAAGTTCACGCAGAAGCTGGCTGCCATGAGCGCTGCGCAGGGCGTCGAGTTCCGCTACGACACGCAGGTCGTCGCGTTGAAGTCCAACGGCGATCGCATCGCGGGCGTGGTCGTCAAGGAAGGCCACCCCAACGGTCCGGGCCGCGAAGAGACGCTGATGGCCGATGCCTACGTGATGTGCCTCGGCCCGTGGTCGGCGCACCTGCTGCGCACCGTCGGTGTCTCGACGCTGATCTATCCGGCGAAGGGCTATTCGGCCACGATGCCGGTCCGGCCGGGCGCGCTCGCCAATACCGTCAGCCTCACCGACCACCAGTTGAAGATCGTGTTCTCGCGGCTCGGCGATCGCATCCGCGTCGCGGGCACGGCCGAACTGTCGGGCTACGGGACCGAACTCAACCGCGTGCGCTGCGAAGCGCTGACGCGGCGCGCCGAGGAGATCTTTCCAGGGGTGCTCGACACTTCGAAGGTCGAGTACTGGACCGGCCTGCGGCCCGCCACGCCGTCCAACGTGCCGTACATCGGTCGCAGCAAGCTCGGCAACCTGTGGCTGAACACCGGCCACGGCACGCTGGGCTGGACGCACGGCGCCGGATCGGGCCTCGCGATCGCCGATCTGATCGGCGGCCGCGAGCCCGACGTGGACTTCGCGTTCTGCGGCCTGTGACGATTCGCCGCTGACCGCCTAGCGATCGCGGTTCTCGATCGCCGGCCCCGGTCGTTCCTGCGGCCCTCGCGGTTCGACGCGCGGCTGGGGCGCCGGTGGCGGAGGTTGCGGTCGCGGCTGCTGCTGCACCGCCTGCTGCTGTGGTCGTTGCTGTACCTCGACCTGTTGTCGCTGCTGCTGCTCGACCTGCTGCCTCTGCTGCCGCTCCACCTGCTGGCGCTGTTGCTCGCCTTGCTGTCTCTGCAGATCCACCTGCTGACGTTGCTGTTGCTCGGCTTGCTGGCGCTGTCGTTGCTGTTCGACCTGCTGACGCTGCAGTTCGACCTGTTGCCGCTGCTGATCGACTTGCGGCCTCTGCTGCTCGGCCTGCTGCCGTTGCTGCAGCTCGACCTGCTGACGCTGACGTTGCTGCTCGCCTTGTTGCCGCTGCAGCTCCAGCTGCTGCCGCTGTTGCTGCTCGACCTGCTGTCGCTGCTGTACTTCGACTTGCTGTCGGTCGACCCCTGGCGCTTGCGGCTGCATGTTGCGGGTCTCGCGATCGGGACGGCCGGCCCGGTTGTCGCCTTCGATGCGGGCCGGTGCCTGGGCCTGGACAGCGCCCGGCACGACGGACTGCGGCTGCGGACGGCCGCCTTCGCGATTGAACGACGGCGGGTTCGGACCGCCGCGCTGCTGCACCGTCGCACCATCCGACTGCAGCGGAGCGACCGGCGCCTGAGGCGCTGCGCGCGTCGCCTCGGTCCCGAGGGCCGGCCTGCGGTCTTCCGGCAACCGCTGATCGTTCGGCGACAGCCCGTTACGGCCATTGCCGCGTTGCGCGTCCTGGCCCGGCAACGATCCGTCAACGGTCGGTGGCGCCACCGGTCGCGCGCCCCGATCGAAGATGCGCTGGCCGGCCTCGCCGCCCAGGCGCGACGCGAAGTCGCTCGGCGACCGGAAGTCGGGGCGCCCGCCTCCGTTGCCACTGTCGGGACCGCGTCGCGCGGCGCCCGGCACGATCGCCGGCCGCGGCAGGTCGGCCACGCTCACCGCCTGGGTCCGATTGCCGACGTCGCGAGGGGCCGCGATCGCGATACTGGAGATCGAGCGCTGGCTGGCGAAGGCCTGCTGCGGCACGAGCGTGCCGCCGTGCTCGCGATTCCACATGCGACCGCCGTCGCCCTGCTCGAAACGGCGCGGCGGATTGACGATCGTGATGTTGTTGACCTGGTTGATGTAGGTCACGTTCTGCGTGTAATGCGGCGAATAGCGCTGCCACGGTGCAAGCGGATACCAGCCCACCGCGGGGCCGACTCCGACCGAGAACGACGCCGAGAAGCCGGAACCGCCATAGAAGCCCACCAGTGCCGGCGCATAGACCGGACGCTGCACGTAGGCACCCGGGGCCCAGCCCCAGCGATGGCCGACCTGCACCCAGCGGCCGTAGTGGAAAGGCGCGAATCCCCAGGGCGCATCGTCGACCCACGTATAGCCCCACGGGGCGACATAGGCCCAGCGACCGTAGCGATACGGCGCCCAGTCGTCGCGCACGTAGGTCGTCGGGTACCAGACCGGGCCGACATCGACCTCGTTGGCCCAGCGGCCGTTGGCATCGAGGTCTTCGTAGCCCGTCATGTTCGGCGAGACATAACGCTCGGCCTGGCTGGCGCGAAAGCGCGCCTCGCGCGCGAGGACCCAGTCGTCCAGCGCGACCGACACCGGGGCCGCGGACAGGAGTTGCGGCGCCGCATGCGGATCCGACCGGTTGCCGGCGATCCGCAGCCCGCTGTTGGCCTCGATCCGCACCGGGCCGCGATCGCCCTCCACGCTCGCC
>JBBRRW010000297.1:0-3726 GCA_038245975.1 Burkholderiales bacterium
CGATCGCCGGCGCGGTGCGCATCGCGGTCGCCCGGGTCAGGGAAAGACGACGACCTGGCGCACGGCCTTTCCTTCGTGCAGCAGGTCGAAGCCGTGATTGATGTCGTCGAGCGCGAGTCGCCCGCTGAGCAGCCGGTCGACCGGCAGGCGACCCTGCTTGTACAGCTCCATGTAGCGCGGGATGTCGCGCGCGGGCACGCAGGTGCCGATGTAGCTGCCCTTCACCGTGCGCTCCTCGGCGACCAGGCTCACGGCCGGGATGCCGAAGCTCGCGGTCGACGGCGGCAGCCCCGCGGTGACCGTCATACCGCCGCGGCGCGTGATCGCGTACGCCAGTTCGAGCGCGCGGATCGCACCGGCGAATTCGAACGCGTATTCGACGCCGCCACCGGTGATCGAACGCACCACGTCCTTCGCGTCCGGATCGCGCGCATCGACGGTATGCGTCGCACCGAGCGCACGCGCTTCGTCGAGCTTGGCCGGCGACAGGTCGATGGCGACGATAGTCCGGGCGCCAGCCGCACGGGCGCCGATCAGCGCCGCGAGGCCCACGCCGCCAAGCCCGATGACCGCGGTAGAGGCGCCGACCTTCACCTGCGCGGTGTTGACGACCGCGCCCACGCCGGTCAGCACCGCGCAGCCGAACAACGCGGCTTCGTCGAGCGGGATCTCGGGGTCGATCCGGACCAGCGAGCGACGCGACACCACTGCGTGGTCCGCGAACACCGAACAGCCCAGGTGATGGTTCAGTACGCCGTCGTCCTGGTGCACCCGACGCGCGCCCGACAGCAGGGTGCCCGCGCCGTTGGCCGCGGCACCGGGCTCGCACAGCGCGGGGCGTCCCTCGGCGCACGGCGCGCAGTGGCCGCAACTCGGCACGAAGACCACGACGACGTGGTCGCCGCGCTGCAGGTCGTGGACGTTGCTGCCGGTCTCCTCGACGATGCCCGACGCCTCGTGACCCAGCGCCATCGGCATCGGCCTCGGCCGGTCGCCGTTGATGACGGACAGGTCCGAATGACAGAGGCCCGCGGCCGCGACCTTGATCAGCACCTCGTCCGGACCGGGCGGATCGAGCGTCAGCGTCCGGATGGTCAGGGGACGGCTCGATGCATAAGGGAGGTCCATTCCCATGCGGTCCAGGACGGCGGCGCGGATCTTCATGGCGATGGCGGTGTTCGATCGGTCGGGTTGCGCGCGCGGCGGAACATCGCACGAGGTCGATGCGATGGTATCAAGCGGGCCCGGGCGGCGAGCGCGCAAGTCGGCGCGATGCGCTCGACCCCGCAAACCGACCCGCGCTACCGGGCGTCAGGGTCGTTTCCGGCGTCTGAAAAACCGGACTCGCTGTGGTAACATTTGGGTCGTTGCGCCCGTAGCTCAGATGGATAGAGTACTTGGCTACGAACCAAGGGGTCGTGGGTTCAATTCCTGCCGGGCGCACCAAAAATCAAGGGCTTGCGAAGAAATTCGCAGGCCCTTTCTCTTTGGGTCGGGCCCCCGTAACAAATCCGCCTGGCGCACGAGGGGACGCGTCATCGGCGAGCAATCCTGCCTCAATCGACCAGCGCCCTGGCGCGGTCCCGCAGGATGAACTTCTGGATCTTGCCGGTCGACGTCTTCGTCAGCGGACCGAAGATCACCGTCTTCGGCACCTTGAAGCGCGCCAGCCGTTCGCGACAGAAGGCGATGAGTTCGCTCTGGGTCGCGGTGCCGCCTTGCTTCAGTTCGACGAACGCACAAGCGACCTCGCCCCACTTCGCGTCCGGGCGCGCGACGACCGCCGCCCCGAATACGGCCGCATGGCGGTAGAGGACCTCCTCCACTTCGAGCGAGGAGATGTTCTCGCCACCCGAGATGATCACGTCCTTGGAACGGTCCTTGATCTTCGCGTAACCGTCGGCATGAACGACCGCCAGATCGCCGCTGTGAAACCAGCCGCCGGCGAAGTCCTTTTCCGTCGCATGGGGATTCTTCAAATAGCCCTTCATCGTCAGATTGCCGCGAAAGAAGATCTCGCCGATCGTCTGGCCGTCCCACGGCACCGGCTGCAGCGTGGCCGGATCCATCACGACCATGTCCTCCTGCAGCGGCGCCGGAACGCCCTGACGGCCGTTCAGCTCCGAACGTTCCTCGAGCGACAGCGCGTCCCACGCGTCGTCCTTCGCGCAGACCGCCGCGGGTCCGTAGGTTTCGGTGAGGCCGTAGACATGCGTGATGTCGAAACCGATCCGCTCCATCCCTTCGATCACCGCCGCCGGCGGGGCGGCACCTGCGATCAATGCGGAGACCTGGTGATCGATCCCTTCCCGCAGCGCCTGCGGCGCATCGATCAGCATGCTGTGCACGACCGGTGCCGCACAGAAGTGCGTCACGCCGTTCGCCCTGATGGACTCGAAGATCGCCGCGGCGTCGATGCGTCGCAGGCAGACGTTGGTACCCGCGTTGGCGGCCATGGTCCACGGAAAACACCAGCCGTTGCAGTGGAACATCGGCAGAGTCCAGAGGTAGACCGCGTGCGGTGGCATGCCCCACGAGATGATGTTCGACACCGCGTTGAGATAGGCGCCGCGATGGTGGTAGACCACGCCCTTGGGGTTCCCGGTCGTGCCGGATGTGTAGTTGAGCGCGATCGCGTCCCACTCGTCCGCAGGCAACGACCATTCGAACGCTGGATCGCCTTCGCGCAGGAACGCTTCGTAGTCCAATTCGCCGACGAGCTTGCCCCCGACAAACTGCGGGTCGTCGATGTCGATCACGAGCGGTCGCTCTTCGATCATCGGCAGCGCGTGTTCGACGATGTGCGAATACTCGCGGTCGGTGATCAGCACCTTCGCTTCACCATGCTGCAGCATGAAACCGATGGCCTCTGCATCGAGCCGCGTGTTCAGGGTGTTGAGGACCGCGCCGATCATCGGGACCGCGAAGTGCGCTTCGTACATCGCCGGCACGTTCGGTGCCATCAGCGCGACCGTATCGCCGATCCCGACGCCGCGTTTCTGCAGCGCGGAGGCCAGACGCCGGCAGCGCCCGTAGACCTCTTTCCAGGTCAGTCGCAGATCGCCATGGACGACCGCGACGCGTTCCGGATAGACGAGCGCCGAACGCTTGATGAAACTGAGCGGCGACAGCGGGACATAGTTGGCGTCGTTCTTGCCCAAACCGAGATCGAAGATCCCGACATGCGGCACCGGGTTGTTCACCATGGCAGCCCTCCTGGTCGGCGTACCCGTCGAGTCCGGGGCGCCGCGTCGCCCGCGAACCGCGCATCGGCTCAAGCCTCGGTCCGCAGCGGTTGCGGTGGCGCAGTATGTGCCTGATGCAGGATGGACACCGGTCCGGCTGCCGCGGCAAGCCAGTCGGCTCGGACCGGCCGCGCACGTTGATCGACTGACCCGGCTCGATCGCAGCCGTCGAGCCTGACCACCAGAACCTCTGCTGGCACGGCACCACGACCGATCGAAAATTGGAGAATCGCCGTCGATGAACCGAGAACCCGTGAACCCGGATCCGACGGCCGACGACGCCCGCGCGCCGTCGCGACTCGCCGACGACCTGTGCATCCATATCTTCACGGTGTCGGCTGGCATGGTGGGCGTCTGCCTCACCGTGATCGGGCTGATCCGCATCGTCATCTCGATCCGGAAGATCGACACGGTCGCCGACGACATCCTCGCGGTCAACGCGGTGCTGTTCCTGATCGCCTGCCTGGTCGCCTACAGCGCG
>JBBRRW010000298.1:0-3704 GCA_038245975.1 Burkholderiales bacterium
CCGCACTCGGCGGATCAGTTCTTCAGGCTGTCGACCAGCCTGCCGAGGTGGACGGAGGGGATCGCGTAGCTGATGCCGCTGGGCGCCGTGAGCGCCGTTTCCTTGCCGCCCTTGACGAACACCATGTTGACGATGGCGATGACTTCGCCCGTCTCGACGTTGAACATCGGGCTGCCGCTGTTGCCGGGATAGGCCGTCGCGTCGAGCTGGAAGATGTTGAAGCGCTCGGCCCGTAGCCGCTTGATCAGCGCGGCGTCGAGCGACCGCGTGGTGGCCTGCGGCAACGCGACCGGCGTGATCGCCGAGACCAGCGCGTGGTGGGTGGTGGCGTACAGGCCGATCGCGCCGCCGAGCGGGAAGCCGGTGAACGCGAAGTACTGCCCTTCGCGGACCTGGCTCGAGTCGCCGAGGCGCACGGCCGGCAGCGGCAGGCCGACGAGCCGCAGCACCGCGAGGTCGTGCTCCGGGTCGCGCGCGACGATCGTCACTTCGCGGACGATGGCGTCGCCTCCGGGCTGCGGAACGGCGATGGCGAGCACCTCACGATTGCCGACGTCGATGGCCAGTGGCACGACGTGGTTGTTGGTCGCGATCAGGCTGCCGTCGCCGACCACGAAGCCGGTACCCCTGAACTGGTACGACGGGTTGCGCGTCGGCTCGCTGGTGCCGACCGCGACGATGGAAGGGCGGATGCGGTCGATCGCGGCGGGCAGTGCCGCCTCCTCGCCGGCGGCGAACGCCGTGCCGACTGCCCATGGCAGCACGATGCACGCCGCGCACCTGCGGACCGTCGCGCGCAACGCCGTGCGGCGGTCGACCGTCATCGCAACGGCACGCGCGCGGCCGACGCGGCCTGCAGGCGTCGGAGCACGACCATCGGCGGCGGCTCGACGACACTGGGATTGAACTTGTGGCGCGTCTTGCCGAACACGCCGGTCACGCGGGCGACGTACTGGCGGGTCTCCGCGTACGGCGGCACGCCGCGATAGCGGACCACGGCGCCTTCGCCGGCGTTGTAGCCGGCCGTGACCAGCGTCACGTCGCCCTCGAAGTACGACAGCAGCCAGCGCAGGTACGCGAGGCCGCCGCGGATGTTCTCCCGCGGGTCCATGATCTTGCGGACCCCGAAGCGCTCGGCCGTCTCGGGGATCAGCTGCATCAGGCCCTGGGCGTTCTTGTTCGACTTGGCGCTGACCTGGAAGCCCGACTCGGCCTGGATGATGGCCAGCGCGAGCCGCGGTTCGACGCCGTAGGACGGCGCGAACTCGTTGACGATCTGGACGATGCGCATGCGTTCCGGCGTCGCGGTCCACGCGAGCGGCAGCGCATGGCTCTCGCTGGCGATGACCGACCGCGGGAGCATGCAGGCGGGCAGCACCGCCTCGGCGGTGTTGACGTGGACCAGCATGCGCTTCGCATAGTCGTGCGAACGTTCGGCCGCATAGCGGAACAGGCCGGTCGCGATGCGGTCGTCCTTCAGCATGCCGCGCCCGTTCGCGTACATCCAGCCGAGGCGAAAGGCTGCGTCGCTGTCGCCCCGGCGCGCGGCGAGGCAGTAGAGGTCGGCGGCCATCGCGTAGTTCTGCGTGATGCCCTGGCCGGATTCGAGACGGACCGCTTCGGCGGTCAGGCCGGTCGGCGGCGGCGCGCCGACCGGTGCGTCCTCGCCGGCTTCGACGGCGGTGGGCAACTGCCAGGTCTGGTCCGCCGACGCGACGCCGCAGGCGGCGACGAGCACGCAGGCAGCCGCGAACCGGATGACGATACGAGGCAGGGGCGGGACGGCGTTGTGCATGACGGTGACGGACCAAAATGAGTCAAGCAGGCAAGTTCCATGCCGCTGTTCCCGAATCATCCCCTGAGCCGGGGCGACGGCGACATGCCGGAAGCGCGGCCCATTTTGTAGGCCCGGCCGACACTTTTGGGCACAGCGGGACGCGATTGTGCCGCATCCCGACCGATTCGACGCGTGCCGCGGCGAAATCGGTATGGCACCGTTCCTGCATACGAGAGTCCGCATCGATCGGCTAGAATGCCGCGCCGCGCCGTCGGGCTGGCGCCGTGTCGCAAGCGGGGCTGCAGCGCGGCCCGGTCTGTCCGATCCGTCGAGTTGTCTTACCGCGGGCCGCCTCTGAGCGCGCGCCCCCAATCGGAGAGAAGGATGAGCGTTGTCGCCGTGGTCGGGCTCGGTTACGTCGGGTTGCCGTTGGCTGTGGAATTCGGCAAGAAATTCCGGACGATCGGCTTCGATCTTTCCGAACGCAAGATCGACAGCTATCGTCGTTTCGTCGATCCGACCGGCGAGTGCTCGACCGAGAACCTGAAAGCGGCCACGCTGCTCGAGGTCACGACCGACCCGTCCCTGCTGGCCGAAGCCGACTACCTCGTCGTCGCCGTCCCGACCCCGGTCGACCAGGCGCACCAGCCCGACTTCTCGCCGCTGATCGGCGCCAGCAAGTTCGTCGGCACGCACATGAAGAAGGGCGCGATCGTCGTCTACGAATCGACGGTCTATCCCGGCGCCACCGAAGAGGTATGCATCCCGATCCTCGAGGCGCAGTCCGGCATGAAGTGGATGCGGGACTTCCACGTCGGCTATTCGCCCGAACGCATCAACCCGGGCGACAAGGAACGGACGCTGACGAAGATCACCAAGGTGGTGTCGGGCGACGACGCCGACACGCTGCAGAAGGTGGCGGACCTGTACGCGAGCGTGATCACGGCCGGCGTCTATCCGGCGTCGAGCATCAAGGTCGCCGAAGCGGCGAAGGTCATCGAGAACACCCAGCGCGACCTCAACATCGCGTTGATGAACGAGCTCGCGATCATCTTCGACAAGATCGGCATCGACACCCTCGAGGTGCTGAAGGCCGCAGGCACCAAGTGGAACTTCCTGCCGTTCCGGCCGGGCCTGGTCGGCGGCCACTGCATCGGCGTCGATCCGTACTACCTGACGCACAAGGCCGAGATGGTCGGCTACCAGCCGCAGGTCATCCTGGCGGGCCGGCGCATCAACGACGGCATGGGCAAGTTCATCGCCGAGCAAACCATCAAGCAGATGATCCGCAACGGCTCGACGGTCAAGGGCGCGCCGGTCACGGTGCTCGGCCTCACGTTCAAGGAAGACTGTCCGGACCTGCGCAACTCGCGCGTCATCGACGTCATCCGCGAGCTCGAGTCCTACGGTGTCGACGTGCACGTCCACGACCCGATCGCCGATCACGACGAGGCCGTGCACGAATACGGCGTCAAGCTGAAGAGCTGGGACGAGCTGCCGCTCTCGCACGCGCTGGTCGCCGCGGTCGCGCATCGCGAGTTCAAGGACCGCAGCACCGCCGAATACGTGGCCAAGCTGACGCCGTCGGCACCGTTCATCGACGTCAAGTGCGCGTTCGATGCGGACGCGATCCGCGCGGCCGGCGCCACCGTCTGGCGGCTGTGACCGCGCTCCCGAACCACTGTCCCGCATGACCGTCGTCGACCCGGTCCTGCAAGCGCTTTCGTCGTCGGGTCCCGCGCTGCGGCCCGGCGCGCGCTACGACGAGGTACGCGCCACGCTGGCAGCAGCACCGCGCCGCTGGCTGGTCACCGGCGCGGCCGGCTTCATCGGCTCCAACCTCGCCGAGGCGCTGCTGCTGCTCGACCAGCACGTCGTGGGCCTCGACAACTTCGCGACCGGGCATCGTCGCAACGTCGACGAGTTC
>JBBRRW010000299.1:0-3663 GCA_038245975.1 Burkholderiales bacterium
CAGTCTGTGCTGGTCCTCCATGGACCCAATCTCAATCTTCTGGGACAGCGCGAACCCGCAACCTACGGGACGTTGAAGCTGCAGGAGATCGACGCGTCGCTGACCGCGCTCGCCGCGGAACGCGGCGCCACGCTGCAGACCTTCCAGAGCAATCACGAGGGCGCGCTGGTCGACCGGATTCAGGCGGCATCGGCCGACGGCACCGACTTCATCGTGATCAACCCGGCGGCTCTGACCCACACCAGCATCGCGCTGCGCGACGCGCTGGCGGGGGTCGCCATCCCGTTCGTCGAAGTGCATCTGTCGAACGTGCACCGCCGCGAACCCTTCCGCCACCAGTCTTACCTGTCGTCGCTGGCGGTCGGTGTCATTTGCGGTCTGGGCGCGACCGGTTATCGCAACGCGGTGTCTTTTGCACTGGATTATTCTTGATCATCGCCCCAAGTTCGTTTAACTTGCAGCGCCTCAGATTTCTGCCGATGGAGCACCCATGGATTTGCGCAAGCTGAAGACGTTGATCGACCTGGTCGCGGATTCGACGATCGCCGAACTCGAAGTGACCGAGGGCGACAGCAAGGTTCGCATCGTCAAGACACCGGCCTCGACCGGCCAGGCGATGCAGTACCTGCAGATGCCGATGCAGATGCAGGCACCCGCCGCGCCTGCATCGCCCGCCGTGCCGCTCGCCGGCGCCAGCAGCGAGCCCATCAAGATCGACGGCAACGTGGTCAAGTCGCCGATGGTCGGGACCTTCTATCGCGCACCCGGGCCGGACAAGCCGTCGTACATCGAGGTGGGATCGGTCGTGAAGTCCGCCGATCCGGTCTGCATCATCGAAGCGATGAAGCTCCTCAACGAGATCGAGGCCGGCTTCGACGGCACGATCAAGGAGATCCTCGTGGAAAACGGCCAGCCGGTGGAATTCGGCCAGCCCCTGTTCATCGTCGGCTGAGTCGTCGACCGACCCAGCCGCCTACCGGTCGACCTTCGACGCGTGCGCACTTCGATGCTCCGTCCGCGGCACACCGCGACGTGATGCGTCACTGAAAGCTTCCTGCCTATGTTCGGAAAGATACTGATCGCCAATCGCGGAGAGATCGCGCTGCGCATCCAGCGCGCGTGCCGCGAGATGGGCATCCGCACGGTCGTCGTGCACTCCGAGGCCGACCGCGATGCCAAGTACGTACGGCTGGCCGACGAGTCGGTCTGCATCGGACCGGCGCCGTCGGCGTTGAGCTATCTCAACATGCCGGCGATCATCAGCGCGGCCGAGGTCACCGATTCCGAGGCGATCCACCCCGGCTACGGTTTCCTGTCCGAAAACGCCGACTTCGCCGAGCGCGTCGAGCGCTCGGGCTTCGTGTTCATCGGCCCGTCGCCGGACTCGATCCGCCTGATGGGCGACAAGGTCAGCGCGAAGAACGCGATGATCGCGACCGGCGTGCCGTGCGTGCCCGGCTCCGAAGGGGCGCTGCCGGATGACTCGAAGGAGTGCATCCGCATCGGCCGGCAGGTCGGCTATCCCGTGATCATCAAGGCCGCCGGCGGCGGCGGCGGACGCGGGATGCGGGTGGTCCACACCGAGGCCGCGCTGCTCAACGCGATCACGATGACCCGCGCCGAAGCCGGCGCCGCGTTCGGCAACCCGGTCGTGTACATGGAGAAGTTCCTCGAGAACCCGCGCCACGTCGAGATCCAGGTCCTCGCAGACAGCTTCAGGAACGCGGTGTGGCTCGGCGAACGCGACTGCTCGATGCAGCGCCGGCATCAGAAGGTCATCGAGGAAGCCCCCGCACCCGGCATCCCGCGGCGGCTGGTCGATCGCATCGGCGACCGCTGCGCCGAGGCCTGCCGGAAGATCGGCTATCGGGGCGCGGGCACGTTCGAGTTCCTGTTCGAGAACAACGAGTTCTATTTCATCGAGATGAACACGCGGATCCAGGTGGAGCATCCGGTGACCGAAGCCATCACCGGCATCGACCTCGTGCAGGAGCAGATCCACGTCGCGGCCGGCGAACGCCTGCGCATCCGCCAGAAGGATGTCGTGCTGAAGGGCCACGCGATCGAGTGCCGCATCAACGCCGAAGACCCGTTCAAGTTCACGCCGTCGCCCGGTCGCATCACGTCCTGGCACCCGCCGGGCGGTCCCGGCATCCGCGTCGACTCGCACGCCTACACCGGCTACTTCGTGCCGCCGCAGTACGACTCGATGGTCGGCAAGGTGATCGCGTACGGGGCCGACCGCAACCAGGCGCTGGCCCGGATGCGCGTCGCGCTGTCGGAGATGATCGTCGAGGGCATCCAGACCAACATCCCGCTGCATCGCGAACTGATGACCGACGCACGGTTCATCAAGGGCGGGACCAGCATCCACTACCTCGAGCAACGTCTCGCCGAACGCCCGGCCTGACCGGCCAGGTCTCGACGGATAGCCGCCGCTGATCGCCCTACCGGCCCACACCGAGATGTTCGTCGAAGTCGTCATCGTCGAGGAGCGCCGTCATGCGGAAGCGCTGGCCGATGCATTGATCGAAGCGGGTGCGCTAGCGGCGTCGATCGAGGACGCCGACGCCGGTAGCCTCGACGAGCAGCCGCTGTACGGCGAGCCGGGCATGGCGCATGCGGCCAGCGCGTGGAACCGCAGCCGCATCGTCGCGCTGTTCGACGACTCGACCGCGATCGAGGCCGTCCTTCGTGCGGCATTCGGCGCCGTCGGCATCGCGGACGTCCCCGCGTTCGAGCGCCGCGAGGTCGCCGACGAGAACTGGGTCGCGCTCACCCAATCGCAGTTCGATCCGATCGCCATCGGCGACCGGCTGTGGATCGTGCCGTCGTGGCACGAGCCGCCGGTCGGCGCCCAGGGCTCCGCGGCCATCGTGCTGCGGCTCGACCCCGGCATGGCCTTCGGCACCGGCGACCATCCGACCACGCGCATGTGCCTCGCGTGGCTGGAGCGCAACGTCTTATCCGGCGCCAGTGTCGTGGACTACGGCTGCGGCTCGGGCATCCTCGCCATCGCCGCGAAGAAACTCGGCGCCGGCCACGTCACCGGCACCGACATCGACGAGCAGGCGGTCGCTGCCGCACGGGCCAACGCGCTCGCGAACGCAGTCGACATCGACTTCTCGTCGTCGGCGGGCTTCACCACCCGCCCCGCGCAGATCGTGGTCGCCAACATCCTGTCCAATCCGCTGAAGGTGCTCGCCCCCCTGCTGACGTCGCTGGTCGCGTCCGGAGGACAGCTCGTGCTGTCCGGCATCCTCGAGCGGCAGTGGAAGGAAGTCGCCGCCGTCTACGCGCCGCTGATGACGCTGGACCTGTGGCGCGCCGAGGACGGCTGGGTCTGCCTGGCCGGTCGACGGACCGGCGACGACGGGAAGCGAGCCTAGCCATGGCCCTGGCGACGCGCTGCCCGGCCTGCAGCACCGTGTTCCGCATCAGCACGGCCCAGGCCGCCGCGAAGGGCGGCATGGTTCGCTGCGGTCAATGCCGCAACGTCTTCAACTCGCTCGACGCGCTAGTGCGGGTCGAGGATCTGGAAGTGATCGACGAGGTCGTCGTCGAAGCGGCGGCCCCGATGGCGGAAGTGGCGTCGACCACGGCCGTCGGGCACGGCGGCGCGTCCGTCGCCGCCGCGGCGGTCGAAGCGCCGGTGAACGCGCC
>JBBRRW010000300.1:0-3612 GCA_038245975.1 Burkholderiales bacterium
CACCTTCGGCCCTTTCGAGTGCAACTTCGCCGCGCGGCAACTGAGCCGCAACGGCGTGCCGGTCTCGCTGACCGGGGGCGAGTTCGTGCTGCTGTCGGCGCTGATCCGCAACGCCAATCGCCCGCTCAAGCGCGAACGACTGCTCGAGCTGACGCGCGGCGGGCCGGTCGATACGCCGCGGGACGGCCTCGATCGCGCCATCGACATGCAGATCTATCGGCTGCGTCGCGCGATCGAGGACGACCCGGCCCATCCGCGTCACATCCGCACCATCTGGGGCGTCGGCTACGTGTTCGTACCGAACGCCGACGCGCCCGACGCGGGTGACACGATGCCGGCACCGGCCTAGTCAGCCCCACGATGTTTGGACTGTCGCGCTCGCTTCGCGGGCGCACCCTGCTGCTGACCGTCATCGGCATCATCGCGTGCGAGTTCGTGACGTTCGCGGTGTTCGGCATCTATCGGCACACGCTGCTGTCGGGCCGCGCCCGTGACTTCGCCACCGGGACGGTGGAGATGGTGCGCAAGGCGCTGACCCACGCAACCCCCGAGCAGGTCGCCGAGGAGCTCGACAGCATGCGGCAGCAGGGACCGCCCCACGAACGTCGCGGGCGTGCGATATTCGCGCCGCCGAGGGGCGGCGGTGAACTGGGCGGACCCTGGCCGAACGGTGCGCGCTTCGAACCGGGGTCCGCTCCTCCGAACGGCGCCCCGCCGCCGGACTTCGTCCAGCGTCACGGTCCACCGCCCGATGGCGCGGGCGGACCGGGCCCGTTCCACGGCGGCGACTTCCGTGGGCACGGTCCCGGCGGATCCAGCCGCATCCGCCTGCTCCAGGCGTTGCCCGCCAACGCTACCGAGACCGAACCGGACGACCTTGCGCTGCCGCAGGTCGTGACCGCGTTGCGCGAGCAATACGGCACCGATGCGCTGCGGTTCACCGATGAACCCGAGCCCGCGGTCTGGGTGCGCATGGCGCCGTCCAACTGGTGGCTCACGCTGCCGTTCTCGCGCTATTCGTCGCCGATCCCCTGGCCGATCCTTCTGGCGACGCTCGCCGCGGTGGCGCTGATGGGCGGGCTGGTGGGGCTCTACAGCTTCCATCTGTCGCGGCCGCTGCGGGCGCTGTCGGACGCCGCGGCGAACTATCGGGTCGGGCACCGGCCCGAGCTCCCCGTGACGGGACCCGACGAGATTCGCGCGGTGACCATCCAGTTCAACGCGATGGCCGAGCGCCTTGAGCGCGATGACGCCGAGCGACGCGTCATGCTTGCGGGTCTGCCGCACGACCTGCGGGCGCCGCTGGCGCGCGCGAAGCTCAGGCTCGAGTTGATGGACGACGGTCCCGACAGTCCCAAGGCGGGGCTGCAGCGCGATCTCGCCGAAGTGGGTCGCATCGCCGACCAGTTCGTCGCCTACCTCCGCGGGCTCGACCACGACAGGCGCAGTTTCAAGTCGACCGCGCTGCATGAAGTCGTGCGGGACCGCGGCCTGGTCTGGCGCGAGTCCGGACACGACGTGACCATCGAGCGTGCGGACGTGTTCCATCGCGATGCCGATGCCGACGCGCTGATGCGCGCCGTCGACAATCTGATCGGCAATGCTTTCGCGCATGGCAAGCCCCCCATCGGCATCTCGGGGCTCGCATCGACCGTCGGCAACAAGACCGCCTATCGCATCGTGGTCCGCGATCACGGTCCCGGCATTCCGGCGACGCAGCGCGCCGAAGCGCTCGAACCCTTCACGCGCCTCGACGCGGCGCGAGGTGCTTCGGGGCACTGCGGCCTGGGGCTGGCGGTCGCGCAGGCCGTCGCGCGCCTGCACGACGGCCAGATCGAACTCGATGACGCAGAAGGTGGCGGACTGGCGGCGTCCATCGTGCTGCCCGCTAGCGCGAAGCCGCCGGCGACCTGACGCGGACGGCTACAGCGCCATCGTCACCATCGGATGGTCCGACAGCTCGCTATAAAGCGCATCGAGCTGCTCACGGCTGACCGCGTTGATCGACATCGTGAGACTGAGGTATTTGGCCTCGCGCGACGATCGCGACTCGATCTTGGTGTCGTCGAAGTCGGGCGCGTGCTTGCGGAAGACGGCGATCATGGCCGGCTTGAACTCGGGGCGGTTCAAGCCCATGACCTTGATCGGGAACTCGAGCGGGTACTCGATGACGCTGTCGAGATCGGGCATGTCGATAGAGGCTTCAGTGGCTCGGCCGGGCGGCCGACTTGGCCTCCTGATACCACGCGTAGAGCCGCTTGAACAACGGACCGACGCGACCGTCTCCGACCGGCCGACCGTCGAGCTGGACAACCGGCACGACTTCCTTGGTCGCCGACGAGAGGATCAGTTCATCGGCCGCGCGGACGTCGGCTTCCGCGATCGGGCCGACCTTGAAGGTCACGCCATGTCGTTCGGCCAGCTCGGCGATCAGCCCGTAGCGGATCCCTTCGAGGATCCGGCTGTCCTTCGGCGGCGCGTGCAGTACGCCGCCCTTCACCACCCAGACGTTGGACGACGACGCTTCCGTCAGCCATCCGTCGCGGAACATGATGGTCTCTGCGGCCCCGTGCTGCGCCGCGTTCTCGGCCATCAGCACGTTGCCGAGCAAGGAGACCGACTTGATGTCGCAGCGCAGCCAGCGGTTGTCCGGCTGGGTCACGGCGATGACGCCGTTCGCGCGGACCTCGGCCGAAGGCAGCACCAGCGGGCTGGTCATCATGAAGACGGTCGGGACGATGTCCTTCGGGAATGCGTGGCCGCGCTTGGCGACGCCGCGCGTGATCTGCATGTAGACGAACTGATCGCGCACACCGTGGGTCGCTTCGTAGGTCTGCACCAGTTCGTCGATGCGCGCCTTCCATTCGTCGACCGAAAAGGGATTCGCGATGCCGATGGCACCGAGGCTGCGGACCAGCCGGGCCAGGTGCTGGTCGATGCGGAAGGGGATGCCGTCGTAGATCGGCACGACCTCGTACACGCCGTCGCCGAAGATGAAGCCTCGATCGAGGACCGGGATGCGTGCCTCGGACAGCGGCACCATCTCCGCGTGACCCGAGACGCTGAGATAGACCAGTGGATCGTTCGACGACGAGACGGGCGCGGCAGGTGATTCGGAAACGACGGCACTCATGCGCTTCTCCGTAGCAGGGTTGACAGATTGCAGGACGAATCGGGCACTATTTGACCATCAGCCGCACCGCATCCCAGGCACGACCGAAGAAGCCGGCCTGCGGCACCGTGTCGAGCGAAACCACCGGCAGGTCGGCGATCGGCTTGCCATCGAGCGTCAGCTTCAGCGTACCGACGCGATCGCCGGCATTGATCGGCGCGACCAGCGGATCCTTGCGATCGAGCGTCGACTTGATGTTGGCGGCCTGTCCCTTCGGCAAGGTCATGTACACCGGCCGCTGGAATCCGAGTTTGATCTCCTTCTCGGTCCCCTTCCACAAGCGCGGCGTCGCGATGGCCTGGTTGGCCTCGTACAGACGCACCGCATCGAAATTCTGGAAGCCCCAGTTGAGCAGCTTGAGGCTTTCCTGCGCGCGGGCGTCGGACGACGACGCACCCATCACGACCGACAGCAGGCGACGATCGCCGCCACCGGCGCCC
>JBBRRW010000301.1:0-3570 GCA_038245975.1 Burkholderiales bacterium
CGCCTACGGCAGCATGGCGCACATCGACGGGATCGCGGACGTGCTGCACGACACCGTGCTCGTGAAGCTCGACGACTGCGGGCATTCGCCGCATCGCGACCGCACGACGGACGTGATCGACGCGACCGTACACTTCGTCGGTGCGCAAGGACGGACGGGCCGCGGCGCGAGCCGCCCGTCGCGTCGACAAGCCAAGACCTGCACCACCAACTTATGAGGGGGACAACGATGAAACGACCTACCCAGGCACTGGGCACCGCGCTGGTCGCGGGCGCCACCGCACTGATCGCATTCACCGCGCCGGCTCCGGCGCAGATGCCGAAGATCAAGGTCGGCTTCATGCTGCCGTACACCGGGACCTACGCGGCGCTCGGCAACGCGATCGAGAACGGCTTCCGGCTCTACGTCGACGAGCAGGGCGGCAAGCTCGGCGGACGCGAGGTCGAGTACGTCAAGGTCGACGACGAGTCCGAGCCGTCGAAGGCGACCGACAACGTCAACAAGCTGATCAAGCGCGACAACGTCGACGTGCTGGTCGGCACCGTGCACTCGGGCGTCGCGCTGGCGATGGCCAAGGCGGCCAAGGACAGCAACACGCTGCTGATCGTGCCCAACGGCGGCGCGGACGCGATCACCGGGCCGATGTGCGGCGTCAACATCTTCCGCAGTTCGTTCTCGAACTGGCAGCCGGCCTACGCGATGGGCGAGGTCGCGGCCAAGAAGGGCGCGAAGAAGGCGGTCACCATCACGTGGAAGTACGCGGCCGGCGACGAGTCGACCAACGGCTTCAAGGAAGCGTTCGAGAAAGGCGGCGGCACCGTCGTCAAGGCGTTGAACCTGCCCTTCCCCGGCGTCGAATTCCAGGCGCTCCTGACGGAGATCGCGGCGACCAAGCCCGACGTGGTCTATGCCTTCTTCGCCGGCGGCGGCGCGGTCAAGTTCGTCAAGGACTACGCGGGGGCGGGGCTGAACCGGACCATCCCGCTGTACGGGCCGGGCTTCCTCACCGACGGCACGCTCGATGCGCAGGGCGAGGCTGCACAGGGGATGTACACCACGCTGCATTACGCCGACGGCCTGAACACGCCACGCGACAACGCGTTCCGCCTGGCCTACGCCAAGAGCTTCAAGCTGCAGCCCGACGTGTACGCGGTGCAGGGCTACGACGCCGCGCAGATGCTCGGCATCGGCCTGAAGGCGGTCAACGGCGACGTCACGAAGAAGCCCGAGATCGCGGCCGCGATCGAGAAGGCCAAGATCGATAGCCCGCGCGGCCCCTTCACGATCAGCAAGGCGCACAACCCGGTGCAGGACATCTATCTGCGCAAGGTCGTCGGCAGGGAGAACAAGGTCGAAGGCATCGCGATCAAGGCGCTCAGTGATCCGGCACGGGGGTGCCGGAGCTAAGCGCGCAAGCGCTCTGACCATGTCACCCCGGCGAAAAGGCCGGGATGACGTTCCCGCCGCAGAGTTCATCACCCACCTTTGTGCTCGCGATGGACTTCCCCACCTTCCTTATCCAGTGCCTCAACGCCGTCCAGTACGGCCTGCTGCTGTTCCTCGTCGCGTCGGGCCTCACGCTGATCTTCGGGATCATGGGCGTGATCAACCTCGCACACGGCAGCTTCTACATGCTGGGCGCGTACCTCGCGTACGGGCTGGCACCGCTGGTCGAGAAGTACCTGGGTGGCGGCTTCTTCACGACGCTGGTCATCGGCGTCGTGCTCGCGGTGGCCTTCGGCTATCTGCTCGAGTGGGTCTTCTTCAGCTATCTCTACGAACGCGAGCACCTGCAGCAGGTGCTGATGACCTACGGCCTGATCCTCGTGTTCGAGGAGCTGCGCAGCATCATCGTCGGCGACGACGTGCACGGCGTCGCGATGCCCGACTGGCTGTCGGGCAGCTTCCCGCTGTCCGACGTGATGACCTATCAGTACTACCGCCTCTTCATCTCGGTGGTGTGCGCCGTCGTCGCGCTCGCGCTGTGGGCCGTCATGACGAAGACGCGTCTCGGCATGCGCATCCGCGCGGGCGCGACCAACCGCGAGATGGTGCAGGCGCTCGGCATCCCCATCCGCTTCCTCTATCGCGTCGTCTTCGCGACCGGCGTAGGCCTCGCCGCGCTCGCCGGACTCGTCGCGGCGCCGGTCTCGTCGGTGTATCCCGGCATGGGCAACCAGGTGCTGATCATCAGCTTCGTCATCGTCGTGATCGGCGGCATCGGCTCGATCCGCGGTGCGTTCGTCGCGGCACTGCTGGTGGGCGTCGTCGACACCTTCGGCAAGGTGCTGATCCCGTCGCTGGCGGGCATGCTGGTCTACCTGCTGATGGCCGTGATGCTGCTGTGGAAGCCCGAAGGGCTGTTCAAGGCCGGATGATGGCGACGACCACGGTGCCACTCGCCCTGCCCGCGAGCGATACGCTGCGCACCAGCTGGCCGAAGCTGATCCCGGTGCTGGTGGCGCTCGCCGTGCTCGCGCTGTTCCCCGTCTTCGGGTCGAGCTTCTACACCGACCTGGTCGGCAAGGTGATGATCTACGCGATCTTCGCGATGAGCCTCGAACTGCTGGTCGGGCAGACCGGGCTGGTCTCGTTCGGCCACGCCGCGTTCTTCGGCATCGGCGCCTATGCGGTCGCGCTCGTCACCGCGAAGGTCGATGCCGCATCGCTGTGGCTGGTGGTGCCTGTGGCCGTGATCGCGGCAGGCCTGTACGCGCTGGTGGTCGGTGCGCTGTCGCTGCGAACGAAGGGTGTGTATTTCATCATGATCACGCTGGCGTTCGCGCAGATGGCGTTCTTCGTCTTCCACGACACGCCGTTCGGCGGCGGCAGCGACGGCATCTACCTCTATTACAAGCCGGCCCTGACGCTGGGCAGCCTCGTGCTGGTCGACTTCGAGAAGGGTCGCGCCGTCTACTACGCGACGCTGGTCAGCCTCGTCGCGACCTTCGCGTTTCTCGCGATCCTGCTGCGCAGCCGCTACGGCCGGGCGCTCGCCGGCATCAAGTCCAACGAGCAGCGGATGCGCGCGGCGGGCTTCGCGACCTATCCCTACAAGCTCGGCGCCTTCGTGCTCGGCGCGATGATCGCGTCGCTGGCCGGCGTTCTGTTCGCGATGAAGGACGGGGTCGTCAACCCGGAGCTGCTGGCGTGGAACCAGAGCGGCGCGGTGCTGCTGATGATCATCCTCGGCGGCCTCGGCCACCTGCGCGGCGCGATGCTCGGCGCGCTGATGTTCACGGTGCTGCAGGAGGTGTTCCAGTCCGAGGCGCTGTTCGGCAGCTTCTCGAAGCACTGGCAGCTGATGCTCGGCCTGACCATCATCGGGTTCGTCGCCGCGTTGCCGCGCGGGCTCATCGGTCTCTTCGGCAGGCGCGCGAAGACGGTCGCGGCCGGGAGCGCCGCATGAATTCCGGCGAGACCCTGCTCGTCGCCACCGACGTGTCGCGTCACTTCGGCGGGCTGAAGGCCGTCGACGGCGTGTCGATCACGCTGACCCGCGGCACGCTGCATGCGGTGATCGGCACCAACGGCGCGGGCAAGTCGACGCTGGTCAACGTGCTGTCGGGC
>JBBRRW010000302.1:0-3535 GCA_038245975.1 Burkholderiales bacterium
CTCGAAGACGACGCGGCCATGGCCAGCAGGTACGCGCGACCGCAAGAAGCGCGTCGTTATGCCGAAGCGGCGCTCGCAGGTATGCGGGCAACTGGTGGGTCGGCGGATATCCACGCGGCCGTGGACGAATCCATGTTCGCCGTGTTCTTGTTCGATGCCCACGCCATTTCATTCGCGGAAGCCAGAGGCATCATCGATGCATGACCGGGCGCTCCTCGCTGGCCGAACCATCGTCCCGGAAAGATCCTTGATAGGGGTCGACCGAAGACTTGGCAACCTTCATGCGCTGTGGGGCGACTAGGCCAATGCGGCGCCGCTGATGGACCGCACCTTCGCCTTGTTGAGCCCGGCAAGCGACAGGACCGAGGCCGCGGACTCCGGCCTTTTCCTGTACCAGGCCGAATTCGCGATGACCGTGGGTCGACATGGCCAGGCCGATGAATTGCTCGGTCGTCCGATCCAGCACCATGTCGACGTGAGTGGAACGCAACAGGCGTGGGCGATCGACCCGTACCTCCAACGCGCTCTCAACCTCGACATGGCGGGGCGCTTCGAAGACGCGGAGCAGGTACTTGCCGCGGCTCCGCGACTGCACCTGACGCGAGAAGCGATGGACTCCTCGATCCCTCGCATGCTGGCGAGAATTCGGATCGACCGGGGCGATGCGCACGGGGCGCTTGCCGTGCTCCCCGTTAAAGGCACCGACAATCCCGCAGGTACTCCCGAGTTCGGTTACGACGATCGGCTGCGCGGCGAGATTCTTTGCCAGCTGGGCAAAAGGGAGAAGGGACTGCGGCTCATCGAGGATTCGGTCCAGAGAGAGCAGGCGAAGTATTACGAGCACCATCCCGATCTCGCCCGCGCGCACGCCGTTGCCGGAATCTGCGCCCTTTCCGATGGCCAGCGGAAGCGCGCGGAAGCGTTCGCTGCGCGCGCCCACGCATCTTTCATCGCTCAACCCGATGTCAGTCCCTACTTCAAAGACCCTTTGGAGAAGCTGGATCACTTGCTCGAGTCGAAAGTCGCAACTCGCTGACCACGATGCCAATAAACCCGACCGACGAGCCAAGCATCCTCGGCCCGTAAACCTTGTCATTCAATCCCCTCCATTGCCGATCCGCACCAGCCTGCACGACAACACCCCGCCCGAATTGGTCGGCAATCCATTGATCGCATCGCCCTTCTCGGAGATCACGTACTGGACGTCCAGCGGCCCGGCCGGCGCGCCGCCGAGCGTCTGCGCGTAGATGATCCGACCCGTGCAGTTCGGATTTTTGTTCGCCTGCCCCTGAAGGAGCTGGGGAATGATCGTGCCGCCCAGGTTCACGTTGCCCTCGCAGTTGAAGTAGCCGGAGCGGCTAGCCGTGCAACGGCCGAGCAGGCGGGTCGCGGTCTGCGCGGGCGCGGGCAACGTGCCTTCGCACGTGTACACCCAACTCCCTTGCGTGGTCTCCTGATCGCAGCGCGGCCCGGCGAATGCCGACGATGCGAACGCACACAGAAGCAGAGCTGCATACGGACGCTTGTTCATGATCTCTCCCAAAGGGCATGACGGTGGTGGAATGGCCGACGACCTCCTGCGATCGTCGATTTTCGAAGTCCTCGCATCCGCCGTTCTCACGGGTCGGGCCCGAAGACATTCACGAGAGCGTCGCAGTAGCAATGCCCGCCTCGGTTCAACAGACGCCAACCGAAGTGCGAACAGGACATCGGTCTGCTGGATTCGATCCCGTGCAACCGCCCCGGACATCGCTCGCGGTTGGTCCTCGATCGTCGATGGCCATGCCTGTGCATAGGTCGGTGACTTCGTCGTGCCGTCGGCCCTGGCGATCACGGCGTCGCCGCGGTGCATCTCGAACAAGCCAAACATCCCGCCGATCACCGTCGCGCTGACGACGATCGCCGCGAAGCCGCTGGCGCCGCGCGTACCGACCGGGGCTTTCGGATAGACGGGGACATCGCGGACGTTCAGGGGCTGGTTCATGGCGGCTCCGTGGGTTCGGTCGAGAGCTCCGGCGATCGGCATGCCGACACTCGCTCTCCCTTGAACAGACGGCAGTGCCGGATCGGACCGGACATCGCATCGGGCACAATGGCGCGTTGTTCCCCGCGGTTCCCCCCATGAACGATCTGCGCCCGTCCTTTCCATCGACCGATCCCACGATCTCCGTGTCGGTCGCCGCATCGGCCGATCGCACGCTGCCGCCGGTGACGAGCGGGGCCATCGCCCTGCCACCGCATCGCCTGTCGATCATCGTCCCGATGTACAACGAGGCGGAGAACGTCGCGCCGTTCGTCGCGCGGACCGAGGAGGCGCTGGCCGATTATCCGAGTCCGTGGGAGTTGATCCTGGTCGATGACGGCAGCATCGACGCGACCGGCGCCGAGATGCGGCGCGCGCGCGCGCAGTACGGACCGCACGTGCGGCCGGTCGAGCTGATGCGGAACTTCAAGCAGACCGCGGCGATGCAGGCCGGTATCGACGCTGCGCGCGGCGACGTCATCGTGACGCTCGACGGCGACCTGCAGAACGATCCGGCCGACATCCCGCGGCTGGTAGGCCGCCTGCTGAACGAAGACCTCGACTGCGTGGCCGGGTGGCGCAAGGATCGCAAGGACAACCTGCTGCGTACCATCCCGTCGAAGATCGCCAACGCGCTGATCGCGCGCGTCGTCGGCGTGCGGCTCAACGACTACGGCTGCAGCCTCAAGGCGTTTCGCGGCGACGTGCTGAAGAGCATCCGCCTGTACGGCGAGATGCATCGCTTCATCCCGGCGTGGCTGGCCACCGTGACCACGCCGCGGCGCATCGCCGAGGAGCCGGTCAGCCACCATCCGCGCGTGCACGGCGTGTCCAAGTACGGCATCTCGCGGACCTTCCGCGTGGTGCTCGACCTGATCTCGGTGTTCTTCTTCATGCGCTACCGCGCGCGGCCGGGCCATTTCTTCGGCGGCGTCGGCATGGCGCTGGTCGCGCTCGGCGGCGTCTTGCTGACGTGGCTGGCGATCGTCAAGTTCGGCTTCGGCGAACCCATCGGCGGCCGGCCGCTGTTGCTGTTCGGCTTCTTCTGCGTCATCGCCGGCGCCCAGTTCGTGTCGACCGGCGTGCTGGCCGAGACTCTGGCGCGCATCTACTTCGAGTCCGGCGCCGCGGACCTGTACCAGGTCCGGCATCCGCAGAAGGTCGGCGACCGCGACGACTGGCGCGAGCCGACCTAGTGCCGCTTCGCTTGAGTCACGGGGCGGTGCGCGCGACCGTCGCCCCATCGTGCTGAACAACGTCCACGCCCCCCTCGACCGGCGCACGACCTGGCTCGCGTTCCTGCTGCCGCTGGTGCTGCTGTCGATCCGGCTCGGTGGCGCGCCGTTGTTCGACGTCGACGAAGGCGCGTTTGCCGAAGCGACGCGCGAGATGTTCGAGCGGCACGACTTCCTGTCGACCTATCTGAACGGCGCGCATCGCTTCGACAAGCCGATCCTGATCTACTGGCTCCAGGCGCTGTCGATGCTGGCGTTCGGCGTCGACGAGTTCGCC
>JBBRRW010000303.1:0-3521 GCA_038245975.1 Burkholderiales bacterium
AGCACGACGCCGGTGGTCTTGATCCAGTTGTCCATGAAGGCGGCCTGCATCTGGCCCACGACCGGTCCTTCGACCTGCACGTGCGTATCGCGCCAGTGATCGGGGTCCTGCGCATTGCCGGTCCAGAGCGGCGCGATGCCCACGCCGCCGGTGAAGCCGATGCGTCCGTCGACCATCATCAGCTTGCGGTGCGTGCGGTTGTTGAGCTTGCCGAGACCGGTCCAGGACGGCTTGTGGTGGCGCTGCACCTCCACGCCGGCGGACCGCAGGTCGTCGAGGATGGCCTGATCGACCTTCGCGCTGCCGACCCAGTCCAGCATGACGTGCACGGCGACGCCGGCCCGCGCGCGTTCCGTCAGCGCCAGGGCAAACTCCCGGCCGATGTCGCCGGACCAGTAGATGTAGGTCTCGAAGTCGATCGTCTCCTTCGCGCCGCGGATGGCGGACAGCATCGCGGGAAAGATCTGGTCGCCGTTCAACAACACGCGGAAGCGGTTGCCGCCGACGACCGGCGGTCCGAGCAGGACCCCCATCGTGCGCAGGAACTGCGGGTCCTCGACGCCGTACAGATGCTCGATGCGCTGATCGACCGTCTTCTCGGCCGCCACGGACGGAGACGGTTGCGTGACACCCGCCAGCATCGCGAACGCACCCACGCCCGCCATCGTCGACCGCATCCCTCCGCCGAAACCCTGTCTCGCCCGCATCGCCACCTCCCGTGTTTTTTGGTGCCGAGGGGTAACGCGCGGCAGCAGCGACGACGCACGGCTCGCCGGAACGCAACGCGGTACGACTATGAAAAAGTCCTGGGTCGTCAGGGACCGGCAATCGTCCGCGCGCTTTTCCCGACCGGCGTCAACCGCTTCGCAAATGCCGCGTTGTTACATTCTTCGCAGCGGCAGCGTCGGATTCGCCGCGCTGCCACGCGACTCAACCCCCCGGAGAACTCCATGAAGAAAATCATCGCTACCGTTGCAGCCCTGCTGGTTTCCAGCGTCGCGTTCGCCCAGGTGGGCACCGCCGTCAAGGAAGGCGCCAAGGCGACTTCGGAGAAGGTCCAGCAAGGCGGCCAGACCGTCGCCGGCGCCGTGACCAGCGAGCCGAACTCGACCGTGCACAAGGTCAAGGCCAAGGTTCACAAGGCCAAGGCCCGCGCCCACGGCACCGCCGCCAAGGAAGCCGCCAAGGAAGTCGTCAAGTAAGTCGGCGCCTGCTTCCGGTTCCAGCCGCGCGACGCGGCCTGGAGCCGAAGGTCGCCGGCATCCCACGATGCCGGCGACGCTCTACCGGATCCCTGATCCGTCCGCGCGAAATTCCAGCGCATCGATCGGCCCAAGCCCCATCGACCCCGGCTCGACGTATGGCGAGCCTGCCTCTGCCAAGTCCATCGAAGCCAGGGCACGACGAACGTCGTGTTCGCGTTCGCCCGCGTCAGGGCGCTGCCCCGTACGCCAGCTTTGGATACCGGCGGTCCCGCGTCCACCCGGCACGAGGTCCCGCACGTTCCACAGCGCGTCGCGTCCGGCGGCCGCGCGGAGGCCTTCTCGCGCTGCGGCCCGTACATCCTCGTGAGTCGTCGCTGCGATTCCTCGCTGATCAGCCCGGCACCGCACCCTTGATCGCGTTCGCGCGGGCGGCCAGCGGGATGCTTCCGCTGGCGTCCGGCACCAGGCGCTCGCGCAGCCGCGCCTTCAGCCGTTCGACATCGGCTGCCGACATCGCGGCAAGGCGCGGGGCGAGCCGGGGACCGGTCTGCGCGATGGCCCAGAAGGTGTCGAAATCGGCGAACCGCCGTTCGACGGTGATCTGTCGTGTCTCGACCTGGACGAGTCCTGCGCCCGCCCACAGGGATCGCATCACGTCGAGGCGCGAAGCGTCGACGCTCGGCGGCCAGAGCGCCGGCGAGCCGAGCACCTCCATCTCCGCCATCAAGGCGGCGAAGGGAAAGCCGCCCTCCAGGATGTCCCACGCGTAGGCGGACACGCTGCCGCCCGGACGCACGACCCGCGCCATCTCGGCGACGCCCCTGGCCGGATCGGGGACGAAGAAGATCACGAGCGCCATCACGGCCGCATCGAAGGCGTCGTCGGCGTACGGCAAGGCCATCGCGTCTCCGCGTCGAAACACGACGGGCGCCGTCGACAGCCGTTCGCGGGCGAAGGCGATCTGTTCTTCCGACGGATCGATGCCTTGCACTTCGACGGGCGCGCAATGCGTGACCAGCAGTTCGGTGAACGCGCCGTTGCCGCAGCCAATGTCGACCCAGCGCAGCGCGGCATCCGGTGCCAGCCAGTCGAGAAACGGCTCGCCGGTCAGCAGGCTCCATTTGCCCATGAAGTCTTCGTAGGCGGCGCCGTCGTCGAAGCGGATCTGGGGTTCGTTCATCGCGGTTCTTTCGTCGAAGCGGTTTGTCTGCGGGCGCGTGCAGTGGAACGGGGCAGCGCGGATCAAGGGTTGGCCGCGCACGGAACGGAACCGTCGGCGGGCGGACACCACGCGCTGGTGCCGCTCGACCGATGCAGGTTCGACGGGCCTATCTAGAAAATCCACTTTTTCGATACACGTCGTGCGGACGTGTCTACCGGCGAGGCCATCGATGATGACGCCCGCGTCTCGATGAGTACACCAGCTTCTCCGGCGTGACCCGCCGCATCCCCTCAAACCACCGATCGCGCCCGCAG
This sequence comes from Burkholderiales bacterium, assembly GCA_038245975.1. GTDB lineage: Bacteria > Pseudomonadota > Gammaproteobacteria > Burkholderiales > Burkholderiaceae_D > CAHJXF01. The sequence goes on from JBBRRW010000303.1 coordinate 2,682, forward strand.
GCCCGCGATCTGCTCCGCGTCGTAGCCCAGATCGTCGAGGATCGCATCGGTGTGCTCGCCGATCGTCGGCGGCCGACGCCGGTCGACCGGCGCGGTCGCGCTCATCCACAACGGCACCGCGGCGATCGGCGCGGGGGTCGGCAGGCCGGGATAGTCCGTGTCCTGCAGCAGGCCCAGCGCCGCGACCTGCGGATGGTCGAGCACCTGCTGCGGCGACAGGACCGGCCCGCACGGGATCATCGCGTCGCCGAGGATGCGCACGATGTCGTCGCGGTCGCGGGTCGCGCACCAGCGCTGCATGCGCGCACCGATGACGGCACCGTGTTCGCCGCGCAGGTCGTCGGTGGCGAAGCGCGGATCGGCGAGCCAGTCCGGGTCGCCCGGCTCGACATCCATCAGCCGCACCCAGCGCTTGAACAGCGGCTGGCCCACGACCGACACGAGCACGAAGCCGTCGCGCGCTCGATAGATGTCGGACGGTCCCGAGATCTGGCTGCGATTGCCGGTCGGCACGCGGTCGGGCTTCGCGACCGCCTGCTCGATCAGCGCGCCGTTGTTGATGGCCAGTGCCGTCGCCAGCAACGCGCCGGTGACCAGCTGGCCTTCGCCGGTCTTCGCGCGATGCATCAGCGCCGCGAGCGTGCCGAACGCGCAATGCGTCGCGGTGCCGAAGTCGACCCAATTGACGAGGGCCCGATACGGCTCGTCGGGCTGGCCGGTCATGTACACCGCCCCCGACATCACCTGCCCGACGCCGTCGAAGCCGACCTGATGACTCATCGGGCCGGTGCCGCCGAACGCGGTGTTGGTGACCACGATGATGTCGGGCCGATAGCCGCG
>JBBRRW010000304.1:0-3513 GCA_038245975.1 Burkholderiales bacterium
CAGCCACTGATAGGTGAACGGAGCAGTCCCTGCCGCGACCACCGTGAACGTCACCGGATTGCCGGCATTGACGGTCTGCGAGCGCGGGGCGGTCACGATCGACGGCGCGACGGTCCGGGCCGTGACGTTGACCGTGAACAGCGCGCTGGTCGCGGTGCCCGCGGTGTTCGTCACGACGACGTCGAAGGTCGCGCCGTTGTCGGACAGCAGGGTCGCCGGGATCGTGTACGTCGCGCTCGTCGCACCGGCGATGACGCCGCCCCCGCGCCGCCACTGGAAGGTCAACGGCAGCGAACCGCTCGCGGTGACGCTGAAGGTCGCCGGTTGCCCTTCGAGGACCGACACCGTCGCCGGCACGTTGTTGACGATGCCGGGTGCGACCGGCGCGACGTTGAGGGTCGCGGTCGCGCTCTGGGTCGAACCGTTGCTGTTGGTCACCGCGACGGTCAGCGCCGCGCCGTTGTCGCTGAGCTGCGTCGCCGCGATCGTGTACGTGGAAGCAGTGGCACCCGCGATGGCGACGCCATTGCGCGACCATTGATAAGCGGGCGAGGCCGAACTGACCACGGTCACGCTGAAGCTCGCGGCCTGGCCGTCGCTCACGCGGAGCGACTGCGGCTGGGCGACGATCAGCGGCACTGCCACGGCCGCCGGGCCGCTGTTGCTGCTTCCACCCCCGCCACCACCACCGCCGCTGCAACCGCCGATCAACAAGACCGCCAGCAGGGCGATGAACGACGCGGCGAGCGGCGCGGAAATGCCGCGACCGATGTGATTCGAACACTTTTGCGCAACGAGCAAAGCCATCCCCTTGTTTTCGATCGCCGACAGTCGCGCCGCTGGAAGTCGAACGCTATTCTCTGGACAGCGCCGCCAGCCAAGGTCGGATGAAGTCTTAGTCTTGTACGGAAATGCACCGGTTTCGAATTCGCGGTCGTGGCTGAAGGCACGCGCGAAAAGCCGAGCGACTGTCGGCCTCGCGGCGCGTCCCTCCTTTTTAGCCGATCCGCGCCGATCTTTAGCCGGACGTCAGCGATCGAGTCGGCAAGACCTTCGGATGCCCGTCGCGTCGTCCTGCAGATTTCGCGGGTCACCGATCGCCTCCCGACGCGACCGGAACGACCCCCCTCGTCGTTATAATCGCGGTCCGCCGGCTCCCCCGCCCCGCCTGTCTTCCGCTGTGCCCCGGGCACTCTCGCCCGGCGCGTCACCTGCCTGCTCATGTCCGACACTCTGCTGCCCGCCTACGATCATCAAGCTGTCGAAGCCGCGGCACGCGCCGAATGGGACGGCGCCAACGCGTGGCACATGGTCGAGGACGATCCGCGCTTCCCCAAGGGCAAGTTCTACGCCTGCTCGATGCTGCCGTACCCCTCCGGCAAGCTGCACATGGGCCACGTGCGCAACTACACGATCAACGACGTGCTCGCGCGCTACCTGCGCATGTCGGGCTACAACGTGCTGATGCCGATGGGCTGGGATGCATTCGGGATGCCTGCCGAGAACGCGGCCATCGACAACCAGGTGCCGCCGGCTCGCTGGACCTACGACAACATCGCGCTGATGAAAGAGCAGTTCGCCGCCATCGGCCTGGCGATCGACTGGTCGCGCGAGGTCACGACCTGCAAGCCCGACTATTACAAGTGGAACCAGTGGCTGTTCCTCAAGATGCTCGAGAAGGGCATCGCGTATCGCAAGACGGGTAAGGTCAACTGGGACCCGGTCGACCAGACCGTGCTGGCCAACGAACAGGTGATCGACGGGCGCGGCTGGCGCTCGGGCGCGGTGGTCGAGAAGCGCGAGATCCCGATGTACTACCTGCGCATCACCGACTATGCGGACGAGTTGCTGACCTCGCTCGACGACCTCGGCTGGCCCGAACGCGTGAAGATCATGCAGCGCAACTGGATCGGCAAGAGCGTCGGCGTGACCGTTCAATTCTCCTACGATCTCGCCGCCTTCGGCGGCGAGATCGTCACTTCTCATCCTCCCCTTCAAGGGGGAGGAGAGGTCGGTCGTTCCCCTGCGGGCAACGAGATAGGGACGACCGGAACACTGCGCGTCTTCACCACGCGCGCCGACACGCTGATGGGCGTGTCGTTCGTCGCGATCGCGGCCGAGCATCCGCTCGCGGCCTTCCTCGCGAAGGACCAGCCGGCGCTGCAGGACTTCATTGCCGAATGCGCGAAAGGCGGAGCAGGGGCGAGCACTGCCGAAGCCGACATGGCCGCGATGGAAAAGAAGGGCATGACGACCCACTTCCACGTCACGCATCCGCTGAGCGGCGAACTGGTGCCGGTGTGGATCGGCAACTACGTGCTGATGAGCTACGGCGAAGGCGCGGTGATGGGCGTGCCCGCGCACGACGAGCGCGACTTCGCGTTCGCGAAGAAATACGGCTTGCCGATCAAGCCGGTGATCGTGCCGCCGTCGCTGCGCACCAGCGATCAAGACGCCGCAGCCAAAGTCGTCGTTCAACCGGGTCCGGCCGTGATCGTCGCCCCCGACGGCGACACGACTTCGATCCCGCGACCCGACGACACGCTGTGGGCCGAATGGCGCGACGAGTTCGCCGAGTACGGCACCTGCGTGCACTCGGGCATCTACGACGGCATGGACTTCGCGACGGCGACCGACGCGGTCGCGCGCGACCTCGCGGCCAAGGGCCTCGGCGAGAAGACCACCACGTGGCGCCTGCGCGACTGGGGCATCAGCCGCCAGCGCTACTGGGGCACGCCGATCCCGATCATCCACTGCAATCAGGACGATGGAAGCGGATGCGGTCCGGTCCCCGTGCCCGAAGCCGACCTGCCGGTCGTCTTGCCCGAAGACCTGGTGCCCGACGGCAGCGGCAATCCGCTGAAGAAGAGCGCGGCCTTCCTCGCGTGCCGCTGCCCGAAGTGCGGCAAGCCCGCGGAGCGCGAGACCGACACGATGGACACCTTCGTCGACTCGTCCTGGTACTACATGCGCTACTGCTCGCCGGATGCGACGGACGCGATGATCGACGCGCGCAGTACGTACTGGATGCCGATGGACCAGTACATCGGCGGCATCGAACACGCGATTCTGCACCTGCTGTACGCGCGCTTCTGGACCAAGGTGATGCGCGACATGGGCCTGGTCACGTTCGGCGAGCCGTTCACGAAGCTGTTCACGCAGGGCATGCTGACCAACGAGTGCTACTACCGCGAGGAAACGACGGCAGCGGGAGAGGTCGGCCGCACACGCTGGTTCTACCCCGCCGAGGTCGACGTGAAGACCGATGAGCGCGGCAAGCCGGTCGGTGCGGTGGCACGCGAGGATGGCCTGCCGGTGATGCTCGGCGGCAACGAGAAGATGTCGAAGTCGAAGAACAACGTCGTCGAGCCACGCGCCTTCATCGACCGCTTCGGCGCCGACACGGCGCGGGCGTTCTCGATGTTCGCCGGACCGCCGGAGCAGAGCGCGTCGTGGTCGGACAGCGGCGCGCAGGGCGTCTCGCGCTTCCTCAACCGCCTGTGGACCTCGGCG
>JBBRRW010000305.1:0-3501 GCA_038245975.1 Burkholderiales bacterium
AAGAAGGCGCCTGCCAAGAAAGTAGCGAAGAAGGTTGCCAAGAAGGCCCCGGCCAAGAAGGTCGCGAAGAAGGTCGCCAAGAAAGCGCCTGCCAAGAAGGTTGCCAAGAAGGCGCCTGCGAAGAAGGTCGCCAAGAAGGTAGCGAAGAAGGCCCCTTCCAAGAAGGCCCCTGCGAAGAAGGCGCCCGCCAAGAAGGCTGTCGCCAAGGCACCTGCCAAGAAGGCTGTAGCGAAGAAGCCTGCGATGCCCGGCATGTCGACCACGGCGCCTGCGGTCAAGACCGCCCTCAACCCGGCCGCTGCATGGCCCTTCCCGACGGGCGGCCGGCCGTAAGCGTTAGCGACGGCAAGCGGGATTCGTCGTCGTCTGACGAAGCCCGGAGATCCCGCGAGTCTCGGCTCGCGGGATTTTTTTTCGTCGCAGTTCCGCATCTGGCGACCGCTAGAATGCGGGCTCGCTACACAACCGGCCTCGCAACGCCTCGATGCTCTACGAAATCATTCACCTGCTTGTCGATGTCATCGGCGGCCTGCTCGTCGGCGCGTGCGTGTTGAGGGCCTGGATGCAGGCGAGACGCATCGGTGGCGCCAATCCCGTCGGCACCTTCGTCATGAGCCTGACCGACTGGATCGTGCGGCCGCTGCGGCGCATCGTGCCGGGCTATGCGGGCATCGACTGGGCCAGTCTCGTCGCGGCCTTCGGGCTGACGCTGATCGCCGTCACCATCGATCTCGGCTTGCGATTTGGTGGACTGCCGCCGCTCGATCTGCTGCTCGGCCTGACCCTCGTCTGGCTGATCAAGTGGATTCTCTACCTGGCGCAGCTGCTGATCCTCCTCTCGGCCGTGCTGAGCTGGGTCAATCCCTTCTCGCCGTTCCTGCCGATCGTCGACGCGCTCACGAGTCCGGTCCTCGCGCCGCTGCGTCGCATCGTGCCGCAGGCCGGACGCATGGACTTCTCACCGCTCGTCGCGCTGCTGCTGATCCAGATCGCGTTGATCATCGTCAACCGCGTCGCGTTCCAGGTGATTGGCGCGGCCTGAGCGCCGCTGCAAGAAAAAAGGCCGAGGTCCCGGTCGGGACGACGGCCTTTCTCGCTGCACGACATGGCGACCGACCGGTCGCCGTACCGCACGCAGACTCGAACGCTCAGTGCGTGACGCGGCTGATGCCGCCGCGGGACAGGATGCGTACGCGGTCGCCGGGCTGGAAGGGTTCGTCGGCTTCCTGCACGATCGCGCGCAGTTCTCCGCTGTCGAGACGCACGGTCAGTTCGTAGCCCGGGCGACGGTCCGCCGAATTCTCGATCGCATTGCCGGCCACCCCACCCGCGACCGCGCCGACGATCGCGCCGATGATGCTGCCGCGACCCCCGCCGACCGCGCTGCCCGCCACGCCGCCCAGGCCCACGCCCGCCAGCGTCCCGACGCCACTGTCCTGGCGCTGGATCGCGACCTGCCGGACGCTCTCCAGCGTACCCAGGCGCACGATCTGTTCGCGCTGGACCTGACCGGCGCCATACACGCCGCTGGAGTTGCTCTGCGTGGCGCAGCCGGTGACGACCAGGCCGATGGCCGCAATGGCCGCAGCGGTCTTGAGATGCTGTCTGATATTCATGGTGATCCTCTCGTAACTATCTGTTACAGAACGACTAATTACCAAGGATTGTACCTGAACGTTTTCGCGAATACCTCTGCGATGTACTCCTTCGACGGTGCATGATTCTGCGGTCCCTGGTGCGCGATCTTCAGCGCGCCCATCGTGCTCGCGAGCCGACCGGTGGTTTCCCAGTCCATGCCGTTCGACAGGCCGAACAGCAGGCCGCCCCGATAAGCGTCGCCGCAGCCGGTCGGGTCGGCGACCCGCTCCGGCTTGACGCTCGGGATGATGTGCACGCCGTCGCTCGCATAGATCGTCGACCCCATGCCGCCTTGCGTGACGATCAGCGCCTTGACCGACCGCGCGAGCTGGTCGAAGGTCCGTTGCGTTCGATCGGCCAGCATGCGCGCCTCGTAGTCGTTCACCGTCACGTAGTCGGCGATGTCGATGAACTCCATCAGCTCGGCACCCGAGAACATCGGCAGACCCTGTCCCGGGTCGAAGATGAACGGGATCTTCGCGTCGGCCAGTTCTCGGGCGTGCTGGATCATGCCGTCGCGACTGTCGGGCGCCACGATCGCGATGCCGATGTCTGCGGCGTCGCCGACATGGTTGATCGGCGAGCCCGACATGGCGCCGGGATGGAACGCGGTGATCTGGTTGTCGTCGAGATCGGTCGTGATGTAGCACTGCGCCGTGAACGCGTCGGGCAGCGTGTGCACATGGGTGCGATCGAAGCCCAGCGAGTCCAGTCGCGCGACGTACGACGTCGCGTCGCCGCCGATGCAGGCCATGATGACGGGCTCGCCGCCGAGCAGGTGCAGGTTGTAGGCGATGTTGCCTGCGGTTCCGCCGAAGTCCTGGCGCATCGCCGGGACGAGGAACGAGACGTTCAGAATGTGAATCTGATCCGGGAGGATTTGATCCTTGAACCGGCCTTCGAACACCATGATGGTGTCGTAGGCCAGGGAGCCGCAAATCAGCGTGCGCATCGATCGGGAGTGTGTGAAGGGATCGTCATGGGTAGAAACGTTCGAGGCGATAGCCTGCGAACCGGATGTCACTGAGCTCGAACATTACGCGAATCGGCAATTCGCTCTCGGCGGGGAAGCCGCCGAGGGCTGGTCGCGGCGCCAGATAGTCCTCGGGCCGCAACGCGCGCCGCAGGATGGGCCGGTCCTGCAGATCGGTCAGGACCAGTTGGAGATGCGGATAGCGGACGTCGAACGCATCGCGGTTGCGCAGCAACGCGACCAGCACGTAGATGTTCAGATTGGCGCCGGCCGTCTGGATGCTGGCCGACTCGATCGTGATCGCGTCGAGATGGGCGGGGTAGTCGACTTTGCAGCGCAGCGGCACGCACGCGGCGACCAGCCAGGGCCGCGCCGGAGACCAGCGGACCGCGAGTTCGTCGCGCCACTGGTAGGCGACCTGACCGAGCAGCACGACGGCGGCCACCAGCGTCAGCGCGCCGAATATCCAGCGCGCCGTCCGCGTGCTGCGGATGGGGGCCGCTTCGGGTCGCAGGAAGCTCGGGTCTGCGGCCACGCTGCCGATGCCGGACCATTGCAGATCGGTGCGCCGGCCCGAGAGGATCTGCCCGGCATCGTCGCGCAGCCCCGAGCTCGGCTCGGGATCGGCTTCGGCCGTGTCGGCGATAGGCGCGCGCCGCGTCCCGGGCTCGGGCAGCCACCATTCGCCGATCGCCGGCCGTTCGACGACAGCCTCCTGCACGACCGCATCGTCCGCAACGGCGTTCGCAGGCGCGTTCACCGGCGCTTCGACCGCCGCGGCGGCGACGGACGCGCCGCCGTGCCCGACGGCCGTGGTCGACGCCACTTCCGCCATCGGGGCCGCCGCTTCGACGACGACCTCGTCGATCACTTCCAGATCCTCGACCCGC
>JBBRRW010000306.1:0-3479 GCA_038245975.1 Burkholderiales bacterium
GAGAGATGCGGCTCAAACGGCGGGCGCCTTCCACGCGGCCACATATTCGCGCCAGTGCTCGCCGGGCAACGACGACAGCAGGGCTTTCGCGAGCGCGACCTCGGCCTCGAACTGCGCGTGCGTGTGCACGCCGCGCATCACCTGGAAGCGGCAGTACATCATCCAGGTGTTCATCACATCGGTCTCGCAATAGCTGCGGATCTCGTCGAGACGACCTTCACTGTAGGCCTTCCAGACCTGGCTGCCGTCCATACCCAGCTTGCCGGGAAACCCGCACAGCTTGGCCAGTGCATCGAGCGGCGCCGCGGCGCGCGGCTGGTACATCGCCAGGACATCCATCAAGTCCAGGTGACGCGTGTGATAGCGACCGATGTAGTTGTTCCACTTGAAGTCGCGCTCGTCGTCGCCGAGATCCCAGTAACGACCGGCGGCGACCCCGTGCACCAGGCCACGGTAGTGGAGGACCGGCAGATCGAAGCCACCGCCGTTCCACGACACCAGCTGCGGGGTGTAGCGCTCCACGGTCTTGAAGAAGTCGTGGATCAGCTTGGATTCGCCGTCGTCGAGCGCGCCGAGCGAGCGCACGCGCAGGCCGTCGTCGTCGCGGAACACGCACGAGATCGCGACGACGCGCTGCAGGTAATGCGGCATGAAGCTTCTGCCGGTCGCGGCCTCGCGCTCGGCGAACGCTCGCTCGGCGACCTCGAAGTCGGTGAGCCCGGGCTCCCAGTCGTTGAGCTTGCGCAGCCCCGCCACGTCCGGCACGGTCTCGATGTCGAAGACCAGGACCGGGATCATGCGGTCCCCCGTGAGCCGGCGACGACGCCCATCAACGCGCCGGCAGGTACTTCAGGGGATCGACCGGCTTGCTGTCGTTCCGGATCTCGAAGTGGACCTTGACGGTGTCGGACTCGCTGTTGCCCATCTCGGCGATCTTCTGGCCCTTGGTCACGACCGCGCCCTCCTTGACCAGGTTGGCGCGGTTGTGGGCGTACACCGACAGCAGTTCCGGCGTGTGCTGGACGATGAGGAAGTTGCCATAGCCGCGCACGCCGGTACCGGCGAACGTGACCTTGCCGTCCGCCGCTGCAAGCACCGCGTCGCCCGGCTTGCCCGGGATGTCGATGCCCTTCGACTTGCCGTCGGCGAAGCCGACGCTCGGCTTGCCGCCGGCAGGCCACGACCATGCGACGTTCGACGTCGTGGCGAGGGTCGTCGGAACCGGCACCGTGTCGGTGGCTACCGGCACCGTGGCGGCGCTGTCGCCGTCGGGCCGCGACAGTTCGGCGAGCGCCGCATCGGAATACGGTCGCTTGACGCCGAGCGGTCCGTTCTTGATGGGCACGTTCGCCGTCGAAGGCGGGATCGGCGATGACGTGATCGGTGACGTCGGCGGCGACCCCAGCGGCCGCTGCTCGACCGTCTCGCTGCCCACCGGCTGCGGGACCGCGATCGGGCTGGCGCTATCAACCACCGTCGGGCTTGCGTTCGGCGACGACACGCGCAGCACCTGGTTCGGTAGTACGCGCGGGTTCGGGCCGAAGCCATTCCACGCGATCAGATCGGCCGTCGTCACGTTGAACTTCTTCGCGATCGACGCCAGCGTATCGTCGCGCTGGACCGTGTACAGGCGCGGTGCCGGCACGGCGGACACCGATGTGGCCGGCGGCGCCCCGGTCGACCAGTCGACGACCGGCGGTGCATTGAGACTTCGCGACGCGCATCCTGCGAGCAGCAGCGCGACAACGGCGATCATCGGTCCCGGAAGGCCGGGCGAAGCGAGGCGAAACGTCATGGTGCCAAGTCGATCGCGTGACGACGCAGCCTGTGCGTGCACGCCGGTAAAAAGAGGGACCGCAGTTTAACGCACTGGTCTCGCCTTCGAAGCCCTGTCGCGCGTTCGGCGACCCGTCTCACCTCAGGCGATGCCGGGACGCAGCGGGACGAAGCGCACGGCGTCGAGCAGCGTCGTCGACCAGTTCGACCGTCCGGTACGAACGAACAGGCACAGCGTCTGTTCGCCCGCGCGTCCGCCGCTGGTGGCCAGCGGCGCGAGCACGCGTCCTCCGATCTTGAGCTGGTCGAGCAGCGCGTCGGGCAGCGCATCGCCGGCCGCCGCGATCAGCATCGCGTCGAACGGCGCGGCACTGGGGAGACCGAGCAGCCCGTCGCCGTAGACCAGGCGCAGGTTGGGGACGCGCAGGGCACGGAGGTTGTCCCTGGCGCGCTCATGCAGAGCGCGGATGCGCTCGATCGAATACACCTCGCCCACGACCTGCGCGAGCACCGCGGCCTGATAGCCGCAGCCGGTGCCGATCTCGAGCACGCGCGCGAGGCGCGGCGCAACCGGCAGTTCCGCGATGATCAGCTCGGTCATGCGACCGACCACGTAGGGCTGCGAGATGGTCTGCGCATGGCCGATCGGCAGCGCCGTGTCGTCGTACGCGCGGCTGGAAAGGCCCTCGTCGACGAAGCGATGACGCGGCACCTGGTCCATGGCGGCGAGGACGGCCGGATGGCGGATGCCCGACGCCGCGAGCCGCTCGACCATGCGCTCGCGCATCCGCTCGGGTGTCAGGCCGGCGCGCGCGTGACCGTCGCCCTGCGTGCGCTCGCGCCGGTCGTGCTCCGCCTGTTGGCGGGCATCGACGATCGGCGGTCGGGCGGCCTTCGCCGCCACCGACGGCCTGGACTTGGCCGCGGTCGTCGCGATCGGCTTGCCCGGCCGCGAGCTCTTCGCCACGGCCGTCTTCGGCATGTCGACCATCCACGTCTTGCGCGGCGGTTGCGTCGTCATGTCAGACGCCGATCCAGCGGCGGACCTCGTCGAGCCGGTCGACGTGCGTCAGGTCGATCTGCAGCGGCGTGATCGCGACGCTGCCGCTGGCGACCGCATGGAAATCGGTGCCGGGTCCCGCATCGCGGGCGGCACCGGCCGGACCGATCCAGTAGATCGTCCCGCCGCGCGGGCTCTCCATCTTGTGGACCGGCTCCGACGGATGCCGCTTGCCGAGCCGCGCGACGACGATCGGCGCGCGATCGACGTGTTCGTGGTTCGGGATGTTCACGTTCAGCAGGAAAGGGCCCTCGGGCTTCGACGCCATCACCTGCGACACGACGCGCTGCGCGACCCGCGCCGCGGCCGCGAGATGGGTCCAGTCCTTGTCGACCAAAGAGAACGCGAAAGACGGCACGCCGAACAGAAATCCTTCCATCGCCGCGGCGACCGTGCCGGAATAGATCGTGTCGTCGCCCATGTTCAGGCCGTTGTTGATGCCGGACACGACGACGTCCGGTGGCTCGTCAAGGAGACCGGTCATCGCGATGTGGACGCAGTCGGTCGGCGTGCCGTTCACGTAGCGGAAGCCGTTTTCGGTCTGATGGACCGACAGCGGCCGGTTGAGCGTCAGCGAATGCGAGGCACCGCTCTGGTTCTGTTCGGGCGCGACCACGGTGACTTCGCCGAGCGCCGCCATCGC
>JBBRRW010000307.1:0-3478 GCA_038245975.1 Burkholderiales bacterium
CATGACCGGCGCGCAGGGCTGAATTGAACTCGGTGGCACCGGGGATCTTCCAGGCCGGCACCATCTTCTTCACGTACTTGACGACGACGTTGGTGAGGACCTCCTTGAGCATCGGCAGCATGTCGCCGACTTCCGTCGTGAGGACGGCGAGCTCGAGCCCGGGATTGCGGTCGAGCACCTGCTGGACCGTGTGGGCGAAGTTCTCGAGCACCAGGATCGCCGTCGCGCTCGAGTCCTTGAGCTGATGCTCCAGTTCCGAGGCTGTGTATTGCGGGTTGACATTGACCACCACCAGGCCCGCTCGCAGCACGCCGAACAGGGCGACCGGATACTGCAGCAGGTTGGGCAGCATGATCGCCACACGGGCACCCCGCTCCAGCCCGAGCGTGTGCTGCAGATAGGCCGCGAAGTCCCGGCTGAAGCGATCGAGCTGAGCGTAGCTGATCGATGCGCCCATGTTGCTGTAGGCCGGCAGCGCGCCGAAGCGCCCACAACTGTGCTCGAGAACGTCCTTCAGCGAGGAGAACTCGTTCAGATCCACCTCGGCCGGAAGGCCGGGCGGGTAGTTTTTCAGCCAGATCTTGTCCATTCCGATCACTCCTCGACAGCAAAGACGCCGGCGCGACCGTGGTCCCCGCTGGGGACCACGACCCGTCAGCGACCAGTAGGCACCCCTGCCGCTTCGGGCTCTTTGAGCGGCGTCATCTCCGGGCGCCTTTTTTTTGCGTTTCGTCAGTCCCGCCCGGAGCAACCGATCGTCCAATGCCGAATGACCCGGAGCTCAGAGCGGATGTCTCGCGTCGACACGGCCTGGCTGCGCATGGACAACCGCGTCAACCTCATGATGATCGTCGGCGTCTGGCTGCTGCGGCCGGCACTGCGACCCGCCGCGTTGCGCGAACGCCTCGAATCGCGGCTGCTGTCGTACGCGCGCTTTCGCCAGAAGGTCGTTCAGGAGGCCTTGTTCGCCTCCTGGGTGGACGACGACGACTTCGACATCGATCGTCACCTGGTCCGCGAGAGGCTGCTTCGCAAGCGCGGCCAGAGCGAGCGGTCGGCACTGCAAGCGCGAGCCAGCGAGCTCGCCGCCACCCCGCTGGACCCGGCGCACCCGCTGTGGCAGATCCACCTGATCGATCGCTACGAGGACGGCAGCGCGCTGATCGTGCGCATCCACCATTGCATCGCCGACGGCATCGCCCTGAACTCGGTCATGCTCTCGATCGCCGACGGCGGCATCGACCTGCACCGGGCGCACGACGGCGACCCGGACCCCGACGCCGGCGACTGGCTTGCAGACGCGGTGCTCAGGCCGATCACCGACGTCTCGGTCAAGGCGATCGGCCTCTACGGCGACGGCGTGGTCAAGGCGATGGAATTCCTTGCCCACCCGCAGCGGTCGGTCGACGATTCGGTCAAGCTGGCGCGTGCCGGCTACCGGGTCGTGCGTGATGCCGCCGCGCTGGCGCTGCTGTCGGACGATTCGCCGACCCTGCTCAAAGGTCCGCTCGATGGCAGGAAGGTCGTGGCGTGGTGCGAGCCGCTGCCGCTGGCCGACGTCAAGGCGCTCGGCAAGGCCCTGGGCTGCTCGGTCAACGATGTGCTGCTCGCGTGCGCCGCAGGCGCGATCGGTGCCTACCTGCGCATGCGCGGCGAGGACCCGGCCGGCAAGGACATCCGTGCCCTGGTGCCGGTGAACCTGCGTCCGCCGGGCGAGGCGTGGCAACTCGGCAACCGGTTTGGCCTGGCACCGGTCGTCTTGCCGATCGGCATCGACAACGCGGTCGAGCGCGTCTACGCGGTGCGCGCGCGCATGCGTGCGATGAAGGGCAGCTACCAGCCGCTGCTCGCGTACGCGCTCCTCGCGGTGTCGGGCGTGCTGACCAAGCCGCTGCAGGCTGCGCTGTCCGACGTCTTCCTGAAGAAGACCACCGCGGTGATGACGAACGTGCCCGGGCCGACCGAGCCGGTCGTGCTCTGCGGCAGCACCTTGCGCCAGAGCATCTTCTGGGTGCCGTCGTCGGGCGACGTCGGCGTCGGCGTGAGCATCGTCTCGTACGCCGGCGGCGTGCAGTTCGGCCTCATCACCGATCACCGGCGCTGCCCCGATCCGCAGCGGATCATCGATCGCTTCGCGCCGGAGTTCGACAAGCTGCTGCTGCTGACGCTGATGCTGCCGTGGGCGAACGAGGTCAGCCGCGTGGCAGTGCCCGCGCGCTAGTCATCGACATCTACCTCGACGCCGAGATCCTCGCGCGCCACCCGGTGCGCTTCGCAAGGAAGCCGTGATCCAACTTCTGCTGGCGATGCCGTCGGTGAGGCGGCGAAGGCCACCGCCGCGGCGATAGGGCGGCGAGGGCGGTGCGCTTGATGGTTCAGGAATCGAAGACGATGACGCTGCGGGCGATGCCGCCGGCCTTGAGCGCCGCGAAGCCTTCGTTGATCTGCGCGAGCCGGATCCGCGCCGACACCATCTCCTGCAGGTGCAGGCGCCCTTGCAAGTAGAACTCGATCAGCCGGGGCATGTCGGTGCGAAAGCGGTTCGATCCCATCATGCAGCCCTGGATCCGGCGCTCGCGCAGGAAGTCGACGCCGTGCAACTCGATCTTCGTGCCGACCGGGATCATGCCGATCAGCGTCGCCGTGCCGCCCGAGCGCAGCGCCGCGAAGCTCTGCTCCGCCGTCGCCTTCAGGCCGATGCACTCGAACGAGTACTGGACGCCGCCGCCGGTCAGCGCGACGACGCGCTTGACGGTATCGCCCTCGGTCGCATCGACGACGTCGGTGGCGCCGAAGGTTCGCGCCAGCGCGAGCTTGAACGGATCCTTGTCGATCGCGATGATCCTTGCCGCGCCGGCGATCTGCGCGGCGTTGATCGTCGCCAGGCCGATGCCGCCGGCGCCGAAGACGGCGACCGTCGAGCCCGGCTCGATCCGCGCCGTGTGGACGACGGCGCCGTAGCCGGTGACGACGCTGCAGCCGATCAGGCTGGCGAGGTCGAGCGGCATGTCGTCGCGCACCTTCACGAGCGCGTGCTCGTGCACCACCATCTGCTCGGCGAACGACGACAGGTTGAGGAACTGGTTCAGGTGCCGGCCCTGCCACGTCAGCCGCTGGGCGACGCCGGGAGCCAGCTTCACCTCCGGCGTCTGGCAGATGGAGAGGTGGCCGCTGAGGCAGAACTCGCAGTGGCCGCAGAAGACCGACAGGCACGAGATGACGTGATCGCCGGGCTTGACGTACGTGACGTCCTCGCCGACCGCCTCGACGACGCCAGCCGATTCGTGCCCCAGCACCACCGGCATGGGCGTCGGGTAGGCGCCCTCGATGAAGTGCAGGTCGCTGTGGCACAGCCCCGCGGCGGCGGTGCGTACCAGGACTTCGCGGCGTTTCGGCTTGGCGATGACGACGTCCTCGATCGTCATCGCCTCGCGCGGTGCGTGCAGGACAGCGGCTTTCATCGTCAACACTCGGCTCC
>JBBRRW010000308.1:0-3474 GCA_038245975.1 Burkholderiales bacterium
ATGGTCATGCCGGGCGACAACGTCAGCATCACCGTCAAGCTCATCAACCCCATCGCCATGGAAGAAGGTCTGCGCTTCGCCATCAGAGAAGGCGGCCGTACCGTCGGCGCCGGAGTCGTGGCAAAGATCCTCGAATAAGGACTGCGCTCTCCGCATCGCCGGCTCGTCCGGCGTCGCTCGCAAACTCCCGCGGCGCTCGCGCTGCATCGCTCTTTGAAAGACTCGTCATGGCCACCAAGCAAAAGATCCGCATCCGCCTGAAAGCGTTCGACTACAAGCTGATCGACCAGTCGGCGCTCGAGATCGTCGACACCGCCAAGCGCACCGGCGCCATCGTCAAGGGCCCGGTGCCCCTGCCGACGCGCATGCAGCGCTTCGACATCCTGCGCTCGCCGCACGTCAACAAGACCTCGCGCGACCAGTTCGAGATCCGCACGCACCAGCGCCTGATGGACATCGTCGATCCGACCGACAAGACCGTCGACGCGCTGATGAAGCTCGACCTGCCCGCCGGCGTCGACGTCGAGATCAAGCTCCAGTAAACCGAGTGTCCGCTCTTCGGCGGGCGAGCGTCGACTTGGCGAAAGCCGGGTCGTTCTGATAGGATCGCAGGCTTTTGCGCGATCACGCCCCGGCGCAAGCCACGAGGCGGGACGACAGGAAAAGCACTCAGTCAGCCCGGCCAATCGATGTCGGGCGTTGCAACAAAGGCCGCGCTCGCGCGGCTGGAGAACATCTATGAGCACGAGCTCGAAACCGGCATCGCCGGCGACGTCATCTGCAAGAGAGCGCCTGGGTCTCCTGGGCCGCAAGGTGGGGATGATGCGCATCTTCACCGACGACGGAGACGCGATTCCCGTCACCGTCCTCGACGTCTCGAACAACCGCGTCGCCCAGGTCAAGACCGCCGCCGTCGACGGCTACGTCGCGCTCCAGGTCGTTTTCGGCGACAAGAAGGCGTCGCGCGTCAGCAAGCCGCTGGCGGGCCATCTCGCCAAGGCGGGCGTCGTCGGCGGCGAGCTGACCCAGGAATTCCGCGTCGAGGAGAGCGTCGCCACCGGCTATGCGCCAGGCGCGCGGATCCCGGTCGGCGTCTTCGCCGTCGGCCAGCTCGTCGACGTGCAGGGCACGACGATCGGAAAGGGCTTCACCGGCACGATCAAGCGCCACCACTTCAAGTCGCAGCGCGCGTCGCACGGCAACAGCCGTTCGCACAACGTGCCTGGCTCGATCTCGATGGCGCAGGATCCCGGCCGCGTGTTCCCCGGCAAGAAGATGTCGGGCCAGCTCGGCAACGCCACGCGCACGACCCAGAACCTCGACATCGTCCGCATCGACGAAGCGCGCCAGCTGCTGCTCGTGCGCGGCGCGGTGCCGGGCGCGAAGAACGGCCACGTGGTCGTCCGGCCCGCCGTCAAGGCGTTGCCCAAGGGCGCCGCATTGAAGGCCGCCGCGGCCGCGAAGGGAGCTGCCTGATGCAACTCGAACTGCTGAACGAGCAAGGCCAGGCGACGTCGACGAAGTTCGACGCGCCCGACACGGTCTTCGCGCGTGACTACAACGAAGCGCTGGTGCACCAGATCGTCGTCGCCTTCCAGGCGAACGCGCGTCTCGGCACCCGCGCGCAGCTCGACCGCGCGATGGTCAAGCACTCGACCAAGAAGCCGTGGCGCCAGAAGGGCACCGGCCGCGCCCGCGCCGGCATGACCTCGTCGCCGCTCTGGCGCGGAGGCGGTCGGATCTTCCCGAACAGCCCCGACGAGAACTTCACCCAGAAGGTGAACAAGAAGATGTACCGCGCGGGCATGGCGGCGATCCTGTCGCAGCTGGTCCGCGAAGGGCGCCTCTCGGTGGTCGAGTCGATCACCGTCGACACGCCCAAGACCAAGGCGCTGGCGCAGAAGCTGAAGGCGATGGGCCTCGACTCGGTCCTCGTCATCACCGACCAAATGGCCGACAACCTGATCATGGCGTCGCGCAACCTCGCCAATGTCCTGATCGTCGAGCCGCGCTACGCCGATCCGCTCGCCCTCGTGCACTACAAGAAGGTGCTCGTCACCAAGGGCGCGATGGAGCAACTGAAGGAGATGCTGTCATGAGCACGGCACCCGACACCTCGAAGTCCAAGGCCGACCCGAAGACGGGCGCCAAGGCGAAGAAGGCCGCTGCGGCCAAGCCGGCGACGGCTGCGAAGCCGGCGTCGACCGACGCCGTTGCCGCTGCCGACGTCGCCAAGCCGGCGAAGAAGCCCGCCGCGAAGAAGGTCAAGAAGGTCAAGGCCGATCCGTCGAAGGTATCGGCCCACGTCGAGAGCCGCCTGGCGCAGATCCTGATCGCGCCGATCGTGAGCGAGAAGGCGACCATGGCTGCGGAGAAGCACAACCAGGTGCTCTTCAAGGTCATGCGCGACGCCACCAAGCCCGAGATCAAGGCGGCGGTCGAGCTGATGTTCAAGGTCACGGTCGATTCCGTGCAGACCGTCCAGCACAAGGGCAAGACCAAGCGCTTCGGCAAGGGCACCGGCCGTCGCGATCACGTCAAGAAGGCCTACGTCTGCCTCGCGGCGGGCCAGGAGCTGAACTTCTCCGGGGAGGGCGCGTAATGCCCGTCATCAAGGTCAAGCCGACGTCGCCGGGTCGCCGCGCGGTCGTCAAGGTCACGCATCCGCACCTGTACAAGGGCCGGCCCGAAGCATCGCTGCTCGAGCCGCAGATGCAGAACGCCGGTCGCAACAACAACGGCCATATCACGACGCGCCACAAGGGCGGTGGTCACAAGCACCACTACCGCGTCGTCGACTTCGTGCGCAACAAGGACGCGATTCCCGCGAAGGTCGAGCGGATCGAGTACGACCCGAACCGCACCGCGCACATCGCCCTCGTGGTGTACGCCGACGGCGAGCGCCGCTACGTGATCGCCCCGCGCGGCCTCGAGGTCGGCTCGACGATCCTGTCGGGCGCAGAGGCGCCGATCAAGGCCGGCAACACGCTGCCGATCAGGAACATCCCGGTCGGCTCGATCGTCCACTGCGTCGAGATGCTGCCCGGCAAGGGTGCGCAGATCGCCCGTTCGGCCGGCGCCGCCGTGACCTTGCTCGCACGTGAAGGCACGTACGCGCAGCTGCGGTTGCGCTCCGGCGAAGTGCGCAGGATCCACATCGACTGCCGCGCGACGATCGGCGAAGTCTCGAACGAAGAGCACAGCCTGCGCCAGTACGGCAAGGCCGGCGCCAAGCGCTGGAAGGGCATCCGCCCGACGGTGCGTGGCGTGGCGATGAATCCGGTCGACCACCCGCACGGCGGCGGCGAGGGCCGCACCGGCGAGGGCCAGGCTCCGGTGTCGCCGTGGAACACGCTCACCAAGGGCTACCGGACGCGCAACAACAAGCGCACGCAGACGATGATCGTCGCGCGTCGCAAGAAGTAAGGAACGAGCATGACGCGTTCACTCAAGAAGGGTCCGTTCATCGACCAC
>JBBRRW010000309.1:0-3426 GCA_038245975.1 Burkholderiales bacterium
AGCCGCGGCCGGCACGCGATCGCAGAGCTTGCGCGAAGCCTCGGCAATGCGGTTCGCTTCGTCGGCGTGACGGCCGTCGGCGTTCCAGGCAGCGACCTTCGCGGCGATCCGCGACAGGCTCCTGCGATTGCGCCCGTCGAAACTCTCGGGCGACGGCGCGATCTCGCCGATGACCTGTCCCGCGGCCTGCTCGATGCGTGCCGCCGCGTCGGGCGCGAGGTCGATCAGCGCGGTCACGTAGGTCGAGCCCCACTGCAGCCGGGTCGCCGGGCCCTTCGCCGCGTCGTAGGCCTTCGCGTACCAGTCGATCGCCGCCGCCTTGTCGCCGCGCTTCTGCGCGTTGGCCGCCAGGTCGAGCATGAAGTAATACGGTGAATGCGAACGCGACAGTTCGGCCTCAAGCAACGCGTCCGAGCGATCCAGCAGGCCCGCCGTCCCGAGCAGGTAGGCCGCCGCATTGATCACGGTCTGGCGTTCGTAGGGGTCGGTGCTCTCGCGGTCCGCACGCGCGGCCTCGGCCACGACCGCCGCCCTCAGCGCTTCCGGTAACACGACCGGCTCGGCCTTGTCGTTCTTGCCGACGGGCTTCGTGTCGATCGTCGCCAGCTGCACGCGGGCGATCGTCGCGCCGAGACGATCGGTGTTGGACAGGCCGGCATCCCCGGCGAGCCGCGACAGCGTGCGGTCGGCCTCGGCGAGCAGGCGCTTGCGCGCGGGCGTGCCGGCGACGGTCGTCGCGCGGACCATCGCGGGCATCGCGCCGGTCAGCAGGTCGAAGTTCTCGCGCGCGGACTTCGGCGTCGCCAACACCGCCTCGACCTGCGCCAGCATCGCCTTGCGATCGACCTTCAGGCGGGGCTCTTCCTTGCCATTGACGGGCGTGCGCGGCGCGGCGTCGCCGGCCGCCGCCATCGTCTTCAGCATCAGCCGCGCGCGCGGCTCGTCGAACCCGCTCGGGCATTGCGCGGCGAGGCGTTGCAGCGTCGCGGGCACCTGCGCGGTCGGGACCAGTTGCTGGTCGTCGGTGTCCCACGAGTACCAGGCCAGCATCCGCCAGTCGTCCTGCGTGAGCCCCTTGCCGTCACCGAGCGCGGTCTTCAACGTGGCCTTCACCGGCCGCGCCGCATTCATGCTCATGGCGAGCACCTGCAGATAGCGCTCGGGCTCGGCTTCGCCCGGCAACCGCGTGATCTCGGTGCCGTCCGGCCTGAACAGCACCATGGTCGGATAGCCGCTGACCGAGAAGCGCGAGCCGAGTTGCTGCGCCGCCGGCGTGTCGCCGTCGACGTAGACCGGCACGAAGTGCTGCGTGCGTTCGACGAAGGCCTGCGTCTTGAACAGGGTCGCCTTCATCTGGTTGCACGGCGGGCACCAGTCGGCGCCCCAGTAGAGGAACACCGGCTTGTTGGCGGCCCGGGCCTCGGCGAACGCCGTATCGACGTCGCCGCGGCGCCACGCGATGGCGTCGTCGGCGGTCGCGACCGCGACCGGCGTGGCGGCCGGCGCTTCCGATGTCTTGGGCAGCGGTGGGGTGTCGGGCTTCCTGTTGCACGCAGCGAGCGTGGCAAAGACGACCAGCGTCAGCGAAAGTTTGTGCAGGGACTTCATCGTCGAACCTCGGCGCGCGGAGATCGGTCGACCAGCGTAGCGCAACGGCGTCGACGGGCAGGACGGTGAGCGCACTTTTTTCGGCCGCGTGGCGAATCGTCGGACGGCCGTTCGTCTGGATCATGCAAGCCGAGCGCACTGCGATCGCGCGATCGGGGTCGGCTTCGAAGACGGAGATCATCATGCGGTTCGCAGTCCTTCTGAAAGCACACGCGGGCGCGCGAGGCCGTCGACGCGTTTGCTCCGCGCACTAAGCCGGACCGCCGCCGGCTAGAGGCTGTCCGTGGCCGGCGATGCTGACGACGACGCCGGCACGCCGCTGCGGATCAGCAGCCCGCCGAGCTGCGGTCGCCTCCCCGCAGCTGGCGCGCAGCACATCGCGTCGCGCATCGGCGGACTCGCAGCCGCGGGAAGTGGCGGTCAGGCGGGCTGTGCCATCAGATAGATCGGCGGGTCGGCCGACAGGGTGGCGTGCACCATCTGCGTCCGTTCGTCGGCGAGCACCTCGCTCAGGCCGGCTTCGAGGCCGTCGTAGGTGCGCTGCACGACCACGTCGGGCGACGTCTTCGGCGCGTCGATGTCCTTCGTCATGTCGGTGTCGACGAAGCCGACGTGTAGCCCGAGGACCTGCGTGTTCTGCGGCAGCAGGTCGTTGCGCAGGCCGTTGGTGAGCCCCCACGCCGCGGACTTGCTCGCCGCGTAGACAGCCAGCGCCGGACGCGTCATCCAGCTCGCGATCGACAGCACGTTGATGACCGCCCCGCCGCCGTTGCGGGCCAGCACCGGCGCGAACGCGCGGGTCAGCAGCAAGGGTCCGAAGAAGTTGGTCTCGAACTGCCGCCGCGCCTGGTCGACGGCGTGGTCGGCGAGGAAGCCGCCGAACAACGCGATGCCCGCGTTGTTGACCAGCAGCGTCACGTCCGGACAGGCGCGCGCCGCGGCCGCGACCTGCTCGGGATCGGTCACGTCGAGCCGGACCGGCACGACGCCGTCCAGCGTCACGTGCGCCGGATCGCGCGCGCCGGCGTAGACCTTGCGCGCGCCACGGGCCAGCGCTTCGCGGGCGAACGAGAGACCGATGCCGCGATTGGCGCCGGTGATGAAGACCACGGAGTCCTTGAGTTTCATAGCGAGCCTTGATCGATGGAACGGCAGAGGCGGACCATGCGCCAGGCCAGCGGTGCGACGGCGATGAATATGATGATGGTCATGTTGAACCTCGTGAAAAAAGGGCATGAACCCTCGACGGAAAATCAGGGGCGGTCGTACCGGTCGAGCAGGGCCTTGCGCGTCGTGGCGAGCAGGGCCCTGCCCTGTTCTCCGCTGCCGAGCGCGCGCGCGCTGCAGGCTGCCGACCAGGGTCGCGGCGACGACGCCGGCCTGTCCGGCGGGAACCGCTTCGGGCAGCGCCTTCTCGACGTAGCAGCGCGCGCACCCCGACCGTGGAAGCTTTGTGAACCTCGGCCGACTGGCGTGGCATCTCGGAGCACAGCGCCGCGACCGGACAGCCGGCCTCGTTGGACTTCAGCAGGTCGTCGTGCAGATAGCCTTCGACCAGCGCGCGGAACGCGCTGATGTCGCGTTCGCGCAGCGCTTCGGTGCGACGCAGGAGCAGCGCTCTGCTGCCGCGCGACGCGCGTTCCAGCGCCGCGACGAACAAGGCGTCGCGCGACTCGAAGTGCGCATAGAAGCCGCCGTGCGTGAGGCCCGCGTCCTTCATGACGTCGGCCACGCCGACGCCGGCATAACCGTGGCGACGGAGGGCTCGCGCCGCCGCGTCGACGATGCGGTCGTGCGTCTGCTCCTTCTTGGTCGGGG
>JBBRRW010000310.1:0-3414 GCA_038245975.1 Burkholderiales bacterium
CTGCATCGGGAAATGATGGCGCCGCAGCCGTCCGCAGCGCAGCCGCCGATGGACGATCCCCACGACCTGCAACGCTTCGTCGACGCGCAGGCCGAGGTCATCGAGCAGGTCTTCGCCGAGCTGCGGGTGGGCCGCAAGCGCAGCCACTGGATATGGTTCGTGTTCCCGCAGATCGCGGGGCTGGGCCACAGCGCGATGGCCGTCCGCTACGCCATCGCATCGCGTGACGAGGCGCTGGCCTATCTGCGGCACCCGGTCCTCGGGCCGCGGCTCACGGCCTGCACGACGCTCGTCAACCGCGTCGCAGGGCGTTCGCTGCACGACATCCTCGGCCACCCCGACGAGCTGAAGTTCCACTCGTCGATGACGCTGTTCGCGCAGGTCGCACCGGACCCACGGGTCTTCGACGACGCGCTCGCGAAGTTTTGCGAAGGCCGCCTCGACGAGCACACCGTCGAACGCCTGCAGGCGTTGCGATGACAGGCCGTCGAGGTCCGCGACGGACCGCGGCACGCCGGCCACCTGCCGAAACCGAATGACAGCGTCGAACAGCGACCGCGAAACGATCGAGTCCGACCCCGAGAGGCGCATCCCCCGGCTCTCGATCCGCATGACCCTTGCTGCGCTGGTGGCGGCCTGCGTCGTCCCGGCGCTGCTGGCGCTGGCCGCGATGGTGGTCGTCAACTACCGGGCCCAGGAGACCGCGGTGCTCGACGAAGCCGTCACGAGCGCGCGGACGATGACGCTGCTGGTCGACGGCGACCTCGAAGGCATCGAGTCCGGCCTGCGCGTCCTCGCGGCCTCGCATTCGATCGCGATCGATGCATTCGGCCGCTTCGACGAGCATCTGCGCGAGGCGCTGAAGTCGCAGCCGGTCGACAGCTACGTGCTGTTCGACCGCGAGGGCCGCAGGCGCATCGACACGCAGGTCGCGTACGGCCTTGCGCTGCCGAAGCACGGCATGCCGATCCAGCTCGAACCGGTGGTCGCCACCGGCAAGGCGCGCCTGAGCGGCATCGTGACCGGCCCCGGCGACGAACCGCCGATCGTGACGATGGGCGTGCCGGTGTTCCGGCGCGACCAGGTCGCCTACGTGCTCGCGGCGACCCTGACGCCCGATCACGTCATCGCGTCGACGCGCCAGACGATGCCGTCGGGCTGGGTCGCCGCGGTGATCGACGGCGACGGACGGATCGTCGCGCGGTCGCGCGAAGCGGCCCGCTTCGTCGGCCAGCGGGCGACCCCGTCGTTCCTCGACGCGATCGCCGGCAAGGCCGAAGGGACGGCCGAGACGCAGACCAAGGAAGGCGACGTCGTCATGCTCGCCTTCAGCCGCTCGACGCGCAGCGACTGGACCGTCGCGGTCGGCGCGCCGAAGATGCTGCTGGTCGCGGCGCTGTATCGGTCGGTCGGGCTGCTGGCCGGCATCGCGCTGCTCGCGCTGGCGCTGGTGCTGTGGTTCGCGTTCCATGTCTCGCAGGTCGTCACGCGCGCGGTCAGCAGCCTGATCGAACCGGCGCTGGCGCTGGGCAACGGCCGGCCGATCGACCTGCCGCCGACCCCGCTGCGGGAGACCGATGCCGTCGGTCGCGCGATCCGCCAGGCGTCGCGCATGCTGGCGACCGCGCAGCATCATGCGTATCACGACCCGCTGACCAACCTGCGCAACCGCACGCTGTTCGACGAGATGGCGTCACGGCAGATCGCGCAGGCCTATCGCGACGGCGCGCAGCTCGCAATCCTTGCCATCGACCTCGACGGCTTCAAGGCGGTCAACGATCGGCACGGACACGCCGCCGGCGATCTCGTGCTGAAGATCGTCGCGGACCGCATCACGGGCCTGACCCGCGGCTCCGATGTGGTCTCGCGGCGCGGCGGCGACGAGTTCTCGGTGCTGCTGGTCGACGTCGACGGCGTCAAGACGCGGCAGGTCGCGGAGAAGCTGCTGGCGGCGCTTGCCCGTCCCTACCCCGACGTGCTGCCGTCGGTGTCGGCCAGCATCGGCGTGGCCCGCTATCCGCACGATGCGACGACGCTGCACGAGTTGCTCGAGCGGGCCGACGAAGCGCTGTACGCGGCCAAGAACGCCGGCAAGCGACGGGTCGCCGGCGACTTCTGACGGTGCCGTCCGACGGACCGACTCTCCCGGCCCTCTGAAGGATCGTCCCGGGCCGTCGACTACCGTCCACGACCCGAAGAGGGCGCGCTCTCGCCGCAGACCTGTGCCTTGGTCCGGTCCCAGTGCATCGGCTCGTGCTCGGTCAGCAGCGTCTGCAGGTTGTCGAGGCGATAGCTGGGCCGCCGATCGACGAGGTCGATCACGGTCGGTGCGGCGCGCGGCGCGAGCGACGGGCGACGTCCACGACGGTCGGCAGCCGGCAGTTTAGTGTCGTAAGGGCCTCACGGCGCCGAGGCCGCGGCCTGTTGCGACATCAACAGCAGTTGTTCGTGCTGCGGGGTCATGGTGGCGACTGCCCGCGGTGTCGCGGCATCGGGGCCGAGCGCCCATTGCAGCGTGTCGTGGACGGTGTCTTCCATCGGACGCTTCGTCAGACCCGCGGCGACCGCGCGATCGTCGGACCCGCTCATGAGGCCGGCGAAGTCCGCGTCGCTCTTCGGGATCCACAGCGGCAGTTCGGTCCACGGCCGCACGTCGTGGGCGAGCAGCACGTCGTCCGGCAGCCAGTGCAGACGGGCGCCGCCACCGACTACCGCGTGCACGAGCCCCAGCAGCCCGCCCATCGTGGACGACGGACCGACGACGTCGAAGACGCCGGCCGCCGGCCGACCGGCGAGCGCGACGCACCAGCGCGCGAGGTCGCGCGCATCGACGCATTGCACCCGGCGTTCCGGCCGTCCCGGTGCCAGCACGTCGCCGCCCCGATGCAGGCGCAGCGGCCAGTAGGTGAAGCGACCGGTCGGGTCGTAGGGCCCGACGATCAGGCCCGGGCGCACCACGGACACGCGGCCCGGCATCAGCGCCTCGATCGCTTCCTCGCTGCGGGCCTTCAGCGCGCCGTAGCCGTCGTGCCCGTCGAGCACCGGCGCGCTCTCGCCGGTTTCCGCGTCGCGACCGAGGTGTCGATAGACCGATCGGGTGGAGACGAACAGGTAATGGCCGACCCGTCCCGCGAGCACCGCGCCGGTCCTGCGCACTTGCTCCGGCGTGTAGCCCGAGCAGTCGACCACCGCGTCGAAGCTCCTGCCCGCCAGCGCGTCGACGTCGCCGTCGCGATCGCCGTGCAGCGCTTCGACGCGGTCGACCGGCCCGGTCCCGCTGGTGCCGCGATGGAAGATCGTGACCGTGTGACCGGCCTCGAGTGCCGATGCGACGACATGCCGACCGAGGAAGACGGTGCCGCCGAGGACGAGGAGCTGCAACGCGGATCCGGGCGACGGCTCGTCAGTAGGTGA
>JBBRRW010000311.1:0-3403 GCA_038245975.1 Burkholderiales bacterium
ACCGGCGTTCGTCGACGCCCTCGGCGGGCTGCTGATCGGTCGGCTGTTCATCGTCGCGGAACTGGCGTTCATGCTCGGGTTGCGGCACGAACTGCGCGCAACCATCGCGCAGCGCGTCCGCCCGATGCACGGCGCGCCGGCGCAACCCGCGACACGGCACGGACCGACGTCTCGCTGACGGCTGCACCGCGCCGACCGGGACGCTGCAGGGGCGCCCTGCCCCGCGCCCGTCAGGCTTCCGAGGCGCCGTCGAAGGCGTGCCGCTCGGCGGCTTTCACCGGATTGTTCGTGTCGACCGGCACGACGACCGGCAGGATCGAGTGGGTCTTCAGCGCATCCATCACGATCGGCGACAACCCGGTGCCGCCGTCGCGCGACCCGTAGGTGGTGAGCTGCTCGCGCATGCGCGGCGCCCAGAACATGCGGATGTGGTGCGAAATCCCGACCAGCGCTTCGTCGCGATCGGGCATGGCCTCGAAGAACGTGCCGATCTGGTTGGCCATCTGGACCAGGCTGTCGACGTTCATCGTGCACTCGCCATCGGGGTTGCGGAAAAGCCGAAGCGGGCCGAATCGGTGTAGCAGACCAGGTCTCGACCACGCGCGAAGCCGGCCAGTGCGAGGCCATGTTCGGTCGCGACGCGCACCGCGAGCGCGGTCGGCGCGGACACCGCGACCAGCAGACCGACGCCGGCCATCAACGTCTTCTGGACCATCTCGACGCTCGCGCGACTAGTGACCGCGATGAAGCCGGCATCGGCCTTCGCATCGCCACGGACCATCGCGCCGATCAGCTTGTCGAGCGCGTTGTGACGGCCGACGTCCTCGCGCACGATCTGCGCGTTGCCCTGGCGGTCGCACCACGCCGCCGCGTGCGCCGCGCCCGAGACGCGCTGCAGCGGCTGCTGTTCGGTCATCGTCTTCAGCGCTCGCGCCACGGCGGTCGTGTCGATGGACCACGGGTCGCGCACCGGCGGCATCGGGCGCAGCACCTGGTCGAGGCTCTCGGTGCCGCAGAGGCCGCAACCGGTGCGGCCGCTCAGGTTGCGGCGGCGTTCCTTCATGCGGAACTCACACGCGCTCGCCACTTCCATGCGGACCTCGATACCGTTGGCCACCGGCACGACCTCGGTCCCGTAGAGCTCGGAGCGATCCTTCAGCAGGCCTTCGGTCAGGCCGAAGCCGAGTGCGAACTCCTCGAGATCGAGCGGGCTGGCCAGCATCACGGCATGCGAGATGCCGTTGAGCACCAGCGCCACCGGCACCTCGTCGACCAGCCAGTCGTCGGCGGTCTCGCTGCGCTCGCCGCGATAGCGGGTCACGCGAGTGCTTTGCGCGCCCGGCACGGGTGCTGCGGCCGTCCGTAACACGTCGCCTTCGGGCTTCACTTCGTCAGCACCGCTTCGCGCCGTGCGTCGGCGTTCCGGCGGCCGTTCTCCTGACCGTCTTCCAGCAGCGCGAGCTGCTCGCGATTGAACGTGGCGTAAACCTTCTGCCATTCGGACGGCTGAGCGACCGGCATGACCTGCACCGCCGTGACCTTGTACTCGGGGCAGTTGGTGGCCCAGTCGGAGTTGTCGGTGGTGATCACGTTGGCGCCCGACTCCGGGAAGTGGAAGGTCGTGAAGACCACGCCCGGCTGCATGCGGTCCGCCAGCGTCGCACGCAACACGGTCTGCCCGGCCCGGCTCTCGATGCCGACCCAGTCGTTGTCCTTGATGCCGCGCTCCTGCGCGTCGTGCGGATGGATCTCCAGGCGGTCTTCGTCGTGGAACCGGTTGTTCGCGGTTCGTCGCGTCTGCGCGCCCACGTTGTACTGCGACAGGATGCGGCCGGTGGTCAGCAGCAACGGGTACTTGCGCGTCACCTTCTCGTCGCTGGGCACGTATTGCGTGACGATGAACTTGCCCTTGCCGCGCACGAAGTGGTCGACGTGCATTGTCGTCGTGCCGCCGTCGTCGGTGTCGTCGTTGCACGGCCACTGCACGCTGCCGAGCCGATCGATCTTCGCGTAGCTGACGCCGGCGAAGGTCGGCGTCAGCGACGCGACCTCGGCCATGATCTGCTCCGGATGCGTGTAGTGCATCGGATAGCCGAGCGCGTTCGACAGCTTGACCGTGACCTCCCAGTCGCCGAGGCCCGCGAGCGGCGGCATCACCTGGCGCACGCGCGAGATGCGGCGCTCGGCGTTGGTGAAGGTGCCGTCCTTCTCGAGGAACGACGAGCCCGGCAGGAACACGTGCGCGTACTTGGCCGTCTCGTTCAGGAAGATGTCCTGGACCACGACGCATTCCATCGCCATCAGCGCATCGGCGACGTGCTGCGTGTTGGGGTCCGACTGCACGATGTCCTCGCCTTGGCAGTACAGGCCCATGAAGCTGCCGTCGTGCGCGGCGTCGAACATGTTAGGGATGCGCAGGCCCGGCTCGGCGTTGAGCGTCACGCCCCACGCCTCCTCGAATTGCGTCCGCACGATCGTGTCGGAAATGTGGCGATAGCCGGGCAGCTCGTGCGGGAACGAGCCCATGTCGCAACTGCCCTGCACGTTGTTCTGGCCGCGCAGCGGGTTCACGCCGACGCCTTCGCGGCCGACGTTGCCGGTGGCCATCGCCAGGTTGGCGATGCCCATCACCATCGTCGATCCCTGCGCGTGCTCGGTCACGCCGAGGCCGTAGTAGATCGCCCCATTGGGCCCGGCCGCATACAGCCGTGCCGCGGCGCGCAGGTCGGCGGCCGGCACGCCGGTGCGTTCCTCGGTCGCCTCGGGCGAGTTCTCGGATTTGGCGACGAAGGCCGTCCAGTCGTGGAAGCTCTTCGTGTCGCAGCGCTCGGCGATGTAGTCCTCGGCCAGCAGGCCTTCGGTGACGACGACGTGGGCCATCGCGGTGATGACGGCGACGTTGGTGCCGGGCTTCAGCGGCAGGTGGTAATCGGCCTTGACATGCGGGCTGTCGACCAGGTCGATGCGGCGCGGGTCGACGATGATCAGCCGCGCGCCTTCGCGCAGCCGCTTCTTCATCCGCGATGCGAACACCGGATGGGCATCGGTCGGGTTGGCGCCGATGACCATGATCACGTCGGCCTTTTCCACCGACTTGAAGGTCTGCGTGCCGGCCGACGTGCCGAAGGTCTGACCGAGGCCATAACCGGTCGGCGAATGGCAGACGCGCGCGCAGGTGTCGACGTTGTTGTTGCCGAAGGCCGTGCGGACCAGCTTCTGGACCAGGTAGGCCTCTTCGTTCGTGCAGCGCGAAGACGTGATGCCGCCGACCGAGTCCTGTCCGTAGGTGGACTGCAGCCGCTTGAACTCGCTGGCCGCGTAGCCGATGGCCTCGTCCCAGCTGACCTCGCGCCACGGGTCGGTGATCTTGGCGCGGATCATCGGCTTGGTAATACGGTCCGCG
>JBBRRW010000312.1:0-3393 GCA_038245975.1 Burkholderiales bacterium
GGCTGGTTGAGATACGCGGCCGGCGCGATGACCTTCGCGATCAGTTCGCGGTTCTTCGCCTCGTGCGCCATGGCCGCCGCGGTCAGCACGGAGCGGTACAGCGCGGCGAAGGTGCTGGGGTTCTGCCTGACGAAGTCCTCCGATACGTCGAATGCGCAGCACGGATGGCCGTCCCAGATGTCCTTCGGCAGAATGTGGATGAAGCCCGCCTCGTCGTAGACGGCGCGCTGGTTGATCGGATCCGGCCCGAGGAAGCCGTCGATGTTGCCGGCCCGCAGGTTCGCAACCATCTCGGGTGGCGGCACGACGCGCAGCTGCACGTCGGTGTCGGGGTTGAGTCCGGCTTCCGCGAGGTAGTAGCGCAACAGGAAGTTGTGCATCGAGTACTCGAACGGGATCGCGAACTTGAAGCCCTTCCAGTTCTTCGGGTCGCGGTTGTTCTTGTGCTTGACGGCCAGCGTGATGGCCTGGCCGTTGATGTTCTGGATGGTGGCGACGCGCATCGGCTGCGCGACCGAGCCCGCGCCCATCGAGATCGCGAGCGGCATCGGTGACAGGAAGTGCGTGGCGTCGAGTTCCTTGTTCAGCATGCGGTCGCGGATCAGCGCCCAGCCGGCCGTCTTGGTCAGCGTGACGTTGAGACCCTGCTTCTTGTAGAAGCCCAGGGGGTCGGCAATGATCAGCGGCGTCGCACAGGTGATCGCGATGAAGCCGATCTTCAGGTCGGGCTTCTCGAGCGGGCCCGACTTCTCCTGCGCCATCGCCTGCATCGCGCCGAACGGCAGCACGCTCTGGATCGCCGACATCGCGGTCCCCATGCCGACCGCCTTGATGAAGCGGCGGCGCACGCTCTCGTTCGGCAGGATCGCCTTGACCAGCGCCGCCTCGACGAAGTCGTTCGACAGCGACTCGGGGTCGCACGCGCGGGCGCGCAGCGCGAGCGCCACGCCCGCCTCGTCGGCGTCGTGCGCGCTTTCGTCCGCATGGCGGCCACAGGAGCAGGCGGCGAGCAGCGGCCGGTCGGCGTTGTAGGGGTCGTAGAGCGAACGCGAGCGCTTGAACATGGAATCTCCGGACGGGTCGAGACGGTGGAAGCGGCTTTCGCGAAAACCGACGCGCACCAAAATGTCGACAAACCGTTCGGGACGGAATGTCGACAGGACGTTTCGGTGCGTTGTCGGCGGCGTCGGCGACTGCCCAGGCTGCGCAGGGCAGATGGCCTCGGCCGAGAAACGATCCGCGCTGCGAAAGCTGCTCCGGACCCGTGGTGAATTGCAAGACGCATGCCCGCCCGCACGCCGTTGCGGAACGCCGTGACCCGCGAGACATTCCCGGCAGCGGCGCGCGTCTGCAGACCCGCGCGACCACGGGTCTTCCCGAAAAGCCGATGCTAGACTCCGCCGCTTGCCGACGCCCCCGACCATTCCGCCCGGCGCCGCGCTCGCCCTCCGCGCGAGCCGCTGTCGCCCGCGGATGCACGAGCCACCTATCGCCAGTTCGCCCGCGCGCTCGAGCGCGCGTTGCGACAGCTGCCGCGGATCACCGACCGTCGCCATCCTGCGTGCGACCTTCCAGGCCGTCGATCGCCCATCCATCGCCCCGGCCTTCGTTCCCACCTCCGAAAAGATCTCATGAGCCGTAGCTTTCTTCGCACGCTGCTGGTCCCGCTGCTCCTCCTTTTCATCACCTCCTATTCAATCGAGACCATGGCCGCAGAAGAAGACGATCCGTATCGCTACCTCGAGGACGTCGACGGGACGCCGTCGATGACGTGGGTCGAGGCGCGCAATGCGCTGTCGACCAAGGAGCTGCAGGGCGATCCGGGCTACGACGGGCTGTACCAGCGGCTGCTCGAAATCTACGACTCGAAGCAGCGCATCCCCGGCATCGAGAAAATCGGGGCCTGGTACTACAACTTCTGGCGCGATGCCGATCACGTGCGCGGCATCATGCGGCGGACGACGCTCGACGAATACCGCAAGCCGGAGCCGCAGTGGGAGACCGTGATCGACGTCGACGCGCTGTCGACGAGCGACCGGGAGAACTGGGTCTGGAAGGGATGGGCCTGCCGCTATCCCGACCACCAGCGCTGCATCGTTTACCTGTCGCGCGGCGGTGGCGACGCGACGGTGGCGCGCGAGTTCGACATGACGAAGCGGGTGTTCATCGAGCCGCCCGACGGCGGCTTCTACTTGCCCGAAGCCAAGGGCAGCCTGTCGTGGATCGACGCGGACCACGTGTTCGTGCAGACCGACTTCGGACCGGGCACGCTCACCGATTCCGGCTATCCGCGCATCGTCAAGCGCTGGAGCCGCGGCACGCCGCTGGCGTCGGCCGAGGAGATCCTCGCCGGGCAGAAGACCGACATCAGCGTCGACGCGGCGCAGCGGCATCTGCACATCGGCGACGCGATCGTCTATCGGACGCTGGTCCGGCGCGGCATCGATTTCTACAACAACGAGACCTTCTACCTCTCGACCAGGGACGCGAAGAGCGAGCTCGTGAAACTCGACCTGCCGACGGACGCCGAAGCTGCGCTGTGGCGCGACCAGATGCTGGTGACGCTTCGCAAGCCGTGGACCACCGGCGGGGCGGGGGCGACGACCTATCGGGCCGGCGCGTTGCTCGCGATCGACTTCACGCGCTTCCTTGCCGGGTCGCGCGACTTCGCGATGCTGTACACGCCCGGTCCGCGGAAGGCGCTCGGTCAATGGACCGGCACGCTCAACGTCCTGCTGATCAACGAGATGTCCGAGGTCCAGAACCACGTCGCCGAGTGGACGCTGCGCGACGGCAGGTGGAGCAGTCGCGCCGTCGACCTGCCGGCGAGCGGGACGATCGCCATGTCGCCGGTCGACGACGACGCGAACGACGACTACTTCGTGGCGATCAGCAACGCGCTGCAGCCGACGACGCTCGCGCTCGCGCGCGCGGGGTCGGACCGGCGCGAGGCACTGAAGGCGCTGCCGGCGTTCTTCGATGCGGGCGGCATGTCGATCGTGCAGCGCGAGGCGCTTTCGCCGGACGGCACGCGCGTGCCGTACGTCGTGGTGACGCCGAAGGGCTACGAGCCCGACGGGCGCGCCCCGACCATCCTCTACGGCTACGGCGGCTTCGAGATCTCGCTGCTGCCGCGGGCCTACAGTGCAGCCAATGGTGCCGCGTGGCTCGAGCGTGGCGGCGTGTTCGTGGTGGCCGGCATCCGCGGTGGCGGCGAGTTCGGTGCGGACTGGCACAACGCGGCCACCAAGGCCGGGCACCAGCGCGCGTTCGACGACTTCATCGCTGTGGCGGAGGACCTGATCAAGAACCGCATCTCGTCGCCCTCGCACCTCGGCATCATGGGCGGCAGCAACGGCGGCCTGCTGGTGGGCGCGGTCGCGATGCAGCGAC
>JBBRRW010000313.1:0-3389 GCA_038245975.1 Burkholderiales bacterium
CGGGTTCCGCGCGCGCGGTGGATGCCGCGATCGACGGCGGCCTCGACGTCGCCGGCAGCGGCGGAATGTCGAGGTCGACGAACTTGCCGACATCGTTCCCGTCGCGTTCGACGACCTTGTTCGTGCGCGGCGTGATCGCAGGCGGCGGTTCGGTGAACGGCGACGGCAGGGTCGGCCCGCCGAGCGCCGCGAAATCGGTGTCCTCGACCGGGTTCGGTCGCGGCTTGCCGCGCGCTGGCGAGACGGTGCGTACGGTCGCCATCGCGGCCTCGATGTCCGAGACGGTGAAATCCGTATCGATCATCGCCGGGTAAAGCGGGTTGCGCGGGGCGCTCGGGCGGGAGCGATCGACGTTGGAGACGACGGCCGGCGCCGGCGTCGCGGTCGCGCGGACGTCCGTCTGCGTGACGGGACGCGCGCTCATCCGGGACCCCGGATCGAGCGCGATCAATCCGTCGCGGGGATCGATCGCAGCGGCGCTGTCGGGAGCGACATGACCGGTATTGCCCGCCCACCACGCGGCGCCATCGGTCATGCGGCGCAACTGGGCATACCGCCATGCCATCCACGCTGCGACTGAGAGCGCGATCACCGCGAGGGCGATCAGCAGCCACGCGAGGGTCGGCGAGAACGCCGATTCCTCGAGTTGCTGATTGCGCGTGACGAGTGTGGTGGTCTGCACCCGCAGGGCGGCGATCTGGTCGCCCAGTGCCTTGAGCTGCAGTTGCAGGTCCGCCTGCTGCTGGCGCAGGAGCTGCTCGCGCGCGGCGGCGTCGTTCGTGTCGGTCGCACCGGGAGCGGCGGGCAGGGTTGCCGACGGGACGGCAGGTGTCGCGGCCGTGGCGGCGGCCGGCGCCGGCGTTCCGACAGTGACACCCGGCGCCATGATCGGCGCAGTCATCGGCGTGGCGGAGATTGGCGGCACGGATCCCGTCGACGGTGCAGCAGGTGCCTGCGCCGCCGCGCCCGGCATCGGTTCCGTCGGCATCACGGTCAGTCGATCGCGAGCCGGTGCGGCGGCCGGGGACCCCGCTGCGGGTGCCTTCGGGACGGGCGCCACCGGACTCTGCGGCAGATCCGCTCGCGCGACGGGCGAAGCCGCGGGACGCGTCCGCGCCGCGCGCTGCGTGGACGATGCCGGGGACTGCGATGCGCGCGAGCGCCGCGACGGCCGAAGCGGGCTCGCCGCCGGGGGTCGCGCGGGACGTGCGGCCGACCCGGTCTCCGGAAGCGCAGCGCGCGTCGTGTCGTCGGCCGAGGTCACGGCCGGAACGACGGGCGGGTCGAGGAAGAGAACGTATTCGCGCGAGATCGGTGATGCGCATCCGACCGAGATCACCAGTCCGATTGCCGGTTCGTTGACCGGTTGGGGGCTGCGGACCTCGACGCGCGTCTGGAAGCCGTTGCGGATAACCGCGGTGCGCGTGTTGGAGACCGACGGCAGATCGTCGCCCTTCGGCCGCACCTGGACGCAGCCGACCTCCTCGTCAGGCCGCGTGGAGACCGGGAACGAGAGCCGCAGTGGCTCGCCCAGGCCCGAACTGACCGTGGCGGCACCCAGACCCATCGCGTCGGACTGCGCAGCCGACAGCGCAAGCGAGAGGCCGACGATGAGGCCCAGCAATGCGAGGACCGGTCCACGGTGCACGCCGCTGGCTAGCACTACGGGACCGCAACTCACTGGCGCGAGGCGCGAGTCGTTCGACCACGATCGGCTCGGACATACCCCGTCGACTTTCAGTGCTACAGCCAAATTTCCCCCTGGACGACCAAGCCCCATTTGCATCTGGTTTCAGCTTGCGGAGTGGATTCTGCCGGAAAGGGAACGCACTGCACAGGGAAACGTGCCTCTGCCGCAACGACGACCCGTCGAATCCCGGCCGCCGTGTCGTGCCGGGCCGCTGGTCCGGCACTCAGTAAGCGATCGACGAACCCCGCTTGGCCAATGCCCGGCCGATGATGATCTGCTGGATCTGCGTGGTGCCCTCGAAGATGCGAAACAGACGCACGTCGCGGTAGAAGCGCTCGATCGCGTAGTCGCTGATGTAGCCGGCGCCGCCGTGCGCCTGCACGCAGCGATCGGCCACGCGCCCGCACATCTCGGAAGCGAATAGCTTGCAGCACGACGCGTGGACGCTGACATCCTGCCCGTCGTCGCGACGGCGGGCCGCGTCGACGATCATCGAGCGCGCCGCATAAAGCTCGGCCTGACTGTCGGCGAGCATCGCCTGGATCAGCTGGAACTGCGCGATCGGCTCGCCGAACTGCTTGCGCTCCAGGGTGTACGCGATCGTGTCGTCGAGCATCCGCGACGCCGACCCGACACACGCGGCGCCGATCGTCAGGCGCCCCTTGTCGAGGACCTTCATGGCCGTCTTGAAGCCCATGCCTTCCTTGCCGCCGATGAGATTCTCCACCGGCACGCGGCAGTTCTCGAAGATCACATCGGCGGTGTGGGCGCCCCGCTGGCCCATCTTCTTGTCGGCCTTGCCGATGGCGATGCCGGGCGAGCCCGCTTCGACGATGAAGGCCGATACGCCGCCCGCGCCCCGCTGCTGCGGATCGGTCCGCGCCATCAGCGTGAAGATGCCGGCCTCGGGCGCATTGGTGATGTAGCGCTTGGTACCGTTGACGACATAGGCATCGCCATCACGTACCGCTGTGGTGGTCAGCGACGCGGCATCCGAACCCGAGCCGGGCTCGGTCAGCGCGAACGAGCCGATGAGTTCGCCCGACGCGAGGCGCGGCAGCCACCGAGTCTTCTGCTCGGGCGTTCCGTCGATGACGATGCCCTGCGAGCCGATGCCGTTGTTGGTCCCCATGATCGAGCGGAACGCGGGCGACGCGCGGGTCAGCTCGAAGGTCACGTCGACCTCTTCTTCCATGGTCAGCCCGAACCCGCCGTATTCCTCGGGCACCGTCAGTCCGAACAACCCGATGTCGCGCATCGCGGCGACGATCTCGTCGGGAATCGCGTCGGTCGCCACCACTTCTTCCTCGGCGGGGATGAGTCGTTCGCGGACGAAGCGGGCGATAGTGTCGAGGAACAGGCGGTGGGTCTCGGCGTCGCGAATCATGGGTGCTCGCTGGTAGGGCTTCGGCGGGAATGCGGACGGAAGCTGCGGTTCGGGGACCACGATTGTCGCCTGTCCCCGTTTCCTTTGAAAGCCGCCCCGCGCGGCGCCGACGACGCGACGCCGGCCCATGAAAAAAAGCCCGGCACCTCGCGGTGCCGGGCTTCTCTTGAAGCGTGCTGCTTACTTGGCCTTGCGGCGACGTGCGGCAACCAGGCCCAGGATACCGAGGCCCAGCAGGGCGACCGTTTCCGGCTCGGGCACACCGCTCGGCGGCGTGCCGAGCACACCACCGAAAGCCAGCAGGGCCGAACC
>JBBRRW010000314.1:0-3375 GCA_038245975.1 Burkholderiales bacterium
CGCGCGGCGCGCTTCCAGATCGAGACGCTGCGCCACGGCACAATGCCGGTGGCGCGCCATCTCGACGTCTTGGTGCGGCGGGCCCAGGTCAGGATGGCGACGCTGCACGCGTTGCTTTGGGCGCCGCTCGCCGCGCTGCTCGACGGCCGCTCGCGCGTCGTCGTCGTGCCGCACGATCAGCTCGGCACGCTGCCGTTCGCGGCGCTCTACGACGGCGAACGCTACGTCGCGGAGACCTGCGCGCTGGCCATCGCACCGAGTGCGCAGGTATTCCTGCGTGGCCGGTCGCACCGGCCGGTCGCGGCGCGCCGCGTTCTGGCCGTCGGCGAGACCAGCCGGTTGCCGCAGGCCGCGAGCGAGGTCGCGTTCGTCGCCGGGCTATTCGACGACGCGACGATGCTGGCCGGACCGGATGCCACGCTCGCCCGGGTCGAAGCGGAGGCCGGCGGCGCCGACGTGCCGCACCTCGCCTGTCACGCGCAATTCCGCGAAGACAACCCGCGCTTCTCGGCGCTGCACTTGGTCGACGGCGCGCTGACGGTGGACGCGATAGAACAATGGCACCTGCGCTCGGCGACCGTCGTGCTAAGCGCCTGCGAGACCGGCCTGGCCGATCAGGGTCGCGGCGACGAGATGGTCGGCCTCGTCCGCGCCTTTCTGCTCGCGGGGGCGTCGCGGGTCGTCGGCAGCCTGTGGCCGGTCGACGATGCGGTGACGGCCTGCTTCATGGACGCGTTCTACCGCGAGCTGCGCGCGGGCGGTGGACCTGCAGCCGCGCTACGGTTCGCTCAGCGGACGGTCCTGATCGCTCACCCGCACCCGAGCCATTGGGCCGCGTTCGCGGTGTACGGCGGATTCTGACGACGTCGCAAATTCACGACGGGCGGTCGGAATAAACGCGCGACCTCGCGCGCTGACGTTCGACAGGCCGATGATGGCGGCCGGCTCACGGCGCCGCCAACCACGTATTTTTATCCAGTCGACCGGTTCTGTTCGAACCCGTGCAGGCATTTCAGGGAGTTCGCAGCATGCTGATCCACACAAAACTGTCGCGCCTCTGCGTCGCCCTAGCTGCCGCATCGATCGCGTGGAGCGCCTGCCCCGCTTCTGCCGCGACCGGCTCCGACACGGCGGCCGGCGAGGTGCTCGTCAAGCTGCGCAACGAATCGGCGCTCAACGCGCTGCTCGTCAAATACGGGCTGACGACCATGGACCGCTTCGGGTCGCGTCCCATCTTTCGCCTGAAGGTGATCGGCGCCGGCGACGTCGACAAGATCGTCGCCGGTCTCACCACCGAGCCGGCAGTGCTGATCGCCGAACCGAACTACGTGCAGAGCACCCCCGAAGCCCGACGCAACCAGCCCTGGGCGATCGGCACACCGCAGGCGTTCGGCGTGCAGTGGGCGCTGTACGGGATGCGCCTGCCGGAGGCCTACGGGCGGGCGACCGGCGCGGGCGTCCGCGTCGCGGTGCTGGACACCGGGGTGGACCGGACCCATCCGCTCCTGCGCGATCGCCTGCTGCCTGGCTTCGATTTCGTCGACTTCGATAATGATCCGTCGGAGGTCGGCAATCCGGGTGACGCGGGCTTCGGGCACGGCACCCACGTCGCCGGGCTGGTCGCGATGGTCGCGCCCGGCGCGAAGATCGTCCCGTACCGTGTGCTCGACGCGGCCGGACGCGGCAATGCGTGGGTGCTGGCCGAGGCGCTGTTGCACGCGGTCGATCCCGACGGCAACCCCGAGACCGACGACGGCGCGCACATCGTCAACCTCAGCCTCGGCACGCTCGACCGCACGCGCATCCTCGAATCGGTCGCGCAGCTGGTCAGCTGCACGCCGGCCGATCCGAGCCGGCCCGAGACTGAAATCAACGACCCCGGCTACGAGACCGACCGCGCCCGTTGCAGCCGCTTCGGCGGCGTCGTCGTCGTCGCCGCGTCGGGCAACGATGCGAGCGGCAGCGTCAAGGAGTACCCAGCCGCCGAAGGCTTCAAGGGCCTGATCGCGGTCACCGCCACGAGCGCGGACGGCAAGCTTGCCAAGTTCAGCAACTACGGGTCGTGGGTGCAGATCGCAGCACCCGGCGACTCGATCACGAGTACCTTCCCCGGCGGCGGCTTCGCGACCTGGAGCGGTACTTCGATGGCCGCCCCGCTCGCGGCCGGCGTCGCGGCGCTGCTGCGCCAGGCCGAACCGGGCCTGAGACCCGACGTGATCGCGCGGCGTCTGCAACAGACCAGCAGCGTGCTGTGCGGTACCAACCTGCGCCAACTCGACGCGGCCGCGGCGCTCGGCGCGCAGCCGTCGCCGACGCGCATCTGTCGCTGACCGCAGCTCGCTTCGGCCGAACGAAACTGACGCTGCGGCGCCGGTTTTTTGGAGCGTCGAATTGGCCGCTCCGCATGGCGCACATGCGTGCCGTGCGGAGTGGCCCCCGTCACGCCGCGGCGGGGGCCGTACAACCGATGTCGGTCGCCGCGTCGTCGAGCGACGCATCGTCGAACGTGGCGCTACCTCTCCGAAAGTGCAAGACCGCCCAATGCTGGGTCGCGATCAGCGCGTCGGCCGTCGCGTGCGCGCAGCCCGCTTCGAGCTGCCGCCAGAAGACCAACGGCTCGAGCCCGCTCGCCTCGACGTGCCGCGGCGTCATGAACGCCCGCGCGAAGCCGATGCCCATCGATCGCCGCTGACAGAACAGCGCCGTGCGCGCGCCCGCGATGCGTGCGACCTCCCCGGCGACGGCCGCGAAGCGCCGCGCCGGATCGATCCGTTGCACGTCCGGCGCGTCGAGCGCCTCTCCTTCGTGCCGAGGATTGAATCGTGACCGAGCACCCAGGCGAGCGGATGGGCATCGTCCATTTCGATCGCGCTGTGGATCACGAACAATCGCGCATCCGTAGGTTCTTGCGGCGGCTCGCCAGGATATTGAGAAACAGCGGTCAATCGATGTATCAGGAATGGCGTGGCGGACTCTGTTGAAAAGGATGCGCAACGTGTCCTTGCTGTCGCCGCGGCGACACATCGTCTGTCAACCCACCGAAGGAACACATCATGATGAAATCCACCCTGATCGCGCTCGGCGCGGCGGTCGCGAGCACGTTCGCGATCGCTGGCCATGCGACAACAATGCCGACGGCTGTCACTCAGTCGTCGGTGACGATGCCGAGCTCGACGACGACGCTCATCGCGCGGGTCGAGCGCCCCGAGAAGGTCGAGAAGCCGCAGAAGCTTGAACGTCCGGAGAAGGTTGAACGGCCGGAGAAGGTCGAGAAGCCGGAGAAGCCGCAGCGGCCCGAGCGATCGGGAGCCGTGACCGTCGCGATGCCGCTGTTGGCCGCGAACGATCGCCCGGAACGCGCCGAGCGCCCGGAAC
>JBBRRW010000315.1:0-3349 GCA_038245975.1 Burkholderiales bacterium
GGACCGAGATCTTCTTGATCGCGTTGGCCATGTTGCCGACCGCGATGTCGATGAAGCCTTCGGCGATCGCTTCGGCGGACAGGGCGGTGCCGCCGCCGGCTTCGATCGCGACGGCCATGTCGGCGAAGCGCTGCCGCACGACGTCGGCGTCGAGCGCCTCGTGCGCCTGCGGCCCGAACACGTGCGGAAAGTAGTCGGGCTGGATCTTGCCGAGCAGTACGTTGCAGTCGGTGATCGCGAGCGGGCCGCCGCGCCGGTAGCTCGCCGGCCCGGGATTCGCGCCCGCGGATTCCGGGCCGACGCGCAGCCGCGAGCCGTCGAAGTGCAGGATCGACCCGCCGCCGGCCGCGACCGTATGGATGCTCATCATCGGCGCCCGCATGCGCACGCCGGCCACCTGCGTTTCAAACTCGCGCTCGAACTCGCCGGCGTAGTGCGACACGTCGGTCGACGTGCCGCCCATGTCGAAGCCGATCACGCGGTCGAAGCCCGCGCGTTCGCAGGTCCGTGCCATGCCGACGATGCCGCCGGCCGGCCCTGACAGGATCGAGTCCTTGCCGTGGAAGCGGCGTGC
This sequence comes from Burkholderiales bacterium, assembly GCA_038245975.1. Classification (GTDB taxonomy): domain Bacteria; phylum Pseudomonadota; class Gammaproteobacteria; order Burkholderiales; family Burkholderiaceae_D; genus CAHJXF01. Next base: position 575 of record JBBRRW010000315.1, read on the forward strand.
ATCGGTCAGGCCGCCGTTGGATTGCATGAACTGCAGCGACACGTTCGGCAGGTCGGCCGCGACCCGGTCGACGTAACGCGCGAGGATCGGCGACAGGTAGGCGTCGACCACCGTCGTATCACCGCGCGGCACCAGCTTCATCAGCGGGCTGACGCGGTGCGAGACCGAGATCTGCGGATAGCCGATGGCCGCGGCCATCGCGGCGAGCCTTTCCTCGTGATCGTGATAGCGGTAGCCGTGCATCAGCACGATCGCGATCGATCGATAGCCTTCGTCGAACGCCGCCTGCAGCGCGGCCCGTGCGCCGGCCTCGTCGAGCGCGGTCACGATCTCGCCGTGCGCCCCGACGCGCTCGTCGACCTCGACGACCTTCGAATACAGCAACTCGGGCAGCACGATGCGGCGGTCGAACAGCCGCGGCCGGTTCTGGTACGCGATGCGCAGCGCGTCGCGGAAGCCGCGCGTGATGAACAGCACGGTGCGCTCGCCCTTGCGTTCCAGCAGCGCGTTGGTCGCGACGGTGGTACCCATCTTCACCGCGTCGATGCGGTCGACCGGCAGCGCGTCGTCGGGGCCGATGCCCAGCAGATGGCGGATACCGGCGACCGCCGCGTCCGTGTACTGCTCGGGGTTCTCGGACAGCAGCTTGTGCGTGACCAGCGAGCCGTCGGGACGGCGGCCGACGACGTCGGTGAAGGTGCCGCCGCGGTCGATCCAGAACTGCCAGGCAGCGGAGGTCGTGGGTACGTCGGCCATCGTGTTCATGTACGGACTTTCAGCGGATGAGGGTTACAGCGACGCGTCACAACGAGGTCGCGGCACGTGCAGCCTGGTCGTACAGCCCCGACAGCCAGCGCAGAACACGCGCGGTCTCGTGGATCGTATCGCCGTCGCCGTGGCTGCGCGACAGCGCCGCGACCAGGCAGCGTTCGCGGATCTCGCGATAGCGATCGATGTAGGCCTTGCCGGCATCGTTGGTGCGATAGAGGACTTCCTTGCCCAGGCGGGTCGTCTCGACCACGCCGGCGGCGAGCAGCTTCTTCAGCGAGTAGTTGACGACGTGCAGGTCCTCGACGTTCAGCGTGAACGCGATGTCGGCCAGCCGCTTGTCCCGGGCCCGATGATGGACGTGATGCAGCACCAGCACGTCCATCGGCGCGAGGCCGGGCAGCCCGGCCGCGGCCATGCAGCGCGCGATCCAGCGATTGAAGGCGTTGCCGACGACGATCAACCCGAACTCGAATTCGGACAGCTCCGGTATCTCGGAGACCGCCAGATGCGACGACGACACGATCACGCCGTGGCGCTTCGGCTGGATGCCGACGTGCGGCGCCTTGCCTTCGCGATGCAGCGGGACGACCATCGACGGCTTCGTCCGCTCGGTCGCGCTCTTGCGCGCGGAGCGTTTCTGCTTTTCCATGGGGCCTTCCGTCTCCGATCCGCGGCTGCGCGCAAGAATCCTGTCGGTGTGCGGGTTATTACTTAGTATTCTTTTGCCGATAATTCATCGATACTTTATTGACGTTATGTCGACGTTGCAAGCGAAACATCGCGGCGACTTCGGCCGGCCCGCATCCCGTATCCCTTCCGCTCAGGAGAACTGCAGATGAACTTCCTTCGATGGCTTGCCGGACCGGCCCTGATCGGCGCGTCGTGCCTGTCCGCGGCGCACGCGCAACAGGAGATCAAGATCGGCGTGATCTATCCGCTGACCGGCGCGGCGGCGTCGACCGGCGCGGAGATGAAGAGCGCGCTCGAGTTCGCGGCCGACATCATCAACAACGGCTCGAAGGAAACACCGGGGCTGCCGTTCGCAGGCGGCGGCGCGCTGACGGGTCTCAAGGGCGCGAAGATCAAGCTCGTGTTCGCCGATCACCAGAGCAGCCCGCAGGTGGGCGCCACCGAGGCCGAACGGCTGATCAACGAAGAGAAGGTCGTCGCGATCCTCGGCGCCTACAACAGCAACGTCACCGCCACCGCGAGCCAGGTCGCCGAGCGCAGCGGCATCCCGTTCCTGAATGCCGAGTCGTCGTCGGCGTCGCTGACGCAGCGCGGCTTCAAGTGGTTCTTCCGCACCACGCCGCACGACGACCTGTTCGTGCGCAACTTCTTCGAGTTCCTGAAGGACCTCGAAGCGAAGAAGAAGATCGCGCCGAAGACCTTCGCGCTGATGAACGAGAACACGCTGTGGGGCAACGAGACCACCAAGCTCGAGATCAAGCTGGCCGCCGAGCGCGGGCTGACGATCACGTCGTCGGTGACCTACCCGGCCAAGAGTACGCAGCTCACGTCCGAGGTGCAGACGCTGAAGACCGGCTCGCCGCAGGTGGTGATGCAGTCGTCGTACCTGGGCGACGCGATCCTGTCGATGAAGACCTACAAGGAACTGGGCTTCACGCCGGACATGATCCTGGCCAACGACGCCGGCTTCGCCGACACCGAGTTCACCAAGACGCTGGGCAAGGACGCCGACTACGTGATCTCGCGCGAGGTCTGGTCGCTGGACCTCGCCAGCCGCAACCCGCTGATCAAGCAGGCCAACGACGCGTTCAACAAGCGCTACAAGATCAACTTCACCGGTAACTCGGCGCGCACCTTCACCGGCCTGATGGTGCTGGCCGACGCGATCAACCGCGCCGGTGCGACGACGCCCGAAGCGATCCGGAACGCGCTGATCGCCACCGACATGCCGGGCAGCAAGCTGATCATGCCGTGGAAGGGCGTCAAGTTCGACGAGACCGGCCAGAACACGCTCGGCCAAGGCATCCTGGTCCA
>JBBRRW010000316.1:0-3341 GCA_038245975.1 Burkholderiales bacterium
GCATCAGTTTTGCCCGCGGGAACGAAGCGGGCGCACGCTGCGGGCCCGAACGGGCCGATGCGGGTCAGAACGGATCAGCGCAAGCCGGCCGCGTAGTCGGAGACGGCCTTGATCTCGGCTTCGGACAGACGCGACGCGATGGTGGTCATCGCGGCGTTGTTCTTGCGCACGCCGCCCTTGAACGCGGTGAGCTGCGCTTCGTTGTACTCACCCCATTGGCCGGAGAGACGCGGGTATTGCACCGGGATGCCGGCGCCGGTGGGACCGTGGCAGGCCGAGCAGGCGGGAACGCCCTTGTCGGCGATGCCGCCGCGCCAGATCCTCTGACCGAGATCGACGCTGTCCTTGAGCTTCGCCGTCGCGGGCTTCGCTGCCTGCCCTGCGTAGTACGCCGCGACGTTGGCGATGTCGGTATCCGACAACGCCGCGGCGAAGCCGTTCATGATCGGGTTGTAGCGGGTGGGCTCGGTGGCGCCGGTCTGCACCTTGAAGTTGTGCAGCTCCTTCGACAGATAGCCGGCGTGCTGTCCGGCGAGCTTGGGAAAGGTTGGGCCGATCGCGTTGCCGTCGGCCCCGTGACAGGCCGCGCACACGACCTGCGCGATCGCGCCGCCCTTGGTGCTGTCGGCCTTCGCGGCGGTGGCCTTGGGCGCATCCTCGGCCAGGGCGGAAGTTGCGAAAGCCAGCGTCACAAGCGTCGCTGCCGCGGCGGACAATGCGAAAGCACGAGTCATTTCAACCTCTGTGAAGCTACGGATCGGAAGGAAAGCGACCGCGCTTCGCGGGTGTTCACGGAAGCTTCAGGTCGGATGCATCGGCAACCAGCAGGCGAACGGCAAGCGTCGCGTCCGCAGCAGGGCCCCGACAAACCGCCGTATTATACAGAGCCTCCGTGCCCCGCACGCGCCCCTGCGGACCGTCGGGACGCGCCCCGCCTTTTACGTTGCGCCCTCCGAGCGAGGGGCACCTCTCATGTCCGTCCTCCAACAAGCGCGCTTCTTCACGACGGTCGACCGTCTGCACCAGCTGCCGCTGCTCGGGCTTCCCGAACTCGCGTTCGCGGGTCGGTCGAACGCGGGCAAGTCGACGGCGATCAACACCATCACGACCCAGAAGCGCCTGGCCTTCGCCAGCAAGACGCCGGGCCGCACGCAGCACATCAACTTCTTCGCCGTCGGCAAGCACCCCGACGACGACGAGCAGCCCGCCGCGTTCCTCGTGGATCTCCCGGGCTACGGTTACGCGCAGGTCGCACGCGACGCGCGCGCGCACTGGGAACAGACGCTCGGCACGTACATCCGCAAGCGGAACGAACTCGTCGGCCTCGTGCTGATCATGGACGCGCGTCGCCCGTTCACGGACCTCGACGAGACCCTCGTGGCGTGGTTCTCGGAGACGCACAAGCCGATCCACGCGCTGCTGACCAAAGCCGACAAGCTCAATCGCAGCGAGCGTACCAACGCATTACGCGCGACCCGCAAGCGGCTCGCGGAACTGTCGCCGTTCCATACTGCGGATCTGTTTTCGGCGCTCGACAAAACCGGCGTCGAAGCAGCCGACCTGCGGGTCCTCGAGATGCTCGGATTGCAGCCGCCCGTCGCGGTGACCGCCGACGCGGCCGACCATCTGCAGGTCGAGCGGACAAAAAAAACCCCGGCGCAAGGGGAATGACACCGGGGTGATAACGCCTTATCGTAAAGGCACCCGCTCAGGGAGGAGAAGCGGGGGATGGTATGAGCCATCCGGAAGTTATGAGCGCGCTCCCTCCCAAAAGTTCTCTTCCATCGCACAGTCCGCGTGTAACAAGATTGAATGCCATGAATCCTAAAGAAAATATCGAACGCATCGCGTCCGAAGCATGGGATGCAACGACCTCGGCGACCCTCGTCCACCGACCGCGGCGCATGCGCCGCGACGACTTCTCGCGGCGACTGATGCGCGAGCATCGCGTCACGGCCGACGACCTGATCTATCCGGTCTTCGTGCACGAGGGAACGAACACGCGACATGCGATCGCGTCGATGCCCGGCATCGAACGCCTGACGCTCGATCTGTTGCTGCCGGTTGCCGAAGAGACGATGAAGCTCGGCATCCCGGTACTCGCATTGTTTCCGGTCATCGATCCGTCACTCAAGACGCCCGACGGGCGCGAGGCCGCCAACCCGGACGGCCTGATCCCCCGGGTCGTCGCGGCGCTGAAGAAGGAGTTTCCGGCGCTCGGCATCATGACCGACGTGGCGCTCGATCCGTACACCAGTCATGGACAGGACGGCGTGATCGACGCGAACGGCTACGTGATCAACGACGAGACCGTCGCTATCCTGACCCGGCAGGCGATCGTGCAGGCGCAGGCCGGTGTCGACATCGTCGCGCCGTCCGACATGATGGACGGCCGCATCCACGCGATCCGCATCGCGCTCGAACAGGCGCGCCACATCCACACGCGCATCCTGGCCTACTCGGCCAAGTACGCCAGCGCCTACTACGGCCCGTTCCGCGATGCGGTCGGCTCGGCGGCCAACCTCGGTCGCAGCGATAAGATGACCTACCAGATGGACCCGGCGAACAGCAACGAGGCGTTGCGCGAGGTCGCCGCCGACATCGCCGAAGGCGCCGACATGGTCATGGTCAAGCCCGGCATGCCCTACCTCGATATCCTGCGGCGCGTGAAGGACGAGTTCCACATGCCGACCTACGTCTATCAGGTCAGCGGCGAGTACGCGATGCTCAAAGCCGCCGCGATGAACGGCTGGCTGGACGAGAAGAAGGTGGTGCTCGAATCGATGCTGGCGTTCAAGCGCGCGGGCGCCGACGGCATCCTCACGTACTTCGCACGCGACGTGGCGCGCTGGGTCGGATCGTCGACCGCCTGAGCGCACTTCGGGCGCTTGCCCGACAGGGCATGCAACCGAAGCGCCCGATGCTGCGTATCACCGCAGGGCGCATCCCGCGCCGTGTCCACTGCACGTCCCCCTCTTCCCGATGAATCGTCCCCACCGAAGGCCGAATGGCAGCGCGCCGTTCGCGCGCATCTCGCTGCTGCTCGCCGCGCTGTTCAGCCTGCTGACCGGATGTTCCGGCGCGGGCACCCGCATCATCAACGCGCTCACGCCGAGCGATACCTACACCGAGACCCGCGACATCGCCTACGGCGACGGCGCGCGGCGCAAGCTCGACGTATACCGGCCGGCCACGCTGGCCGCCGAGGCCAAGGCGCCCGTCGTGATCTTCCTCTACGGCGGCAGCTGGCGCGAAGGCAGCAAGGACGACTACCGCTTCGTGGCCGACGCGCTGACGACACACGGCATCGTCGTCGTGATCGCCGACTATCGCGTGTTCCC
>JBBRRW010000317.1:0-3328 GCA_038245975.1 Burkholderiales bacterium
CGTCGCGAATATCCTGATGAGGCGGGACAGCGAATGCTCGAAGAAGAGTCCGAACGCGAACGGCCGGACCTCGCCGACGGCGTTCCGTCGTCGATCGAAGATCGCTCGTTGTCTGGCACAGAACGACTGCACGATCGCGTATGCAAGCGGCGTCAGGAAGTTGGCTTTCGCGATCGTCTGGTGCGATCTCGACGGCCTTCATGCAGCAGTCAAATTCGAGCGTCGTATCGGCGCCCGACGGGGAAAGTCGTTCGATGAAGAAGACCGCGAAGCCGGCGACCTTTAAGGTTGGCGACCACGTGACGTGGAACTCGGAGGCTGGGCATGTTTTCGGCACGATCATCCAGGTGCACACCTCGAACGTCGACGTCAACGGATACACGCACCACGCGAGCGGCGACGAGCCGCAATACGCGATCGAGAGCGACAAGAGCGACCACGTCGCGATGCACAAGGGCGCTGCGCTCGAGAAGGTGCGCGGATGAGGCGGCCTGTGGTTGCGCGGGCGCAACGACATGAGCGCCAGGCCGAAGGCCGGCAATATCAAACTCAAGCGGGCTTACGAGCCGGCCGCCCGCGACGATGGGATGCGCGTATTGGTGGACCGGTTGTGGCCGCGCGGCGTCAGCCAGGCCGACGCCGCGCTCGATCACTGGATGAAGGAACTCGCACCGACCACGGCCTTGAGAAAGTGGTTCGGGCACGACGCCGCCCGGTGGGAAGAATTTCGCCGGCGTTACGCGGACGAAGTGCGCCAGCATCCGGAACAGTTCGTGCAATTGCGTGGGTGGGCGCGTGAAGGTTCGGTCACGTTGATCTATGCCGCTCGCGACGAAGCGCGCAATGAGGCGGTCGTTTTGAGAGCGCTCATTCTGGGACGACCGACGATGCCGCGATCCTCTGCCGCGCGGAACGGCTGACCATTCATGAAGCAAAGAACGCAAGCGATGCTCGCGGAAAGAGTGTTGGCGGCGGCGCGAAAGCGGCTGGTCACGATCGTGGAAACTGCGCCGCTACTCGAGGCGGCCCCGTTTTTTCGCGCGGGTGCCGATCTCGTCGTCGTGTGCGGTTCCGCCGACGTTCTTACAGGCGTCGTCACGAAGACTGACATCGTGAACCGGATCAGCCCGTGTCAGGGCGGCGGATGCGTTGCACCAACGTCGTCGGTGATGGTCCGCGACGTGGCCTCGTGCCGTGTCATCGACCGCCTGAAGGACGTCTGGTCGACGATGAAGGCGCGCGGATTGAAGAATGCTCCGGTCACCGAAGACGCAGGAAAGCCGATCGGCGTGCTGAACGCGCGCGACGCGCTGCAGATTCTTCTGCAGGAAGTCCGATACGAGGAATCGTTGCTTCGCGACTCTGTGATGGGTATGGGATATGGCTGAGCGAAAGGCAGTGCGGCCGAAGGAATATCCATCGCTCGAAAAGCTGCTGTTCGCGGTGCGGGGTTGCCGGGCCTGCGAAAGCCATCTGCCGTTCGGTCCGCGTCCCGTGCTGCGCGCCCGTGAGACGGCCCGCATCCTCGTCGTCAGCCAGGCGCCCGGCGCGCGCGTGCATGCGTCCGGTATTCCGTGGGATGACCCGAGCGGGGCGCGGCTGCGCGGATGGATGGGTCTGGATGCCGACGCGTTCTATGACGACTCGCGGATCGCGATCATCCCGATGGGTTATTGCTACCCGGGACGCGGCAACGGGGGCGACCTGCCGCCGCGCCGCGAATGCGCGAGCCTGTGGCTCGATCATCTGCTGGCGAAGCTGCCGCACATCGAGTTGACGCTGCTGATCGGCCTTCATGCGCAGCGCCACTTTCTGCGCAGCCGTCGCAAGGCGTCGCTGACCGAGACGGTCAAGGCGTGGCGCGAGTACGCGCCCTTCTATCTTCCGCTGCCGCACCCATCGGCACGCAACACGCCGTGGTTCCAGCGCAATCCGTGGTTCGAAGACGAACTGTTACCGGGGCTGCGCGAGCGGATCGCCTGCCTGCGGCCGGCTCGCGCACGGTCGCTTCAAGCCGCATGAACCCGCCGATCGATACCCGCACGGCGAAGACGAACACCCGACGACCGGTGTTCTTCAACCTGATGCAGATCCGGATGCCGGTCGAGGCTCTGACTTCGACCCTGCATCGCGTCACCGGCGTTCTGCGGGCGATCGGCGTTCCGTGCGGCGTCTATCTTCTGACTTGTCGCTGCGGGGGCCGCAGTCCTGGGAGTCGGTGGTCCACCTGTTCGGTCGCTGGTACTTCGAGGTCGTGGCGATCGGGTTCGTGTGGGCCCTCGCGCACCACCTGCTGGCGGGCATCCGGCATCCGGTCGATGCGATCTTCGCAGCTCAGGAAGTCCCGACAGACCAACTGCATTTCAGCGCCCTCAACGTCGAACCGGCGGACGGCCGGAGGACGATCGCTCGCACGAAGGCTGCGTTGCCGGATGCGGACGCATGAGGCGACGTGAACGAAAAGCGCGAACTGCTCGAACGATGAATCCGAAAGGACGGCTGTGACGGTCGCGGCACAACCGCTGAGCGAAGACGACAGCCCGCTTTCGCCGTGGTGGATACGCGGCATCCTGATCGTGATGGCGATCGGCTTCACCGGCATCATCGCGATCACGACGCTCGCCTATCGCAACGCGCCGCCGATTCCGGCGCACGTCGTCGATGCCGAAGGCGTTGCGCTGTTTGGCAGCGACGACGTGGGCGACGGACAGTCGGTCTTCCTTAAATACGGGCTGATGGCCAACGGCAGCATCTGGGGCCACGGCGCCTATCTCGGTCCGGACTATTCGGCTGACGCGCTGCATCGGATGGGTGTGGTGACCGCCGAAGCCATCGCGCAGCAAATCAGTATCGGCAACCGTTGGCGGCGTTGACGCGGTCACAACAGGCGGCCGTCAGCGCCGAAGCGGTCGTTGCGCTGAAGACCAACCGCTACGACGCCGCGACCGACACGCTGCGGTTGACCGCGGCGCAGGCCGAGGCCTATCGACGGGAGATCGCTTACTGGACCGACTACTTCCGCCATCCGGTACGCAACGGCGGACTGAAGGCCGACCTCGTCACCGATCCGACCGAGCTGCGCCAATTCACCGCGTTCGTCAGCTGGGCGGCGTGGGCCTCGGTCGCCGAGCGCCCGGGTGCCCGCTATTCGTACACCAACAACTTTCCATACGATCCCACCGTCGGCAACCTGCCCACGCCCGATGCATTGTTGTGGAGTGCGCTCAGCCTGATCGTTCTGCTCGCCGGCATCGCGGCCGTCCTGCTGGTGTTCGGCAAGTTCGATTCCCTGGGGTGGATCACGCGCGGCCATCACGTGCATCCGCAG
>JBBRRW010000318.1:0-3313 GCA_038245975.1 Burkholderiales bacterium
CTTGCGGTCGCGCCGGCGATCACGCTTCCGGCCTTGCGCCATTGAAAGGTCACCGGCGTGGGGCTGGTGACGGCCACGGAGAACGTCGCGGGGCTGCCGGCCCTGACGATGGCCGACTGCGGCTGTGTCGCGATGACCGGCAGCGCTTTCTGCGCGACGAGCACCGGCTGGATTCTGGCCAGCAGCGGCGAGAAGGTGACCGAGTGAGCGGCGACGGGTGCCGCGAGCAGCAACATCGAGAACTGCAAGGTGGCGATGGCGCCGAGTCGCGGGCGCGAATGCGGAGAGCATCGAGTCGAGTCGATGAAGGGCATCAGGAGAGCTCCGGTGCGTTCGCCGGGCAGCGAACCGGGTGGATGTGGGAAGCGTGTCACCGACTCCAGCGCCGGGAGGGGCGACATCACGAGCGATCCGCGGTCCGCCCCTGAAGGTCTGCCGCTGGTCATCCTGGGTGTCGGCAGAGGGCGAGAAAACTTGAGGGGCGATCGCTCGGTGCGTGGGCGGCCGACCCCAAACTCTCTGATCCGCGGCCGCGATCGACGGCCACATGCGCATCCTGTGCGGACGAAGCTCTCCGATTTCCCCATCACGGCGAAGTGATGGGCGGCATGGCCGAACGGATCGGAGGCCCGCACGTTGCTGGCGAGCGACAGCGCGATCGTCGCCGTCGGGCTGGCGCTCTATGCGCGCATCGGGCCCGGCGCCGTCGACTACTGGACCGTCGTCCTGCCGCCCACGGTCGTCGTCGCGCTGGGGATGGCGCTGTGCGTGGTGTCGCAGACGACCTCGGTCATCGCCTCGGTGAACCAGGACCAAGTCGCCCGCGTCCACGCGGCCACAGTCATCGGCGCGGCCTTCGCCGCACTCTGCGCGGCGACGCTGATCCGCGACGACCCGAAGGCCTGAGCCTCGGCCGAACCCACCGACCTACTTGTTGACCGGCATCGTGAACTCGGGACCCTTGCTCGACGACGCGTCGGGCCAGCGCTGCATCACGCTCTTGTAGCGCGTGTAGAAGCGCACGCCTTCTTCTCCGTAGGCGTGATGGTCGCCGAACAGCGACCGCTTCCAGCCGCCGAACGAATGGAAGGCCATCGGCACCGGGATCGGCACGTTGATGCCGACCATGCCGACCTCGATGCGCCGCGCGAACTCGCGTGCGGTCGCGCCGTCGGCGGTGTAGCAGGCCACGCCATTGGCGAACTCGTGGCCGTTGACCAGTGCGATGGCGGCCGCGAAGTTGTCGACGCGGACGATGCCGAGCACCGGCCCGAAGATCTCTTCCTTGTAGATCTTCATCTCCGGCCTGACGTGGTCGAACAGCGTCGCGCCGAGGAAGAAGCCGTCCTCGCGTTGCGGCACGACGTGCTTGCGGCCGTCGGCCTCGAGCGTGGCGCCGCTGGCGATGCCGTCCTCGATGTAGCCGAGGATCTTCTGGCGATGGACCTCGGTGACCACCGGGCCCATGTCGGCATCGTCTTCCATGCCGTCCTTGATCTTCAGCTTCGGGATGCGCTCCTTCAGCTTCGCGACCAGCGCGTCGGCGATGTGGCCGACCGCCACGCCGATCGAGATCGCCATGCAGCGCTCGCCGGCCGAGCCGTAGGCCGCGCCCATCAGCGCGTCGGCCGCATGGTCGAGGTCGGCGTCGGGCATGACGACCAGATGGTTCTTCGCGCCGCCCAATGCCTGCACGCGCTTGCCGCGCCTGCCGGCTTCGAGATGGATGTATTCGGCGATCGGCGTGGAGCCCACGAAGCTGATCGCGGCCACGTCGGGATGCGCGATCAGCGCGTCCACGGCTTCCTTGTCGCCGTGCACGACGTTGAACACGCCGGCGGGCAGGCCCGCTTCCTTCAGCAGTTCGGCGATCAGCAGCGCGACCGACGGGTCGCGCTCCGATGGCTTCAGGATGAAGGTGTTGCCGCACACCAGTGCGAGCGGGAACATCCACATCGGGACCATCGCCGGGAAGTTGAACGGCGTGATGCCCGCGCAGACGCCGAGCGGCTGGCGCAGCGAGAAGTTGTCGATGCCGCCGCCGATGTTGTCGGAGAACTGGGTCTTCAGCAATTGCGGCGCGCCGCACGCGAACTCGACCACCTCGATGCCGCGCATCACCTCGCCCTTGGCGTCCGAGAACACCTTGCCGTGCTCGCGCGTGATCAGGCGGGCCATCTCGTCGTGGTGGCGGTTGAGCAGCTCCTTGAAGCGGAACATCACGCGCGCCCGGTTGAGCGACGACGTCTGGCTCCACTTCGGGAAAGCCCGCTTCGCCGCGGCGACGGCCGTGTCGACGACGCCGGCATCGCCCAGCAGCACCTCGGCGGTGATGGCGCCGGTGGCGGGGTTGAAGACCGGCGAGCGGCGCGATTCAGCGGCCGGCTCGACCGGCTCGCCATCGATGAAGTGACCGATGGTCGTAATGGCAGAGTGAGCGACGTTCATGAAGTTCTCCTGGCACGACAGTTCGACCCGCAAGGATACCTTCTGCACGCCGGTGCCTGTCGCGGCGCGGCCGTCCCTGCCGCTCGAACCCGATTCCCGGCATTCCACCCCCCCCTCCCGCGGCGTTCGTCGCGATCGGTTGGACTTCGTCGCCGGCCGTGGCTAAATGCCGCCTGCTTCAACGCCCGTCATCCCGCGGCCCAGGCCGTTCACGGAGAGTCTCCCGATGCTGTCGATCACCGATCTCACACACGTCTACGCCAACGGCGTCAAAGCCCTCGACTCGGTCTCGCTCGAGATCCCGGCCGGCATGTTCGGCCTGCTCGGACCGAACGGCGCCGGCAAATCGTCGCTGATGCGCTGCCTCGCGACGCTGCAGGTGCCGACGTCCGGGCAGATTTGCTTCGGCAACATCGACGTGCTGCGTGAGCCGGCGCGGCTGCGTGCGACGCTCGGCTACCTACCGCAGGACTTCGGGGTCTATCCGCGCGTCTCGGCAATCGACATGCTCGAGCACCTCGCGGTGCTCAAGGGCGTCGCCGGGCGCGGCGAAAGGCGCGAGACCATCGAGACGCTGCTGCGCCAGGTCAACCTGTGGGACGTACGCAAGAAGGCCATCGCCGGCTTCTCGGGCGGCATGCGGCAACGCTTCGGCATCGCGCAGGCGCTGATCGGCAACCCGCAACTGATCATCGTCGACGAGCCGACTGCCGGCCTCGATCCCGAGGAACGCAACCGCTTCAACAACCTGTTGTCCGAGATCGGCGAGAACGTCGTCGTCATCCTGTCGACGCACATCGTCGAAGACGTCACCGACCTCTGCCCGCGGATGGCGATCCTGGTCGGCGGACGCATCGTCGAGACC
>JBBRRW010000319.1:0-3292 GCA_038245975.1 Burkholderiales bacterium
CCGTCGCGAATATCCGGGGCAGGCCCGCTTTGTCGCGTTCGACGGGGGTGCAATTCCGGCCGAAGCGAATGCGTTCGATCTCGCGTTCAGCGCGTGCGTGTTCCATCACATCGATCATGCCGAGCACGCAGCGCACCTGTCGGAGCTGCACCGTGTGCTCGACGACGAAGGATTGTTGTTCATCTTCGAACACAATCCCCTGAATCCCTTCACGGTCCGCGTCGTCAATCAATGCCCTTTCGACATCAACGCGCGGCTGATCGATGCGCGGACGTTGAAAAAACGCGTGACCGAAGCCGGTTTCGTCGACGCCTCGATTCGCTTTCGGCTCTTCGTGCAGCCGGCCATGACCCGGTTGCGATGCATCGAACGCCATCTTCGATGGCTTCCTCTCGGCGCGCAGTACTACGTGGTCGCGCGAAAGCCAGGCGTCTGATGGCATACGGACGAACGGCGGCCAGGGTCGCGGGAGGCGGCGTGTGAGGCTGCGTGCGTTGATCGATAACGAGCTGGTTCGCTTCGGCGTCATCGGCGTCGTCAACACGGCGTTCAGCTATGCCATCTACGCGGCGTTGATCTTCGTCGGCTGCAACTTCGCGCTTGCGAATCTCCTCGCGCTGATGCTCGGCATCCTGTTCAGCTTCAAGACGCAGGGCACGCTGGTCTTCAAGAGCACGGAGAATCGTCGCATCTTTCGATTCGTGTTCGCATGGTCGTTGATCTATCTGTGCAACATTCTGTTGATTTCCAAATTCATCGCACTCGGCTTCAGCGCGTACGCGAGCGGGGCGCTCGCGATTCCCTTTTCGACGGTTCTGTCCTACTTCGCGCAGAAGTTCTTCGTCTTCCGCCGCGCGGCGTCTGCTTGATGCGATCCCCGGCAGGCGCCCACTGACGTGCGGACTTTCGATCGGTTCCTGCCGCGCGGTACTTTAGCCGACGGCCGCCTCGCGCCACCGCTCGATGCGAGCATGCGCCGGATCCGCTTCGCTTCTGCAGCGGTCGTGATCCTGGCCTCGTGGTCGTGGCTCGCGCGCACGACCGGCACGGCACCGGTCGCCGCATTCGCACTGACGGCTGGCTTCACGGTTGCCTGTCTCGTGTTCGGCGAATGGCTGGCGGGTGTCGCGTCGCGTTTCGTCGCGTGGCAGCCCGGCGTCGCGTACGAGTTGCTGCTCGGGTTCTTCTTCTGTAACACGCTGCTGTTCGTCCTGACGCTCGCATCGCCGCTCGGCATCGGTACCCATGTCGTGTTGCTCGGCGCGAGCGCCGTTGCCTGCGCCGTCGCGCGTCGAGGGCGCAGGCCCGTGCCGGGGCGGACGCTGGCAGCGGAATCGGGATCGCTCGCCTGCATCGCATTCACCGCGCTCGCGGCCACGCTGTGGGTGCGCGATACCCAGCCGCTGATGTCGGTCGTGGACGGGTCGACCGTGTTCAACGTCTGGTTCGACGTGTTCATCCACGTCCGCGAGGTCAGCGCGTTCGCGCAGTCACACGGCCTGCAGTCAATCTCCGACATCAAGCTCGCAGGGGTCGCCGCGCCCGCTTATCACTTCGCCAGCTACATGATGCCGGCCGCGCTCGACGCGCTGACGTCGGTCAGTGCGCTCGACAGCTACGCCGCGTTCCAGTTGCCGTTCGGCATCCTGCTCGTCGGACTCGCGGCGTACGCGCTGGTGGCGGTCACGTTGAAGACGACCTGGCCCGCCGTGTTCGCCGCAGCGGCCGTCGTCGCGTTGCCCGACGCGTATCAACAGGGATTCGGTGTCCACTACCTGTCGTTCCACTTCATGTCGCAGGTGAACCTTGGCATGCTGTACGGCATCGCGTGTATCGCGATGGCGTGGCTGTTCATGATCGAAGCCTGCCGCCGCGATCGCGTCCGGGGCATCGTGGCATCGTACGTGCTGCTGGCCGTCTGCCTGACGTACAAGGCCCATCTGTTCGTTGCGAACGCGATGATCCTGATGCTCTATCCGTGCCTGTACTTCGGGCGCGGCGTCGAGCGCATCCGCTGGTGGGGGCGCGCCATGGTCGCCGTCGCACTGGTCGCCCTGTTCGTCGGGGTTGTGTCGTTCGCACAGATGTCGCCCCGCGTACCGACCTTCCGCCTCGACGGGTCCGGCGTCGGCCCTTACGTCCAGATCCTGATGGGTGGCTTCAGCGACGGGTGGCTGCGACATGCTTTCAAGTGGCTGTACTTCGACCACAGCCTGCCACGCGCGGCCAACGCGATCCTGGCTGCGTCGCTGATCCTGTTCGGATCGTTCGGCCTGTGGATCGTCGTCGCGCCGTTCGCGTTCTGGAAAACCCGTCGCGTCGCCGACCCGCGCGCATGGGCCTTCCTGTCGATCATCGTCGTCAACTACATGGTGATGTCGACGGGCCTCGCGCTCGACCAGCGCGGCATCGGGACACCCGAGGAGTTCGTCAATCGACCGCAGGCCTGGGCCTATTTCGTGGTGGTCGCGTTCGTGGCCGGGATCGTCGCGGTCTCGGTGGCGGACCGATGGCCGATACCGCGGGGCCGCAGTCGCTTGTTGGCGGGTTGCCTTGCATGCGCGATGCTGGCGGGCGTCTTCGTGGAGGCCCACAAGCTGCAGACCTTTCCAGAGTGGGAAGCCTATGCCGAATACGCCGACTTCAATGTGGCGCCCACCTGTCTGGTCCGGTCCGCGCAATACGTCCGCGATCACGGACGTCTCGGCGACCGCATGCAGGATTCGTCGTTCGATCCGCAGATGGTTGCGACCGCGATCGCGGAGCGCCAGAGTTTCGTGACCAGGGCAGGATTCGGCGGCAACCTGAAGCTGGTGTCCGAACGTGTGGATGCCGTGAAGGCCGTGCAAGCGACGGCCGACGCCCGCGCGCTGGGCGCATGGGCGCGCGCCAACCGCATCCACTGGTACCTTATGCATCCCGAAGACAGCGGCGGATGGGCCACGCACTTCCTCGACCAGGCGGTCTACCGGTGCGAAGGCTTCCGCGTGTTCCGCTTCGGGTCCTGACGGACCGGCGACGTCAAAGCGCGTCCAGGCTCCATCGCGGCCGCACGTCGAAGCCTAAGCCGCTGGTTTTCGGCAGACCATCCCGCTCCAGCCGCAGCGCCCCCGCCAGCGCAATCATCGCCCCGTTGTCGGTACACCATTCAAGCGCGGGGAAATGAACCTGCGCACCGCGCTTCGCGGCTGCCGCCGACAGCTCGCTGCGCAGCAGCCGATTGGCGCCGACCCCGCCCGCGACGACGAGCCGCTTCGAACCGGACTGCTGCAGCGCCGCCATCGACTTGGCG
>JBBRRW010000320.1:0-3276 GCA_038245975.1 Burkholderiales bacterium
GCGTTCGGCCGCTACGGCCGCGTGTCGTGGGAGCGCGTCTGCAGCGGTGCCGGTCTCGCGCTGGTCCATGCGGCGCTGTGGCCCGACGATGCCGTTGCGGGCGTCGCGGACGGCAACCCGAGCGACGTCGTGCGGCTCGCCAGCGCCGATCCGGCCAGCCGCGCCGGGCAGACGGTGCGCCAGTACTCGGGGATGCTCGGCGCGTTCGCGGGTGACCTGGCGCTGGCGTTCCGCGCGTCGGGCGGCGTGTATCTCACCGGCGGCGTGCTCGGGCATCTCGGCGACGCTTTCGACCGCGCGGCCTTCCTGCGCCGCTTCGTCGACAAGGGCCGCTACCGCGAATGGCTGGCCGCACTGCCGGTCTCGCTGATCGTGGCCGACGACTGCGCGTTGCGCGGCTGCGCGCGCTATCTCGAACGCACCGGATAGTCGCGGCAGCGCCGCAGCACACGCTCGCCTTCGCGCTTCATCCCCTCACGGCGCATTCCGTCGCACGGGACGCTCTCGGCAGTCAGCCTCTCTATAATTGCGCGTTTTGCGCCGCCACTTCAAACCGAGCTTCCATGGGCAAACGACTCACGCAGATCGCGACGCGCACCGGCGACGACGGCACCACCGGTCTCGGGGATGGCACGCGCACCGACAAGGACGCGCTGCGGGTCCATGCGATGGGCGACGTCGACGAACTCAACAGCACGCTCGGAGTGCTGGCCTGCGAGGATCTGCCCGACGACGTGCGGATGGTGCTGTCCGACATCCAGCACGACCTCTTCGATCTCGGCGGGGAGCTGTCGATCCCCGGCTACACGATGGTCACCGAGGCGCAGGTCGCGGCGCTCGATGGATGGCTCGCGACCTACAACGCGCGGCTGCCGCGACTCGAGGAATTCATTCTGCCCGGCGGCTCGCGCGCGGCCGGCCTCGCGCACGTCGCCCGCACGATCGCGCGGCGCGCGGAGCGGGCGGTCGTGGCGCTCGGCAAGGTCGAGCCCGTGCGCGTCGCTTCGCGCCATTACCTGAACCGCCTGTCCGACCTGCTGTTCGTCCTCGCGCGCGTGCTCAACCGTCACGCGGGGGGCAGCGACGTGCAGTGGCAGAAGAACAAGAACTCCGCTTGACCGCAGTGCCGTAGCCCTTTCCGAAGAACCTTTCCGTGCCTCCATCAGGACCCCAGCCTTCATGACCGCTCATTCGTTGCCGTTCAGCGCACGCCGCCTCGGCGTCATCACCTGCATCAGCGTCGCGACGCTGGGCGGCGCGGCCCACGCGGCGACCGACGCGGTTAAGCCGGCGCGGCCCGCGATCCCGCTGTGGGACGCGGCCACGATCACCGGCATGTGCGACGGCGCCATCGACGGCTTCCGGAAGACCAAGGCCGCGATGGAAGCCCGCAAGGGGTCCGCGGGGATCTTCACCGAATGGAACCAGCTGTCGATCGCGACCAGCGACCTCGACGGACCGCTGTCGCTGATCGCCAACACGTCGACCGACAAGGCGACACGCGACGCGGCCGACGCCTGCGAGCTGAAGTACACGCCGTTCCAGACCGAGCTGTTCCAGAGCGAGGCGCTGTACAAGCGCGTAAAGGACGCCAAGCCCGCCGATGCGTTCCAGCGGCAGTATCGCCAGGACCTGATCGAGAGCTTCGAGGACAGCGGCGTGACGCTGAGCCCCGACAAGCGCGAACGCGTGAAGGCGATCAACCAGCAGATCACCGAGCTTTCGCAGCAGTTCGACAAGAACATCCGCGACGACGGCACCAAGCTCGTGTTCACGCCGGCCGAGATGACCGGCATGCCGGACAGCTACCTGGCCGCGCAGAAGCAGGACGACCAGGGTAACTACTTGCTGCCGCTGTCGTATCCGTCGTATGTCCCCTTCCTGCAGCTCGGTGCGAACGAAGGCGCGCGCAAGAAGTACTGGCTCGCCAAGATGAACGAAGGCAAGCAGGCCAACATCGAGCTGCTGAACCAGATCGTCGCGCTGCGGCTGGAGCTGGCCAGGCTGTACGGCTACCCCGACTTCGCCAGCTACGTGGTCAAGCGCCGCATGGCCGGCAGCCCCGAGGCGGTCTACAAGTTCCTCGGCGACGTGAATGCCGCGGTCTCCGATCTCGAGAAGCAGGAAGTCGCGGAGCTGCGCCAGGTCAAGGCCGACGACCAGAAGACGCCGCTGGCCGCGACCGTGCTGAATCGCTGGGACCTGACGTACTACCAGGAAAAGCTCAAGAAGGCGCGCTACCACGTCGACCAGGAAGCGCTGCGCAAGTACTTCCCCACCGACGCCAGCGTCGCCTACACGTTGCGGGTCGCCGAGACGCTGTACGGCATCCGTTTCGTACCGTCGACCGCGCCGGTCTGGCATCCGGACGTGCGGGTCTACGACGTGTTCGATCGCGGCGTCGCGGGCAAGGACGGCGCCTTCGTCGGGACGGTGTATCTCGATCTCTTCCCGCGTGACGGCAAGTACAACCATGCCGCGGCGTGGCCGGTCCGTTCGGTCTCCACGCTCGCGAAAGAGCCGGGGGCACCCGGCTACCGGACGCCGATCTCGGCGCTGGTGACCAACTTCAACCGCAACGGCCTCGACCACGGCGAACTCGAGACGATGCTGCACGAGTTCGGCCACGTGATGCACGGCGTGCTGTCGAAGACCGTCTACGTCGACGAGGCGGGGACCGCGGTCAAGCGCGACTTCGTCGAGGCGCCGTCGCAGATGTTCGAGGAGTGGGCACGGCGCGAGGACGCGTTGAAGCTGTTCGCCGAGGTCTGCAAGGATTGTCCGCAGCTGTCGCCCGAACAGATCGGCCAGCTCGACGCGGCTCGCAAGTACGGTCGCGGCGTGCGCTATGCGCGCCAGCTGCTGTTCGCGTCGTACGACATGTCGCTGACGACGCCGCAGCCCGCGGAGGCGCTCGCTTCGTGGACCAAGCTCGAAGGCGCGACGCCGCTCGGTACGGTGCCGGGCACGCTCTTCCCGGCCGCCTTCGGTCACCTGGTCGGCGGCTATGCGGCCGGCTACTACGGCTACATGTGGAGCGAGGTACTCGCGCTCGACATGCTGTCCGGCTTCCACGGCAAGCTGATGAACCCGGTCGACGGCAAGCGCTATCGCGCCGACATCCTGTCCCAGGGCGGGCAGGAGCCGCCGCAGGTCCTGGTCGAGCACTTTCTCGGCCGCAAGCCGAATAGCGATGCCTTCTTCAAGGAAATCACCGGCAAGCGGTGAACCAGCGTCAGGGCGAAGGCAGTCGCCAGTGATCGTCGATCGCCGTCA
>JBBRRW010000321.1:0-3262 GCA_038245975.1 Burkholderiales bacterium
CCGCCGCGGCGCTGCGCCTGGTGTTCGCGGACCGAATCGATCACGACCGACCGCATGACCTTGGACGCGTACGAGAAGAACGAACGGCGATTCGTCGATGCCGAGGTTGCTCGCGTTGAGGAAGCGCAGGTAGGACTCGTGGACCAGCGCGGTCGTGTCGAGATAGGTGTTGCGACCGCCGTCGTAGAGCCGCGACCGCGCGAGCTTGCGCAACTCGGCATAGGCGCTGGCGAATAGGGCGTCGCGTGCGGCCCGATCGCCGCTGCCGACACGCTGGATTTACTGCGTCAGATCGTTCGACACGCGAGAGTCTCCGGTGGAGAGTTCGAGGCGGGATCGGGGTTCGCCGTGCATTTTGCAGCAGGCTCGTCCGACTGAACATCATCACTTGTTAGGTTGCCGTCCGCAGAGGCGGCGATCGATTCTGCGCACCTGCCGATGTCCGGTCTGCGTCGCGCGTTCCGTCCGTTGGTCGAGGACATTCGAATCGACGTCTCGACGACGCGGCGCCTCGACAGGGAGGAACGACGTGACGAACTCCGCCAACGACATCACCAATCCCACGACCGAGCTGCGAGCGCAGCGGCACGCCCGTCCCCGCGATCCGTCGGGGCGACTCCGCCTGCGCGTGCTGACGAGCGGCGATCTCGACCGGGTCGCCGGCGGACCGCCGCTATCGACCTCGGACACGGCGATGTCGATCGAGCCGGTCTTTCGCAACGAGGATCCGTTCTACAGCGAAGGCTTCGCGCCACCGCCACGTCGTCTCTGGCGGGGCGCGGTCGGCGTCGCGGCGCTGTCCATCGCCTTCATGTCGCTCGGCTACCTGTGGGGTGCGGACCGGGCCGCTGCGCCTGAAGCACCACCGTCGTCCGCGGAGAACATCGGCGAAGCCCAACCGCGCCAGGACAGTCGCTGGGCGGAGACGCAGGCGGCGGCGATCCTCTGCGCCGCCGTCCGGGACGCCTTTCGCGCCTGCGCTTCGAAGGGGCGACCGACCGCCGAACCGACCCCTCGACAAATTGTGCGCGAACAGCGCGCGGCAAGATGATGGTCGGGTCGCAGCCGACCTGCATCGGCAGCCCGCCGCCCGCGATGCGGACCACGTACGAGAAACGATGGCGCGACGAGTGGCGACAGGGTCAGCGAGCGACGTCGCGCCCGGCCGACGGGCCGGGAAGGAAGGCCGCGGCGAGCGCACCGGCCGCCAGCGCGAGCGCGAGCACCACGGCGTGGAGCACGAGCACCGCTTCCAGTCCGGCCGCCAGCGTCACGCCCTGGGTGCGCATCAATGCGGCGCCTCCGGCCTCGAAGGTGCCGAAGCCCGCCACGCCCTGGATCGGCAGGATCGCCGCGAGCTCTGCGCCGATCGCCCCTAGCGCCGCCGATGCACCGTCGGCCGAGTCGAGCGCCAGCGCCACCAGCCAGGTCTCGGCCACCAGCTTCACGCTCCAGTTGCCGACCGTCCACAGCCAGCCCGACGCGTTGCGGCGCGTCGAGCGCTCGAGCAGCGCACGCACGCGGTCGACCTTGGACGCGCCTTCGGCGTCCGTTACTGCATTGGCCCGATGACGACGTGTCCAGTACGGCAGCGCCCCTGCCCCGGCGACGATGAGCGCGAGGACGAGCAGTCGCCAGGGCCACGGCAGGCCCGGCCACACCAGCGCCGCGAGCGCGAGCACGACGGTCGCGTCCTGCGCGCGCAGCCACAGCAGCGAGACGATCGCGCGGCCGCTGCCGATGCCGAACCAGCGCGCCAGCAGCACCGGGAACGCGACCTCGCCGCCGCGGAACGGCAGCACGTTGACCAGCGCGTTGTGGACCAGCGTGAGCCGCAGGATGCGCAGGTAGGTCCGCAAGTCAGTGCGCGACCCGCCGTCGGCGCCGCTCGCCCGGATTTCGTCGCGGAACTCGCCGTGAATGCGCGCGCCGCGCATCGCGTAGCTGGCCGCGAACAGCAGTGCGACACCGAGCAGCGCGCCGCCGTCGATCCGCGCGAGCCGCGCGGCGACGCCCTGCCAGCGCGCATCGGCGACCAGCCACGCGAGCAACGCGATCGAGATCACGATCGCCACACCGCGCAGCACGATCGTGCGCGTCACGCGACGGACCGGCGACGACGTCCGCTCATCGGGCGGCGACGTCGTTCGCCGCGTGGCCTGCACGGCGCCACGGCAGCAGCGGGTCGAGCCGCGGTCGCACGATGACGACGATGCCGGCGGCGATGCCGATGCAGCCGGCCGCGTATTGCAGCGGCAGCGCGAGCGGATAGCCGAGGTCGACGACGAACAGCGACGCGCCGATGCCGATCGACACCGCCCCCATGACGCGCAGGCCGGTGGCGCAATTCCAGAAGCGCCAGCGGGTGATCGCCATCACGCCCAGCGCGCCGCAGCACCAGCCGCCGGCCGCACCGGCCGCGATGTCGGCGGGCCAGTGGGCGCCGACCGCGATTCGCGAGATCGCGATCAGCGTCGCCATCGGCACGGCCCAGGCCGCGGCCTGCAACGGACGTCGCGACGCCAGCACGAGCAGCGCCGCGAGCGTGAAGGCCGTGACCGAATGGCCGGACGGGAACGTGTTGGCGTGCAGCGTCTCGCCGATGACGTGCAGTTGGCCGGCCTCGAGGACCGACGCCGGCCGCGGTAGCGCGAAGAGCCGCTTGAGCCCGTTCGAATACAACCCCGCGAGCGGCGCTGCGGCCAGTCCCGCCGCGTACCAGCGGGGTTGCCAGGCGAGGATCGGCGACAGCAGCGCGAACGCGACGACGCCGGTCCCGCAGATCGTGACCATCGACCACACCGTGTCGGGCCACGCGCGCGTGTAGCGCTGGACTGCGACGAAGACCTCGACGTTCAGCGAGCCGCCCTTCATGAACAGCACCGCGACGCCGGTCAGTACGACGGCGATGACGGCCAGCGGCCACCACGCGATCTCCTTCAGCACGTCGTCGTGGGACCGCGAGGGATTCGAACGGGCGGGCATGTTCATCGGCTGCCGATCATACGTAGGCGATCCATCGACCGGCGACGATCACCGACACCCAGATGACCATCGACAGCGCCGCGAACAGCCGCGTCGACCCGCGCGGCGAACCGCCCGGCGGCGCCTCCGTCTCCACGCGGTAGGGGCCGGCATGGAACATCAGCGCGTTGATGGCTGCGGCGAACAGCAGCACCATCTTGACGATGAATGCGCGATTGCCGACGAGGTCGGTGGCGTGCGCCATGAACAGCAGGAGCCCGGTGGGGACGACCAGCAG
>JBBRRW010000322.1:0-3253 GCA_038245975.1 Burkholderiales bacterium
CGTGTGACCGTAGGTGTAGTCGGGCGTGAGGAACGCGATCTTCTTGCCGCGACCGATGTTCTTGATCAGCACCGGCGCGATCGCCTGCGCCGCGGTCTGCGCGTAGAAGCACTGGCGGAACGAGTAGCGCACGCAGTCCTTACCGGTCGTGTCGTTCGAGCCGCTGATGCACGGCAGGTAGATGACCTTCTCGCGATCGGCGAGCTTGTTGAGTGCCACGGCGACGGCGCTCGACACCGAGCCCGTGAACATGATGGCCTTGTTCTCGGAGATGAAGCGCGATGCGGCCTGCACGGCCGTATTGGGCTTCGCTTCGCTGTCCGAGATGCCGTACTTCACTTCCTTGCCGAGGACGCCCTTCCGGGTGTTCGGGGAAATTTTGCGGATCAGTTCGTCACCCGCATTCAGGTGTTCGATCGCGAGCTCGTAGCCCTTGATCTCGTCTTCGCCCTGCGCCGCGTAGGTGCCCGTGCGCGGGGTGCAGATGCCGACGAACACGGACGAACCCGACGTGCCCGCCGGGTAGGTCCCCACCGCGGCATCGGCCGCCAAAGCCTGCTGGATCAGGCTCGGGATGAGCAGACTGCCGGCGAGGCCGGCACCGGCCTGCAGAAAGCCGCGACGCGACAGGCCGTCGTTCGAATTGCTGGAGTCGTCTTGAGGCATTTTGTTTTCCTGGTCGTGTTGATTCGAGTCCCCGCGAACGTCGGCGCATCGGTGGAACGGGTTCCCCTCGATCCCTCACCGGATCGCGCGCGGATCACACGGCGGCGACGCACTTGACGACATGCAAGTCTGCCGGGCCGGGCCGCGGCAGGCTAGCCGGGTTAATCCCGAGGGAACCTTTTCCGAGGGCGGGCCAGCGGCGCCCGCGCGGAGCGCGCATCCGGTGCCCACGCCGCAGCTCCGCGATGTGCGCGGCCACGGAACGATCGCCCGACCCCGCCCGCGTCGCGGCGCAGATGAATACCCACTGGATGGTCACGGGCAACGCGGGGCGGGTCAGCAGCAGCGACGGGACGACCTGCGCGAGGCCGATCAGCCCGAGGTCGAGCGCGCGGCCGGAGATCGAATAGACCTGCCAGCCGATCGCGACCGACGGCAGTCGACGTTGCGCAGCCGCGAGGCCGGTGTCGATCAGCCCTTCCTGCCGCCGACGACGAGCAGCAGGCCGCCGACGACCGCGGCGCCGATGCCCGCCCACAGCGGGATGTTGACCGTCTCGGTCTTCTTCGCGGACAGCTCGATCGGGCCGACCTTGGCGACCGTGGTGTCCTTCGTGTAGCTGAAGCCGCCATAGACGATGGCGAGCACGCCGCCGACGAGCAGGACGATGGCGATCAGACGCGTTGCGTTCATGAATTTTTCTTTCCCGGGTTGTTGACCACGCGCGGCGCCGGCAGCGCGCGCCTCTGGTCCGGTCGTGATTGAACCACGCGGTCGAGCTTTCGAAACCAGATTGCTGCCGATGCGCGTGGCCTACGCTAAGCTCGCAAGTGTCGCGTGGGGCCCGGGCAAGCGCGCGTTCCCGCAGGTCGACATCCCTAAAAGAATCAGGAGACAGCACATGCATGCACGTTCATGGACGCTTGGGGCCGCGCTGGGGGTCGGACTGGCCCTGCAGGCACCGACGTTCGCACAGACGCCTTCGGGGATCGAGAACCTCAAGCAGATGAAGATCTCGGGCGGCGACGGCAAGATGGAAATCGTGCCGCAGACCGGCAAGAACGCCGACCTGCTGCGCGAGAACCTGAAGCGCATCAAGCTGCCGCCCGGCTTCCATATCGACCTGTACGCCGTCGTACCCGACGCCCGCGCGATCGCGGTCGCGCCGTCGACCAACATGATGTTCGTCGGCACGCGCAAGTCGAACGTGTGGGCGGTCACCAACCGCAACAGCGGCGACGCGGCGACCGAGGTGAAGGAATTCGCGCCCCCGATCAAGTTCAGGAATCCGAACGCGGTGTGCTGGACCAGGGACGGCGTGCTGGTGGTCGTCGAAAGCAATCGCGTGCTCGCGTTCCCGGCGGCCGAGTTCTTCTACGAAGGCGCCGACGTCGCGGTCGCTGAGGTGGTGCCGCAGGGCAAGCTGATCCCGCCGGCCGAGGTGTCGTTCAACCACAGCGGCCGGGTGTGCCGCGTGGGCAGCGACAACATGCTCTACATCGCGCTCGGCCAGCCGTTCAACGTGCAGCCGCGCGCCAAGCTTGCGCTGTACCACAAGGAAGGCATCGGTGGCATCGTCCGCATGAAGCTCGACGGCACGGGCCGCGAGGTGTACGCGTCGGGCATCCGCAATTCGGTGGGCATGGACTTCAACCCGAAGGACGGCACGCTCTGGTTCACCGACAACCAGACCGACGGCATGGGCGACGACATCCCGCTGGGCGAGATCAACCGCGCCACGAAGGCCGGCCAGTTCTTCGGCTATCCGTACATCGTCGCTAAGACCCGCATCACCGAGAACGGCTACGACAAGGATCCGATCCCGGCCGGCGCGATCGACCCGCAGGTGATGACCGACGCGCACGCCGCCGATCTCGGCCTGGCCTTCTACAACGCCAAGTCATTTCCGGCGGCCTACCAGGGTGGCTTCTTCTCGGCCCAGCACGGCTCGTGGAACCGCACCAAGCCGGTCGGCGCGCGCCTGCTGTTCACGTCGCTGAAGGCGGACGGCACGGCCGACAAGACGGAGATCTTCGCCGAGGGATGGCTCGACGACCAGACCGGCGCCTATCGCGGTCGCCCGGTCGACGTCGCCGTGGCCAAGGACGGTTCGCTGTTCGTGTCCGACGACTACGCCGGCGCGATCTATCGCATCACGTATACGGCGCCATGACGCGACCACGCGCGAGCCGCGCGCTGGCCGCGCTCGTCCTGGCGGCCGGCCTGCCGGCGGCGCAGGCGGCGGACGTCGCCGCCGGCAAGGCGAAGGCCGCGGCCTGCGGCGCCTGCCACGGGCCGCTGGGGATCGCCGTGGCGCCCGACGCGCCCAACCTCGCCGGCCAGCCGGAGGCCTATCTGGCCGGGCAGCTGCAGGCCTACCGCAGCGGCAAGCGCAAGCACGAGGTGATGACGCTGATGGCCAGGCCGCTCGGCGACACCGACATCGCCAACCTGTCGGCCTGGTTCGCCTCGGTCAAGGTGGAGGCGACGGCGCCGTAGCGGACGGCGCCGAGGACGGTCGATCGGCGTGCTGCCCAGCGCCGGTTGGCCGCCTTCCATCGCCGCCGCACGGCCTCGTTCCGAGTGC
>JBBRRW010000323.1:0-3242 GCA_038245975.1 Burkholderiales bacterium
ACCCGGGTAGCAGGTGAGGACTTCCCACTTGCTGCGCGCGGCGGGATCGCGTTCGCGAATGGTCGCGATGTCTTCGGAGAGCCGTGTGAACATCGACGCATTCTAAGGGCGCCCGTGAAAGCTTGCCGGCGGTGGTCCGGGCGCCTTGGCGTGCGCTTTCGGAGTGCCGCCGGGCGGTCCGGGCCGGCCGGTCACTGCAGCGGAAAGCCCTGCACCCAGCCGATCTCGCGTTCGACCCAGGCGGCGGTCTCGAGCAGGCGACGGTCGTCGCCCCGGCGTCCGGCGAGCTGCACGCCGAGCGGCAGCTCGCCCGCCGTCGCGCCGGCGGGGATCGCGATCGCCGGCGTACCCAGCAGGCTGAAGGGCGTGCAGAACAGCGCGTCCCCGGTGTCGGCCAGGCCTTCCGGGGCGCCCCCGGTGGCGGGCGCCGTGAGTGCGGCGTCGAACGTCGCCATGATCGACGCGAACTCGCGCATCAGCGCGTGCTGTGCGTCCTTCGCGCGCAGGTAGTCGGGCGCGGTCAGCGCGTCGCCGCGCGCGACCAGCTCCAGCGTCGGCGTGCTGATGCGCGGCGGACGCTCGCGGGCCAGGGCACCGTTCGAGACCGCGCCTTCCGCGTCGCAGAGCGTCCTGGCGATCGCCCACACGGCGTCGAACGACGGCGGCAGATCGACGTCGGTGACGCTCGCGCCGGCGGCCCGCAGACGATCGGCGACGGCTTCGACCAGCGCCTGCTGCTCCGGGCTCGCGCGATGCCAGGCCGAGGTCCGCAGCAACGCCACGCGCGGCGGGGCGGCGAGCGGGGCGAAGGGCCAGCCGGATCCCGGTCGCGGCGCATCCGGCAGGTCGATGCCGTCGGACCCGTACAGCACGGAGGCGACGAGCGCGGCGTCGACCACGCTGCGCGCGAACACGCCGATGTGGTCGAGGCTGTGCGCGAGCGGGTAGACGCCGGTGCGCGGGATGGCGCCGTAACTCGGCTTGTAACCGACCACGCCGCAGTAGGCCGCGGGCCTGAGCACCGATCCCAGCGTCTGCGTGCCCAGTGCCGCGGGCACGCAGCCGCATGCCACCGCGGCGGCCGAGCCGCTCGAAGAACCGCCCGGCGAATGCGCGAGGTTCCATGGGTTGCGCGTCCTGCCGGGATGGCGCCACGCGAATTCGGTCGTGACCGTCTTGCCGAACATGAGCGCCGACGCGCCGGCCAGCGCGTCGATCACCCAGGCCGACCGTTCGGGCACGTGGCCGCGGAACGCCGCCGAGCCCATCTCGGTCGGGATGCCGCGCGTGGCGATGATGTCCTTGATGCCGACGGGCATCGCGCGCAGCGCACCGGTCGGCGCGACGGTGGCGGCCGACGCGCGCACGGCGTCCGGATCGAAATGGGCGAAGGCGCCGACCCGCGGCTCGACCGCGAGCGTGCGCGCGATACAGCTTTCCAGGTAGTCGCCGGCCGCGATCCGGCCGTCCGCGATCGCGGCGAGCGCTTCGATGATGCCGAGTCGATGGAGGGTCATCGGCTACTTCTGCTCCAGCGCTTTCTTGATGTAGGACGTCGCGATGAACTTGTCGTACACGGGCTGCACGGCCAGGTTGCCGAGCGCGATCTGCGTGTCCATGCTGACCTTGAGCGATGCCGGCGTGATGGCGACGCTCGGTGGGTAGACGTTGTCATCGATCATCCGCTTGACCGCCGATTCGATCACGGCCGGTTCGAGCGTGGGGAACTCCTTCTTCGCTATGGCGATCGCGCCGGCCGGGTCGGAGCGGATCGACCGCAAGGCGGCGTCGAGCCCGTTGACGAAGCGCTGCACGGTGTCCGGATCGGCGTCGGTGCGGGTCATGATCGCGGAGAACGCGCAGGGCCCGTAGAGCCTGGGGAAGCCGAGCACCACCTTCATGCCCTTGGCGACGGCCTGATCGAGGCCGGGCTCGTACATGACCGCGACCTTGCCCTGGCCCGCCATGAACGCGCCGATCTCGGTGCCCAGCGGCACCTGCACCAGCTTGACGTCCTTGTCCACGTCGAGGCCGTTCTCCCTGAACAGCTTCATGAACAGCGACGTACTGGTCGTCGGCATCTGCCCGGTGACGATGGTCTCGCCCTTCAGGTCCTTGATGCTCGTGAACTTGAAATCCGGTGTGGTCGCGATCCACACCGCCGCGCCGTTGACGCAGTTGGCCACGATCTGCACCGGCGCGCCCTTCGAAGCCGCGATCGCCGGCCACTCCGGACCGTGCAGCGAGAACTGGGCGCTGCCCGAGATCACCGCCGCCAGCGCCGTGCTCGGTGCGCCGGCCGTTTCCTTGGTCACGTCCAGGCCCCGCCTGGCGAACAGCCCGTTGTCGATGCCGATGTAGAGCGGCAGATAGAGCAGCGACCGGAAGGCCTGCGAGATCGTGACCTTCTTCGCCTGGGCGGATGCGATGCCGGGGACCAGCGCGACGAACAGGATCGATACGAGGCAGCGTGTCAACGATGGGAAAGGCTTCATGGGCGAGGTCATCTCGGTAAAAAATATTTACACACGGATTTCCTGCCGGTGGTCGCTGACCTTCCACGGCAGCAGGCGGCGTTCGAACCAGTCGATCAGGAAGTACAGGACAAAGCCGACGGCCATCAGCGTGAACAGGCCGACCCACACCGTGTAGAGGTCGTACAGACTCGACGCCGTGAAGATGAGACGGCCGAGCCCGTGCTGCGACGAGATGAATTCGCCGACCACGGCACCGACCAGACCGAACCCGACGGTGATGCGGAACGTGGCGACGATGGCCGGCAGCGACGAAGGGACGATGACGTCGTGGAAGATCTGGTGCTTGCCCGCGCCGAGCGTCACCATCAGCCCCTGGAGGTCGGGGTCGGCGTCCTTGCTCGCCTGGTAGGCCGCGATGAGCGCGACGATCGCCGTCAGCGAGATCGACAGCGCGACCTTCGAGGTCAGTCCGGTGCCGAACCAGAGAATGATGATCGGGGCGAAGGCGATCTTTGGCACGCTGTTGAACGCGACCACGATCGGCTCGACGGTGCGCGCGATGAACGGTGAATACCACAGCGACAGGCCGAGCACCGAGCCGACCGCGGTGCCGATCACGAAACCGAGCGTCGCTTCGAAGACCGTCGTCCAGGTGTCGGCGAGCAGGAGCCGTTGGCGATCGACCGGACCGCGAACTGCGCGATGCCCCACGGCGAACCGAACAGGAACGCGGAGATCCATCCGAGCCGGACGCCGGCCTCCCAC
>JBBRRW010000324.1:0-3211 GCA_038245975.1 Burkholderiales bacterium
AAGTTCAAGGCCGCCGGCAACGTCGAGTACCGCGGTGCCAGGACCGAGTTTGTCGGCTACGACCAGTTGCACGAACATGCCAGGGTCGTCGCCCTGTACAGCGCCGGCACGTCGGTGCAACGCATCGGTGCCGACGACGAGGCCATCGTCGTGCTCGACCGCACGCCGTTTTATGCAGAGTCCGGCGGGCAGGTCGGCGATGCCGGCCGGTTGTCGAATGCGTCGGTGCAGTTCGAGGTCGTCGACACCTTGAAGATCCAGCCCGAGGTGTTCGGTCATCACGGCCGCATCGCGAGCGGTGAACTCAAGGTCGGCGATGCCGTAGACGCCGCGGTCGACGCGGACCGGCGATCGGCGACCATCCGCAACCACTCGGCCACGCACCTGATGCACAAGGCGTTGCGCGAGGTCCTCGGCACGCATGTCGCGCAGCGCGGCTCGCTGGTCGATGCCGACAAGACGCGCTTCGATTTCTCGCACAACGCACCGATCACGGCCGAGCAGATCCGCCGTGTCGAGACCATCGTCAACAAGGAAGTGCTGGCCAACATCGCGACGCGCGTCAACGTGCTGCCGTACGACGAAGCCGTGAAGAAGGGCGCGATGGCGCTGTTCGGCGAGAAGTACGGCGACGTCGTGCGCTCGCTCGAGATCGGCACGTCGCACGAGCTGTGCGGCGGCACGCATGTCGCGCGCACCGGCGACATCGGCCTCTTCAAGATCGTCTCCGAAGGCGGCGTCGCGGCCGGCGTGCGGCGCATCGAGGCCGTCACCGGCGAAGGCGCGCTGGTGGTCGTGCAGTCGCTCGACGCGCAGGTCCACGAGGCGGCGTCGGCGCTCAAGGCGCAGCCCGAAGAAGTCACGCAGCGGATCGGCCAGATCCTCGACAACGTGAAGTCGCTCGAACGCGAGCTCGCGCGCCTGAAGTCGAAGCTCGCGTCGTCGGCCGGCGACGACCTCGCGTCGCAGGCGGTGGAACTGACCGGCAAGTCCCTCCGCGTCCTCGCCACGCAGCTCGATGGCGCCGACGTGAAGTCGCTGCGCGAGACGCTGGACCAGCTCAAGGCCAAGCTGAAAAGCGCGGTGATCGTGCTGTCGAGCGTCGACGCGGGCAAGGTCAGCCTGATCGCCGGCGTGACGCCGGACCTGGTCGGGCAGGTCAAGGCCGGCGAACTCGTCAATTTCGTCGCGCAGCAGGTCGGCGGCAAGGGTGGCGGCAAGGCCGACACGGCGCAGGCCGGCGGCAGCGAGCCCGCCAACCTCGGTGCGGCGCTCGCGTCGGTACGCGGCTTCGTCGAGGAGCGCGTCTGATGGTCCGTGGGGCGATCGTGTTCGTCGCCGGATGCGTCGTCGGGTGCGGTGCGATGGCGGCCGCCGATCCGGGCGTGCCGATCGACGGCACGACCGCGCGCGGCGATCGCATCCGCCTCTACCCGAACGGTCGCTGGGAATACGTCGAGGCGACGAAGGCCGCGGCCCAGCAACCGGTGATCGATGCGTACGACAAGGAGAAGGCGCGCGAGCAGGGCGGCATCTTCGGCTTCGGTCGCAAGATCCAGCCGGGCGACTCCGACTACAACCGCGGGTCGCTGGGCGGCAAGTCGAAGTGAGCGTGGTCGCCTCGATCGAGACGACAGTCCGGGGCGCCGACCTGCGCATTCGCCAGGCCGAGCCGTCGGACCACGAGGGCCTGATGATGACGATGGCGTCGCCGCTCGCCTATCGCGGGACGCTGCAACTGCCGTTGCCGTCGCGCGAACACTGGCGCCAGCGCATGGCGGCGTTCGATCCCGAGGCGTTCATGCTCGTCGCCGAGGTGCTCGATGCCGGATCACCGACACCGCTGCTCGAACTCGTCGGTCACGCGAGCCTGCATCCGGCCGGCAAGTCACCGCGCCGCCGGCACGCGATGGGGCTGGGCATCAGCGTGCGCGACAACTGGCAGGGCCGCAGCATCGGTTCGGCCCTGCTGACGACGCTGATCGATCGCGCCGACAACTGGATGGGCCTGCTGCGCATCGAACTCACCGTGTTCGTCGACAATGCGGCGGCGCTCGCGCTCTATCGCCGGCACGGCTTCGCGCTGGAAGGCACGCATCGCGCCTATGCCTTGCGCGATGGCGTTTACGCCGACGCGCATGCGATGGCGCGCCTGCATCCGCGGCCGCCGACCCTGCCTTCGACCGCTGCGGAGTAGCCGAAACATGAGATCCCGAATCCTGCGCGTCGTGCTCCCCGCGGGCTCGTTGCTCGCCTGCCTGCTGCTCGGAGGCTGCGTCGCCTTCGCCGTGGTCGATGCGGTCGGCACCGTCGCGGTCAAGACGGTCGGGGTCGCGGCCGACGCGGCGATCGGCACCGTGAAGATGGTCGGCATGGGCGTGGGCAAGGTGGCCGACGCGACGCTCGGCAGCGACAAGGACGAGAAGAAGTGAGGCGCGACGCGGCGGTCCGCCGGGGCGCTTCGTGGTGACCGCGTCGGCCTGGCAGTTCTGCCCGCTGTGCGCGGCACCGCTCGAGACACGTGAGTCGGCGGGCCGCCAGCGCGTCGCCTGCCCGCGCTGCCACTTCACGCACTGGAACAATCCGCTGCCGGTGCTCGCGGCTCTGGTCGAGTACGACGGTCGCATCCTGCTGGCCCGTAACGCGCAGTGGACCCACGGCATGTTCGCGTTGATCACCGGCTTCCTCGAGGCCGACGAGACGCCCGAGCAGGGCATGGCCCGCGAACTGAAGGAAGAGACCAACCTCGACGTCGACCGCATGACGCTGATCGGCGTCTACGAGTTCATGCGGAAGAACGAACTGATCATCGCCTATCATGTCGAGGCCAGCGGGACCATCGCGCTGAACGAGGAACTGGCCGAGTTCCGCCTCGTGGCGCCGCATCGGCTGCGACCGTGGCGGGCAGGCACCGGGTACGCGATGGCCGACTGGATGCGGGCCCGCGGCCTCGAGGTCGAGTTCATCGACCTGCCGCCGCGACCGTCGACCGACGCATCGGCCCAGGCAACAGGCTGACCTGCGGGCAACGCGGACCGCCAACCATCACCACGCGAGTAACAGCATGACAACCGAACTGACGATCGATGCCGAAGTGGATGCTCGGGGCCTTGCGTGCCCGCTGCCGATCCTGCGCGCCAAGAAGGCGCTGTCCACGCTGGCCAGCGGCAAGCTGCTGCGCGTGCTGGCCACCGACGCGGGGTCGGTCAAG